>NZ_AP014945.1:907476-1209968 GCF_001548275.1 Caldimicrobium thiodismutans
AAGGCAAGAATTCCAGAGGGAGTGACTGAGGTAGATTATTTCATTCAAAAGGCAAGAGAGGGACTTTCTAAAAGACTTAAGGAACTCAAGGAAAAGAAACTTCTTTTTACTGAAGAAAGGGCATACTGGGATCGTTTAGAGATGGAGCTTGAGGTGATTGTGGAAAAGGGCTATGCAGGATATTTTCTGATAGTTGCGGATTTTTGTGAGTGGGCCAAATCTCAGGGAATACCTGTTGGGCCTGGAAGAGGTTCTGCAGCTGGAGCACTCACAAGTTATGCCCTTGGAATAACAAATCTTGATCCCTTGAGATATGGACTTCTTTTTGAGCGTTTCCTCAATAAAGAAAGACCCAGTCTTCCAGATATTGATGTAGATTTTTGCATGGAGGGTAGAGACAGGGTCATTGAATATGTAGCCAAGACCTATGGGGAAAGCCACATTTCAAAGATTGCAACCTTTGGTCAGATGAAGGCCCGTCAGGTTATAAGAGATGTAGGTAGAGCCCTTGGATTTAAACCCAAGGAGATTGATCCTATTGCTAAAATGATTTCAGCTGGACCGGAGGTCAAACTCTTTAAAGAAGTGGAAAGACCGGAGCTTAAGGAATTGATGGAAAAAAACGAAAAGATCAGGGAACTTTTTACCTTAGCTCTTAAGCTTGAGGGTCTCCCAAGACATGCCAGTCAACATGCAGCTGGAGTTTTGATAAGCTCTTTACCCCTTGAAGAAATTACGCCTTTAATGAAAATTGAAGAAGGAGATAGGGTAGCCCAGTTTGATATGAAGGCCTGTGAGGCCCTTGGGTTGATTAAATTTGATTTTTTGGGATTAAAGACCCTAACCATCATTGATAATACCTTAAAGGCCTTAAAGGAGTACGAAAGCATTGACCTTGATTTAAACTCCCTTCCCCTTGATGATCCAAAAACCTTTAAGCTCCTTCAGGAGGGAGAAACAGATGGTGTCTTCCAATTAGAATCTGAGGGAATGAAAGATTTACTAAGAAGGCTTAGACCAACAGATTTTAATGACCTTATTGCTGTTCTTGCTTTATACAGGCCTGGGCCTCTTGAAGGTGGTCTTGTTGAGCAATACATAGAAACAAAACACGGAAGACGCAAACCAGAATATCTTCATCCTTTGCTGGAACCCATTTTGAAAGAAACTTATGGGGTTATTGTTTATCAGGAACAGGTGATGGAGATAGCCAGAGCCTTTGCTGGATACTCCCTTGGTGAGGCAGATCTTCTACGGCGCGCTATGGGTAAAAAGGACAAAGAGCTCATGCAGAGACTAAAAAATGACTTTGTGGAGCGCTCTATAGAGAGAGGGATCCCAAGAGAAGTTGCTGAAAAGGTCTTTGAATTGATGGAAAAGTTTGCAGAATATGGTTTTAATAAAAGCCATTCCGCAGCCTATGCCCTTCTTTCTTATCAAACTGCCTATCTTAAGGCTCATTACCCAGTCTATTTTTTAGCCTCTATTCTTACTTACGAAATAAATAAGAGTGAAGAGGTAAGTAAATACCTTTCTTTGGCTGAAAAAATGGGTATCCCCATACTTCCTCCAGAAATTAATTTAAGTTCAGCAGGATTTTCAGTTGAAAAATCTGCTATAAGAATTGGCCTACAAGCAGTTAAAAATGTTGGAGAAGAGGCTGTTCAAGAAATCATCCGTAAAAGACCGTATAAGGATTTTATTGATTTTTGTCAAAAGATAGATACACAGAAGGTAAATCGTAAGACCATTGAGACCCTTATTAAGGCTGGAGCCTTTGACAGCATAGAGCCTGTAAGGGCAAAGTTGCTGGCTAATCTTCATAGGATACTTGGGTTTACTCAAGAGAGTAAAGCTGGCTCTCTTTTTGGACAAAATAACCTTTTAAACCTAAACCTATCTGCAACTTTGAGGCTTGAAGAGGCTCCTGAATGGAGCCCTGAGGAAAAACTTAACTTTGAAAAAGAGGCCTTAGGTTTTTATCTTTCAGATCATCCTTTGAGAAGATTCCGTCCTATAGTAGAAATCTTTACACCCTTTCATCTGGATAATGTAAAAGAATTAAAAAACGGTGGAAAAATTATTCTTTGTGCCTTGATCTCAGAGATAAAACTTAAAAATACAAGAAGTGGAAACAAAATGGCTCTTTTAAACTTAGAAGACGAATTTTCCAAACTTAAAGCCTTACTTTTTCCTGAAGTTTACAGGGAATATATGAACCTTCTCAAAGAATCAGCTCTTTTGTGGTTTAAAGGTTATATAGATAATGAAGAGGATAACTTTACCTTTTTAGTTGAAGAGCTTAAACCCTTTGAAGATTTAAGTTTTTTCATAGAGGGTATAATGAAACTTCACATAGAACATACCCTAATTACAGAGGAAAACCTCCTGAGAATAAGAGATTCTATAAAAGAGATAGAAGAACAAGAAAAAGGTCTTCCATTACGCCTTATTCTTGAATATCCTGATTGTTTAGTGTATTTTGAACCTAATGGGTATAAAATACCCCTAAACCTGGCCTTTCTTGAAATCTTTCTTGAGAATTTTGAAGGTCTAAAGCTTAAATTTGAGAATATATGAAACTTTTAGTATTTACTAAAAGAGAAGATTGCCAGATTTATATGTGTTTGGAGGAACTCTTTCCAAAAAGAAAGATTGAGTTTTATATTTTTAAAGACCTTGCTCCCAGAGAGCTAAAGACAATCTTGAACAGTCATGAGACCAACTTGGTGGTCATTGACTACGAAAGTTATCAGGAGAGTGTGGAAGGGCTGATAAAAGAAATCAAGGCCTTAAATTCCAATGCGCATGTTTTAATTGCCAATGGTCCAGAAAATGTGGAGCTTGCTATAAAATTACTTAAAGATGGAGCCTATCATTATTTAACTAAGGACTTAGATAAAGAGTGTATTTGCAAATTGATAGCTGAAATTGGGGGGGCAGAAAGAGATAATAAAGAAATATACCAGGATACGATAAATCGTTTTGTAGGAAAAAATATAAGTATTCAGAAAATAAAAAGTTTTTTACCCACTATTGCGGAAACCCATTGTAATGTCCTAATTGTTGGAGAGACAGGGACAGGCAAGGAGCTCCTTGCCCGAATTATTCATCAGCTTTCTCCCAGAAGAAAAGGTCCTTTTATTATTCTTGATTGCACAACCCTTCAGGAAACTATCTTTGAAAGTGAAGTATTTGGATATGAAAAAGGAGCCTTTACCGGAGCAGTTGGATCCAAAAAGGGTCTTGTTGAACTTGCCGATGGAGGAACCCTTTTTATTGATGAGATTGGGGAACTACCCTTGCCGCTCCAGAAAAAGTTTTTAAGATTTATTCAAGAAAAGACCTTTATGCGAGTGGGAGGAACCAAAATTTTAAAAGCAGATGTGCGAATAATTGCAGCTACTAATAGAGATTTAGAAGAGGAAGTGAGATCTGGTAATTTCCGATCTGACCTTTATTTTCGTCTAAATACCTTAATCCTGGAAATTCCTCCCCTCAGAGAGAGACCCGATGATATACCTCTCTTGGTTGAGCATTTTGTTAAAGTAAAAGCACATGAGCTTAATAGAGACTTTAAAGGTTTCTCTAAAGGTTTTATGGAATCTCTCCTCAAATATCAATGGCCAGGTAATGTAAGAGAACTAATAAATATCATTGAGAGAGCCTTAATCCTTTCACCATCAGGATATTTAACAGAGGAGGTTTTGCCTGAAGGTATATTAAAAAGTCATGAGAAATCCATGCATTCAAGAGAATTGATGGATATTAATGAAGTGGTAAACTTAAAGGAATTTGAAAGGGAACTCGTATTACAAGCTTTAAAAAAATACAACTGGAATCAAACCAGAACAGCTGAACATCTGGGCATCTCAAGGAAACAGCTCATTAATAAGATGAAAAAATATGGCCTAATTAAAGAAAAAGATAAGAGTTGGCTTAAAGGTTGAGAAGAAGAGATAAAAACTGAGCAACACCAAAATCAATAGCATAAATATTTCATACAAGTTAATTTTCCTATTGTTCAGATTTAATGAATCTTCCTTTAAAACAGATAACACCGGAGCTATCAATCTAAAGTAATAATAAAGAGAGAGAATGGAAGCTAAAAGGAAAACTAATGCAAGAAAATAGGCTCCCTCTTTAACAAGCTGAAGGAGTAAGAAAAGTTTGGTTATAAAGCCAGCACTTGGTGGAAGGCCAGCAAGTGAAAATAGGAGAATCAGAAAACTCAAAAGAAGGGGAAAACTGACATCTTTTAATCTGTTCCCAAGGCTATCAATAGGGATTTTTATCTCTTTATGATCAACAATAAGAAAGAATCCAAGAATAATTCCTAAATTGGTTAAAGAATAAATAAAGAGATAGCCATAAAAGAGCTTAAAATTTGTATCAGCCAAGGGTATAGCAAAGAGAGTTAATAAATAGCCCATGTGAGAAATGGATGAATAGGCCAGTAATCTTTTAACCTCCTTTTGTTTTAAGGCCAGAAGATTTCCAAGTATCATGGATAAAAGGGAAATTATATAAAAAAGGCTTTTAAAAGTTGAAAAAGTTGGGAGGGAAAAAAACCCCGTCTTAAATAAGACCAAGAAAAGATTGCTCAAAAAAAGGGCAAAACCAAGTTTAGAAAAAACTGCAAGCAGGGGAAAAACTGGGAGGGGACTTCCCTGGTATATCTCTGGAAGCCAAAAATGAAAGGGAGATGCCCCAAGCTTAAAAGCAAGGGAAGAAAAAATTAGGATAAGGCCTAAAAGAAAATAAATCGTCCTGTTAAGCTGGGTTAATTTACTTAGGGTTTGAAAGAGATTTATCTCAAGAGTAGCATAGTAAATCAAAAAAAGCCCTGTAAAGAAAAAGATAGAAGAGAGCGTTCCAAGAAAGAAATATTTAAGGCCTGCTTCAATTGAAAGAAGCTCCCTCTTATAAAAGCTGATCAAAAGATAAAAACTAAAGGAAATAGCCTCCATCAATATAAAGGCCATCAAGAGATTTTGAGAAGAGGCTATGAGAGATAAAAAAGCAAAGGAGGTCCCAAGAAAAAAGGAATATTCGTTAAGATACCGCTCTTTAAGGAAAAAATTATAAAGAGAGAAATAAAGAACTACACCAAGGCCTAAAAAAACTATCCGAAAGAGAAAATGGGCTTTTGTGCTCAACAGATGAGAGGAAAGATCAGTTTTCAAAACTTCTATAGAAAAGGAATTAAGAAGTAAAAAGAAAGCCAAAATGAAGACAAAGAGAAAGCCCAAATATCTATAAAGATTTTTTTTGATCAAAAGGGAATTTAGAATTAGTATACCAAGAGAAGCACAAGCTAAAAAAATTTCTGGCAAATAACTTCTCCAAACTTCCATTTACACACCTCCCCCTTGGAGAAACTTTATGAGCCAGGAAAGATAGAAAGTTAAGAAAATCACAATAAGAAAAATTAGAACACTGAAAAAGGTGTAGGAAGGAGAAAGATCTTTTAATGTTTTACTTCCAGGACCTTCTTTTTTTATAAAAATTAACCTGTAAAAAACAATAGCTTTATATATTAAATTTACCGCTATTCCAAGGCTTAATAGAAAACCAAAAAGCAGGGAAAATTTGAATACAAAGCTTAACATGGCAAATTCAAGATAAAAATATCCAAAAAGGGGGAACCCAGAAAGAACGAGAAGAAAGGTAGTAAAAAAGAAGGTAAAAATTGGCTTAGTAAGAGTAAGAGCTCCATACTCATCAATAAAGAGATTACCTGAGGTCCTCTCCATATGATAAACATAGATAAAGAGGGCAAAGGCAAGAAATCCATGAAAAAGACCAAAGGGAACAATAAGAAAAGGAGAAACATAAGGAAGCATAGCTAAAGATCCTGCAAGCATAACATTAAGATGGCTCATACTCATATAAGTGAAAATCTTTTTAATATCTCTATTTGACCAAGCAATATAACCCGCATAAAGTGCTGAAAAGATAGTTAAAAAAAGAAAGATCTCTAAAGATAGAGAAGCCTTTTGGTAAAATCTGTAAAATCCATAAAGAGCATACTTACTCAAAATACCTGAAAAAATTGCCGTAACAGGGCTTGGAAGATTATAGTAAGTATTCAGAAGCCACCCATGAAGGGGAAAGACAGGAGTTTTTACCATGATGCCTATGTAGAGAAGACTCGCTATCCATTTGGCCTCATAAAGACCACCAAGCTTAAATTCAAAGGATTGGTTGTATTTGTAAAGAAAAAGTATTCCCAGTAATAAAAAGATACTAAAACCAAAATTATAAATCAAAAATTCCAGAGCTATTCTTTTTGGGCTTTCTTTGGAAAAATACCAGAGAAGTAAAGTTGCAGGAATTAACATGGCCTCCCAGAAGATAAAAAAGGTTAAAGTATCTCCAGAAAGAAAAAAAAGATTATTTACACAGAAAAGCATAAGCATAAGTCCATTAAAAAGATGGCCCTTAAACTCAGATTGCACAAAAAAATATAAAAAAAGATAAAGAAGTAAATTTAGCCAGAGAAAAACTAAGGAGGCCTGATCAAGTCGGAATTTAAGAAGAAAGCCAAAATCTTTAAAATAAATATATTCTAAAAAAGTGCCCCTCAGGGCAGAGAGGATGTCAGGGATTATCAAAAGAGTCATAAAAACTATAAAAATCCTTGTAAACCAGAGGTAATCCCTTTCCTTATCTTTCAGGATGAAGAAAGAAAAAAGAAATCCCAAGAGAGATAAAAGAATAAACTCTTTAAACATCATAGCCCATACCCCTCAAGAACTAATTAGGCCTAAAAGATAAAAGAAAATAATGGCTAAAACAAAGATCTGGATATACTTAATAAGGTTTCCATCAAAGATACGGGCCTTTTTTTGGGAAAAGATATAAATACTTTCTGGAAGAGAGCGATTTAGACTAAAAAGAAGCCCGTCATTAAAGGCACATAAAAGATTCCTTATGGCAACCAAAAACCTATCCACAAGAGGCTTATAAAATTCTCCTACATATTTATATTCTATGGGTTCTAAAATTCTATGCAGGCCTCTGTAAATCTGCTTCCCAAGGGTTATGTAAAACCAATCCGTATCAAGATTAATCTTTGGTTTGGGAGCAATATATGAGCGAACAGCAAAAAATACCAGTGCCACACAGGAAAAGAGAGAAATTACTCCTATGGTATGTTGATAGGTATAGGGCTCATAATGAATTGGATAGGGTAAAAACTGATAGTAAATTCCAGGGAAAATCCCAATAAGAATACATAAAAGAGAGGCAATAATCATGGCAAGATGCATATTCCAGGGAAGGGGCTTTATTTCATAAGATCCTTCTTTTCCGAAAAAGATATAATAACCCATTTTAAGGACAATGCTGAAGAAGGTTCCTATGGAGGCAAGTTCCATAAGGATATATTCAAAGGGGCGATGAATAAGGGTGGAAGCGTAAATGGTAATACCCTTTGAGACAAAACCACTGGTTAGGGGAACTCCTGAGATAGAAAGGGCACCTACAAAGAAGTAGAGCGCTATCCAGGGATTCTTCTTAGCAAAGCCACCAAGGAGATGGATTCTCTCAAGGCCAGTTGCAAAAATGACTGCACCTGCAGACATAAAAAGAAGGCCTTTATATATAATGTGGGCAAAGGCATGGGCTGAGGCCCCATTTAATGCCAAAGTGCTTCCAAGCCCTGCTCCGCACACCATAAAACCAACCTGACTGATAATATGATAGGAAAGAAGCCTTCTTGGATTATTTTCAAGGGTTGCGTAAACAACTCCATAAAAAGCCATAATGGCTCCAGCAATAGCCAATATATATTCCCCTGGAAACACCCTTACCAGTGCATAAACCGCACTCTTGGTGGTAAAGGCACTAAGAAAGACAGAACCATAAATAGTTGAATTGGGATAGGCATCAGGAAGCCAGGCATTTAAAGGTGGAACCGCAGCATTAATCACAAAGGCAAAAAGAATTAAAAAATAGGGTAAAGAATAACTTAGAGAACGGAGATTCTCTACAGTAGTTATTCCTTGGTAATACCAGAGAAATAATATTCCAAGAAGCAAAGACAAACCACTTACCGCATGAACAAGTATATATCTTATAGAGGAAAAATAGGCTTCACGGGTTCTTGCAGAAATAACAAGAAGAACAGCAAAAACTGCAAGCCCTTCCCAGAAAAGATAATAAGATAACCAATCATAGGCAAAGGCAACTCCTACAGCACAGGCCATGTAAAGAAGACCTGCACTTATCTGCAGACGATCTTCCACATGTAAGGCATACAGCAGCCCTATAAAACCAATGAGACTGAATACATAAGCAAAAAAAAGTGAAAGTTTATCAACTTTTATAAGAAATTCATAATCAAGGATTTTGAAGCCACCATAAATTCCTGGATCAAGCTGGGTAATTATAAAGAAGGTTAAAAGGGCAGTGAAAAGGGCAAGATAATTCAGACTCTTCCGATAAAAAAAGTAAATAAAAGGGCCAATCAAAAGGGCCAAAAGATTAGGAGGTATAATATCTATCATAGTCTTCCTCCTTCTTTGAAACCAGAAGCCCAACAATCTTTACCACTATAAAGAGAAAAAGCGCCCCAAGGATTCCAAAAATTCCCTCAAAAAAGGGAATTTTTTCAAAGGCAAAATGCTTTTCTTCGTGAAAATAAAATTCTCCCACCATTGAAAGCAAAAAGGCTATAACTACCACTATTAGAGCCTTGAGAAAATTAGGTTTGTCAATTTTACCCCACATAGAGCACCTCAATGAGTTTTAGAAGTTGATAGAGCACATCAATTTTTAACGCAAGAATTAGGGTTAAAAGGGCTGTTATAAAAAGGGGAATGGCACAGAAGTAATTTTCAACCACTTTTTCATAGGGAGTGTAATGGTGGATATCCTTAGGTTGATAGGGTTCTTTAAGAAGAGCCCTGAAAACAATAGGAAGAAAATAGGCCGCATTTAAAAAGGAACTTAAAAGAAACACCAAAGCCCCAAGAAAAAGACCTGCTTCAAGAGATCCAGAAATAAGGTAAAATTTACTCCAGAATCCTATAAATCCAGGAACCCCAACTATACTCAGACTGGCAAGGAAAAAGGCAGTAAAAGTAAGGGGCATCTTCCTTGCAAGACCATTCAATTGAGGAATCTCAGTGTAATGGGTTGAGACATAGACCGAGCCTGCTGAGAAAAAGAGAGTTATTTTTGAAAAGGCATGGGCAGTAATATGAAGGATACCTCCTATTACAGATAAAGGATGAAAAAGGGCTGTTCCAAAAACAATATAGGAAAGCTGGCTTACTGTTGAAAAGGCAAGCCTTGCTTTAAAGTTCTGGCGAGTTAAGGCAATGGCTGAAGCAATAAGTATGGTAGCAGCGGTAATAAAAAGAATAAATTCCTGTAATCCAAGAGCAAGGATACCCTCCTTTCCAAAGATATTTAAGAGAACCCTCACATTGGAAAAGGCTCCTGTTTTTACTACGGCAACAGCATGAAGAAGGGCTGAAACAGGAGTTGGAGCAACCATGGCAGAAGGAAGCCAGCTGTGAAGGGGCATAATAGCACACTTGTTATAGCCATAAAGAAATAAAATAAGAGCTATCTGTAAAGCAAGTTTATGCCCTGTTAACATCTCCTGAGTAAAGATTCCCTTTTCTGCGTAATCAAGGGTTCCGGAGACATAATAAGTTATTGCCATAGCTGGAATTAAGAAAAGTTTTGCAGTTCCAAGAAGGTAAATTACATATTTTCTTGCTCCCTCAAGGGACTCTTCATCTTCCTTATGTGCCACAAGGGGATAGGTGATAATAGACATAAGCTCATAAAAGAGGAAAAGGGTGAGAAGATTTCCGGAAAAGGCAACTCCCATGGTGGCTGTAAGGGAAAGGGCAAAGGCTACAAAATAACGGGTCTGCCTTATAGCATGAGTTCCTCTCATATAACCTATGGAATAAAAAGTAGTTAAAATCCAAAGAAAGGAGGCCCCAAGAGCAAAAAGGACTCCTAAGGGATCAATAAGAAGTTTTATGGAGATACCCTCATAGATTTTAAGAATTTCAATGGTATAACTTTTCTTTTCAAGAACAATGGGGACAAGGGCAAGCACAAATAAAAATTTCAAAATCCCTGCAATAACAGAGACTGCCTCTCTATGATTAGGTCTTTTTTCTCCAAAATAAATGATTAAGGGAACTGCAAGGGCTGAAACAAGAATGGCTCCAATAGGAAAAAAAACCTCACTCTTCATCCTTTTCCCCTAATAGCGTTAATTTTTCCATAGAGAGAGTCTTTGTAAGCCGATAATAATTGACCACAAGAATTAAACCTATGGCAAAAGAACCTGCTGCAATGGCAAGGGTTAAAAGAACAATCATTTTTCCCTTTGGATCTCCGAAATAATGACTTGCTGTAACAAAAAGAAGGTTTATTCCATTAAATACTACTTCAAGGGCAAGAATGGCAACAAGTAAATTTCTTTTGAGAATAAATAACCCTATTCCAAGAAAAATAAGAAGTCCTGAAATTACATAAAAGGGATATTCTGAGGCAAAGACTCTAAGAATCTCCACTTTCTTCCTCCTTTTTAAAAAAGACATAAAGGGCAACCATGGGAAAACTTAAAATAAAGGCAAGAAGAAAAATCGCCATCCAATACTCATTAAAGAGAAGAACACTCATTTCCTTCAAATCAAAATAAATTTTGAGAGGAGAATAACTTTCTGGAATTCCCTTTACCAGAACCAAAAAGAGCAAACAAATAAAAATAGCTATGGGCAAAAAGGAAGTGTATTTTATCCTTTTAAAATCCCCTTTAAGGTCTTTTAATTCCTCTTCAGGGAAAAGAAAGAGAGTAAAAAGAAACATAACAAGAATTGCCCCTGCATAAACTATCACCTGAATAGCTGCCAGAAATTCAGCATTGAGATAAAGATAAAGAACTCCATGAAGAACCATAAGAACAAGGATACACAAAAACTGATACACAAGATGTCTGAAAAAAAAGGTAAAAAAAGTAAAAATAAAGAAAAGACCTGTTAAGATTAAAAGAGCAATTCCTCTTTCTATCATCTTAGCATACCCCACTTAAGTATGGCTATCCAGATAAAATTTATCAGGGAAAGAGGTATTAAAACTTTCCAGCTCATATTCATAAGCTGGTCAAATCGATATCTGGGAAAAGTAGCCCTAACCCATATATAAAGGAAAATAATGAAATAGACCTTTACAATCAGAATAAGTATTGGCGGGATACCCTTTAAAAAGGGAAGAAGCCCTGTTAACCAGAAAGGAAGGGTCCACCCACCCAAATAACAAAGACTTATTAAAAGGGCCATAACATACATAGAGATGTATTCCCCAAGAAAAAAGATTCCCATTCTAAAACCCGAATATTCTGTGATATATCCAGCAACAAGCTCACTTTCTGCCTCAGGAAGATCAAAGGGGGCTCTATTGGTTTCAGCAAAAGCACAAATTAGAAACACTATAAAACCGAGAAGCTGGGGAATAGCATTCATTCCAAAAAGGGAACTGGCCTGAGATGCTACAATGTCCTGAAGTTTAAAAGATTCTGCATAGAGAATAACCCCTGCAAGACTTAAACCCAGAGGTATTTCATAACTTAAAATCTGGGCTGCAGATCGTAAGCCTCCAAGAAGGGAATATCTTGAACCTGAGGAGTATCCTGCAAGGATTATTCCATAAGTCCCAAGGCCAGCAAAGGCAAGAATTACAAGCACACCTAAATTTACATCCGCAATATAAAAGGAAGGATGAAAGGGAATAACACTTAAATTGGTAATGGCAAAAATAAGAACCAAAAGGGGAGCCACCTGAAAGATAACTCTATGTGCTTCCCGAGGAATAATATCTTCTTTAAAGAGAAGTTTCACAAGATCCGCTATGGGCTGCAAAAGTCCATAGGGACCTACTTCCGTAGGTCCAAGACGAGCCTGCATCCTACCTATTATCTTTCTCTCAGCATAAACAGTGTAAGCTGCATGAAGCAAGACTATCCCTAAGACTACTGCGATCTTCACCAGAGTGATCAAAAGGGTCCAAAAAAGCCCCTCATTTAATCCCATATTCCTCTAACCTCTTCTTCAATTCTTTAAGCTTTATAAAATCTTCAGGTTTTTCTTCTGGCTCAAGGGGATAGTCCTTTCTAAGGGGATGCCCTTTCCAGTTCTCTGGAAGAAGTATTCTTTTAAGATTGGGATGCCCCTTAAAGATAATTCCAAAAAGATCAAAAACTTCCCTTTCAAGAAAATTTGCCCCTGGAAATAAATCTGTAATACTTTCAAGGGAGAGATCCTCTTCAGGAACCTGAACCCTCAATCTTAAGGCTATACGCTCATTTAGATTGTAAAGCTCATAAACCACTTCAAAACGGGGATTTTTTCTAAGATTGATATAATCAACAGCAGTTAGGGTTTGCAAGTGATTAAAACCTTTATCTTTCAGGAATCTTATAAGATCCTTGAGAATCTCCCTGGATCTAATAATTAAATAGGTTTGACCTCTAAATTCTCCCCTTTCCCAGAGGGCTTCTCTAAAGGTTTCTTCAATTTCTTTAAGAATTTCTGAAAGTTTATCTTTCATAAGCCTTTCTGCCAGTCAAGAAGCCCTTTCTTTAAATCATAAAAGAAGCCAGCAAAAATAATAATCAAAAAAAGAAGCATAATTGAGAAACCAGAAAAACTTAGCTCCGAAAAACCATAACACCAGGCATAAAGCAAACCCACTTCTACATCAAAAACTGCAAAAAGAATGGCTATAGGAAAGTATCTAATGGTTATTCTCTGCCAGGGAAGACCAGTTGGCTCATTTCCACATTCATAGGGAATAAGCTTGAGAGAATAATAAAATTTAGGTCTTACAAGGGCTCCAAAAATAAGTCCACCCATACCAAAAATAAAAGCAACAATTAGCATAACCAAAATAGGGAGATAACCTGAGGGAATAAAGTAATCCGGCCTTTCCATTTCTTAATCCCTCACCTTTATCAGAATTCCTTCTCTTTTTGGAGCAGGTTTTAAAATCTCAGGTATTCCTTTAAGGTTCCAGAATTTATTGGTATATACCTTTTCAGGATATTTCTCTATAAATTCATCCCAGTTTTTAAGAAGCCTTTCTTTATCAAAGATAAGCCCTGCTCTATCCCTTGAAGAATATTCAAACCATTCGGTTAAAACTATAGCTCCAACAGGACAAACCTCTTCACAATACCCACAATAAATGCATCTTAAAGCATGGAGATTATATTCAAGCATTTTTCTTGCCCCAGTCTCAGGGTCTACTTCATACCTCACCTCAATACATCTTGAAGGGCATACCTGAACACACTTCAAACAGGCCACACATCTTGCAGTTCCTGTTTCAGGATCCCTCACCAAAGCATGTCTTCCTCTAAAGGAGGGATATACCGTTACTCTTTCTCTTGGATACTGAACAGTTACAGGTTTTTTAAAAAAGGTCTTAAGGGTAATTAAAAGCCCACCAAGGAGATCTTTAAAGATAAGATATTTAGGATCCCTTCTCATCTATCGCACTCTCCCATAACAATATCAAGAGTTCCTATTATAGTTACCAAATCAGCAAGAAAATGATCTTGAGTTAATTTTTTTAGAGCAGAAATGTGAATAAAAGATGGGGCTCTTATGTGAAGTCTATATGGTCTTCCTGATCCATCACTCACAAGATAAAAGCCAAGCTCCCCCTTTGCCCCTTCAACAGCAGAGTAAAGTTCTCCTTTGGGAACAATTTCACCTCCCTCATTCAAAAAGGCAATAAGGGTGCTTTCTCCCAAGGCTTCTGCTTTAAAAGCCCTCTTGTAAAGGGGCATATCAAGATCAGGGGAAAGTTCTGCACAAACAGGTCCTTCCGGCATCTTTTCAATACACTGTTTGATAATTTTTAAAGATTGCCTCATCTCTTGAAGCCTCACCCAGTATCTATCATAGGTATCTCCATTTTTACCCACAGGAATTTCAAATTCCACCTCGGGATAGGCATCATAGGGAAAATGCTTTCTTATATCATAGGGGATGCCAGAACCTCTAAGGGAGGGGCCGGTCAAACCATAAGCCAAAGCCTCATCCCCTGAAATAACACCCACTCCTTTGGTTCTATCAAGCCAGATTCTATTTTCCGAGAGAAGCCCTTCATATTCCTCAATCTTTGAATACATATAAGGAATAAAGTTATAAATTTCCTCAAGCACTGATTCCTCCACATCCAGTCTAACTCCACCAATTCTTGGATAGCTAACTGTAAGCCTTGCTCCGCAGATTTTTTCAAAGAAATTGAGAGTCATCTCCCTTTCACGGAAACAATAAAGAAAAACAGTCATAGCTCCGATATCTAAAGCATGGGTTGCAAGCCAAAGAAGATGGCTGGCAATTCTTGCAAGTTCACAAACCATGGTGCGCAGATATTTTCCCCGTGGTGGAGGCTCAATTCCGAGAAGTCTTTCTACTGCAAGGGCATATCCCGTATTATTGTTCATGGCAGAGATATAATCTAATCTGTCTGTAAGAGGTAAAACCTGGGCATAATTCAGATTTTCAGCAAGTTTCTCAAGACCCCGATGAAGAAAACCTACAACTGGTTCAAGATCAACGATCTTTTCTCCTTCAAGAACAAGCCTTAATTTCAGCACCCCGTGTGTTGAAGGGTGCTGAGGCCCCATTTGAATTTCAAAGGGAGAGAAAAAGGGATCTTCAACAGAATAGGTAAGCTCTTTATAAGCTGAGTTCTTTTCTCGCATAAGGGCCCCAGGTTCTTTTCTCCTCGCGAAGCATTTTTCTCAATTCAAGAAGGCCTTCAATCAGGGCTTCAGGCCTTGGTGGGCATCCAGGCACATAAATATCTACAGGAACTATCTCATCAACTCCCTGAACGGTAGAATAAGTTCTAAATACTCCTCCTGAACAGGCACAGCTTCCCATGGCAACCACCCATCTGGGATGACTCATCTGGTCATACACCCTTCTTAAAATGGGAGCCATCTTATAGGTGACAGTTCCAGCAACAATTAAGCAATCGGACTGTCGGGGAGAGGCTCTAAAGATTATTCCAAACCTGTCAAGATCATTTCGTGCAGCACCAGAGGCCATCATCTCAATAGCACAACAGGCAAGCCCAAAGGTAACAGGCCAGAGAGACCCTGCCCTTGCCCAGTTTATTAAGTCATCAAGTTTACCAAGAAAAAGCTCCATAATTTTCTCCTTGATTTCTTCTACCAGAGAAGGGCTTTTAGATTTTCTACAATTTTTTGAGCATATTGCTCCCTTGTCTTTCTTGTAGCTTCCTCGGGAAGAACAAAGGAAAGACAAGAAGTTGTGCATCCCTCAACACAGGCAGGCTTCTCGCCTCTATCAAGGCGATGCATACAGAGATGACACTTAAAAACCTTTCCTGTTTCAGGATTCCACTGGGGAATCCCCCAGGGACAGGCCTTCATACAGGACTTACACCCAATACAAAGCTCATCCCTCACATAGACAATTCCATCTTTTTCCCTTCTTGTCATTGCTCCTGTTGGGCAAGCCCTCACACAAAAGGCATCCTCACAGTGAAAACAATTCATATAAACAAAATAAATTCTTGGAATCCCATTTACATCCTTTGGTCCAACAGGTAGAATATCACAAAACCTTGGACCAATTGGCAAATTATTCTCAACCTTACAATGAACCACACAGGCAAGGCAACCAATACATTTTCTTTGGTTCTGAGTTATCACATATTCGCTCATCTTTACCCTCCAGGCTAAATTTTATTAATTTTCACAAAGGTTTCAAAAAGAGGACAATTTCCACCTACAGTAACTTTAAGCTTCTCTTTCATCAGACGCACATCACTTGCACCCCTTCCAAAAGACCGGGTTCTAACTGGAACAGGATCTCCAAAGCCATGCAGCATAAAAGCCACCTCAGGATGAACATAAGGTGAAACCCTAACTCTTATCTTTTCAGAGACTCCATTTGAAGAGACCTCAACGAGATCCCCATCTTTCACTCCAAATTTTTTGGAAGCCTCAGGATGAATGTAAAGGTGATTTTCTGGATAAATTTCATTTAGATAAGGATTATTACTTGTGGTTCTTCCTTGGGTATGAAGGGCCACCTTTCCACTAACAAGCCTGAGCATACCCTCTGGAGGTGACTCTGGCCTTTCATAAGGAGCAAGAGAGGGAACTCCTGCCTTTTCCAAAAACTCCGAATAGGCCTCAATTTTACCTGAAGGGGTATTGAATTTAAGATTATTTCTGTCATACCAGATGGGATCCTTGGTTAAATCAATGATCCCTTTTTTACTAAAATCTTCAAAGGTAAAGCCTGTTCCTTCAAGCTGCCAGTTAACCATTTCAATTTCATCTTTCCAAGGAAAATATTCACCCTTACCAAGTCTTTCTGCCAGAGCTTTAAAAATTTGAAATCTACTTTTTGCGTCAAATCTGGGTTCAATTACCTTCTGTCTTAAAGCAAGCTGTGGTTTTAGCCCCTTTCTAACCAAAATATTATCTGTTCTCTCAAGATAGGTAGCCTCTGGTAAGATCACATCGGCATACCAGGCAGTCCAGCTCCAGTTCACATCAATGGCAACCACTAAATCAAGTTTATCAAAGGCCTTAATCCAGACCTCAGGATCTGGCATAGAGGCAAGGGGATCGTGCCTCATAGCAATATAGGCCTTTACTGGATAGGGCTCACCAGTTTCAATTACTTCTGGTAAAACCTGAAGCATCCCCCACTGAGCCCTTATCCATGGATACTTGATTCCTGCTCCATCACAGCGCTCTTCAGTAACCTTAGGGGCAATAGAAGTTGGTTGTTTGATTTTAACTCCTGCATCTCCTGCTCCCTTAGAAATTACAATTCCACCCTTGGCCTCATAACTTCCCATAAGGGCATTGAGAATATATATAGCCCTTCTAAAATGGAAATCCTGAGAATTCCATGCGGTCATCCATCCTGGATGAAAAATCACTGAAGGCTTAGCATCAGCTGCCTCATAAGCAATCTTTCTTATCTCCTCAGCTGGAATTCCAGTCTCCTTTTCAGCCCATTCAGGAGTATAAGGCTGAATGAAGCTTCTCAAGTAGTCAAGACCAACTACATATTTATTTACAAAATCTGCATCATAAAGATGCTGATTCAAAATAACATTTATTAAAGCTAAAGCCAAGGCATAATCCGTTCCAGGATTAATAATAAAAAACTTATAAGCCTTTGATGCAGTATAGTTCCAGCGCACATCAATATAAACCATCTTTCCGCCTGAATTTATCATCTCTATAACATTTCTTGCCTCTCCTGTAATCAGACTTTCAAGGAGATTTCTTCCAAAGACAACCATATATTTACAGTTTTTATAATCATATCCCACGGTGTTTCTGGCATGCCCTGCCACACTCATATGGGCATTATGCACAGAGTTGGAACAGGTAGCATGATGGGTAAAATAGTTAGGAGATCCTATAGATCTAAGAAAGAGTTTTTGAAGCTCTGTATGAGGCCCTCCTCTATCACTTAAAGCAATAGCCTTAGCTCCATAATTTTCTATAATAGTTTTTAATTTATCTGCAATAAAATCCAAGGCCTCATCCCAAGAGACCCTTCTCCATTTACCAGAACCTCTTTCTCCATCCCTTATCATAGGATACTGAGGTCTTTCATTGTCGTATTCAAAGGCAACTCCTGCTGCACCTCTGGGACAAAGACTTTTTGCCCCGAATACATGGGGATTTCCCCAGATGTGTTTTATAACTCCCCCCTCAACTTCAACCATTATGGGGCATCTCCCCGTGCACATGCAACAAAGACTATAAACCACTTTCTTTTCAGTCATAAAAAAACCTCCTTCTTTTTTATTTCACAATTAAAACTGGCCTGTCAGTTTTGCTGACTACATCTTCAGCTACACTTCCAAAAATTATTTTTTGCATGCCCTTTAACCCTCTATTTCCCATAACAATAAAATCGAGATCCTTTTGTTTGGCTATTTCAAGAATTAACTGGGAAGGGCTTCCTCTATACAAAAGAGATTCTGAAGAAACCCCCTCTTTGAGGGTAAACTTTTTAGCTTCATCTAAGACCTTTTTAGCTTTATCTTCTCCAAATTTATCAGTGATAACAGAGAGAAGATAAAGAGTTAATTCCAGTTTCTTAGAAAACTTAGTGGCAAATTCTAAAGCTTTGAGAGAGACCTCTGAACCATCTACTGCACAGAGAATACCTTGTCCTCTAATTTCACTTGTCCGGGGACATATTAATACGGGACATTTCACCTTGGGTATAACTCCAAGAGTTGCACTTCCTATGAAATGTTTAGCAAGACCTCGTATACCCCTTCGACCCATTACAATTAAATCTGCCTGAATCTTCTCAGCTGATTCTGCAATGCCAGCTTCAATGCTTTCACTCATAGGAAATAAACCCTCAACAGATATTCCTTCCTTAGAAGCCTGCTCTTTCAATCTATCTAAAATAGCTCTTGCCTTACTTAGCATAGTCTCAGTATCTCTTGGAACCATGGTGAAATGTTCAGGATTATAGTAAATTACATGACACACATAAAAAGTCTTGACTCCACATTTCTTACTTAAATACAAAGCTATCCTCTCTGCCCCACTTGAATATTCTGATCCATCTGTTGACACCAAAATTTTGCATAGAGTAAGTTCTCCCATTCTTCTTCCTCCTCCTGCAATTTAAAAAATTTATCTCAAAAGACATGCCAAAAAAAGGAATAGACCTACATCTCAGATTTTCTTATATTTTGGAAACTTCTAAGATTTCTTTTAATCCCTATTGTGCCTTTTGGCACACCTAAGTGTTCCATTTGGAACAGTTTTTTTCTCAGATTTTTAAAAATTCTTTGATTTATTCGGGCATAATTTTTGCTTACTTTATAGTGAGCCTTAAATTTTAAGCAGGAGGTGAAGATATGAGTAAGGGTTTTAAGTGGTTTCTTTGGGTTTTTGTTCCCCTTTTACTTGTAGTAGCCAGTTATTCCTGGCTTTTGAGTGAGGAGAAAAAGGCTTCTGAAGGTGCAAAGGCCTCTGCTGTGACAGAGGCCCCTCAAGCTCCTTCTCAAGAGCCGCAGAAGGTTGAAATTGCTCTTGACAAACAGACCTACCGGGGAGGAGACACCATTAAGATTACTGGAAAGATTCCAGCTGGAATGAAGGTAAACTTCATTGAAATTTCCGCTGTTGAGAAAAAAGTTCAGGTATCTCGCTTAGACCGAAAGGACTATAAATTCTATCTTTCAAAAGAAATTCCAGCTTTTTATCATATTTTGATCAGAGAAGATTATGTTGCAAAGATTGACAAGAACGGGACGGTGGAAGAAAAACCTGTAAAAGAGGTTTATACCAAATGGAAACAGGAAAAAAAATGGAGAATTGGTGAATTTATGAAGGAAAGCAATGCGGATATGGCTTTTATTACACCTCCTAAAATAGTATCTGAAATCAAAGTTTGGAAGTCAACAGTTACCAAAGCCATTATTGGATCAAGAGGAGAGCCTCTTCCTCCTCTTACAGACAAAAAGGACATTAAAAAGGAATCTGCCCGTCTTCTTCAGACCAGAATGAAAGATTTAAGCAATCTCTTTAGTTTAGCTAAGATTGAGACTAAAGAGGATGGCACCTTTGAGGCTACTTTTAAGCTTCCTGATAATGCCCCTCCAGGTGCTTATTCAGTAATTGCAGTAGTTAACAAAGAGGTAAAGAGTGATCCAGCAAAATTTACTTGTGAGGTTAGTTTCCCCAAGGTTTACTTTCCTGTAGCTGGGACTTCAACCAATGTTTTTGGTCCCCTTATTCTTTCCCTTGCTATCTGCACCTTTGGTGTAATTATGGGAGCAGGGGGTGGATTTATCTTGAATCCCCTTTTGATCCTTATCTATCATATACCCCATGGAGTGGTAGCAGGTTCTGTTATGCCTACAGTTCTTTTTAGCCAAGCTACAGGTATTTATAATTACAGCAAAATTGGGTTTATTAACTGGAAACTGGGAATTACAGTAGGTATTTTTATGGCCCTCGGTGGATTCTTTGGACCACTTTTAAACCAGTTTGTTACTGTTGATGAATATAAATTTGTTTTTGGAATAGTTCTTCTCATCCTTGCAGCCCTTATGTTATGGCAGACAACTCCTGGTTACATTGAAAAGTCAAAGAAAGAAAAGGCCATTCTTGAAGAATTTAAGAAAAAGGCAGCTGCAGCCAAGGCTGGAAAAGAACAAAAATAAGGAGGTGAGATCATGAAAATAGATTTCTGGGGTCAAGAGTTTAAGGCAAATATGGTGGTGGGTGCCATTGGTGGCTTTATTATAGCAGTGGCCTCAAGTTTAGGTGGTTTTGGTGGTGGTCCCTTTGTAGTTCCTCTTATGACTGTTATTATGGGTCTTCCTATTTATGTGGTTGTTGGAAGCTCCCTTCTTGCCATCTTTTTCAACACTCTTATGGCCTCATCAAGATACTACTTTTTTGGACAAACGGATGTGCTCCTTTTTATTATTATGGCCATTGGTGCAGTTTCTGCGGGTTTCATCGGTCCGAGAATTGCTAAAAGACTTAGTCCCATCTGGGTAAAAAGAGTAGCTGTGGTTGGTTGTGGTTATCTTGGTTTAAAACTTCTTGGCATACTTCCATAAAACTCTCAATCCCCTACTCCCCCTCCCTACATTAATACCCCTCCCCTACCCCCTCCAGGGGAGGGGTTTCTTTATTTTAAGACTGTAATGCCTCATTTATTTTTCTAAATAAAATCATTTTTACCCCCTCTTTTTACTGTCAATTTTTCCTGGGAATAATTAATTTTTTTAAATTTACGCTTTCAAGCATTTTCTGATATCTCCTTATATCTCTGTAAAGCTCCTTTACTTTTCCACCCCCTTTTTCCTTTAAAATAAGCTTTGCCAAGGGACTTAAGGTCTACCTTTCGTGAATTTAAGAAGAGTGAGATATACAGTTTTTTCATAAAGTTTTAAGAAAGAGGTCCTAAATTGAATTTGAAAAATTTTTTATCCGAGGTAACGATAAAATTTCGAATAGATTTTTAATGAGGCAATTCGTTACCTTGTTATTTATAGGACTTGTGTTATAAATAGAAACTATGTTTGAGGGCACAACTGTCATAGCCGTGAAAAGAAACGGAAGGGTTGCTCTGGCTGGTGATGGTCAGGTTACCTTTGGAAATACTATTTTAAAGCATAAGGCCCGTAAGATCAGGCGCCTTTATAAAGGTCTGGTTCTTGTTGGATTTGCAGGGGCAACAGCTGATGCCCTGACCCTCTTTGAAAAATTAGAAAAAAAATTAGAGACCTATTCAGGACAGCTTTTAAGATCTGCTGTTGAGTTGGCTAAAGACTGGAGAACTGATAAAATCTTGCGGCGCCTTGAGGCCTTTCTCATTGCTGCTGACAAGGATAATATCCTCTTGATTTCCGGGGCAGGAGATGTGGTTGAGCCTGACGAAGAAGTTGTAGCCATTGGTTCCGGAGCTCCCATGGCTTTAGCAGCTGCCAAAGCCCTCCTCCGCTATACAGATCTCTCAGCCAGAGAGATTGCAGAAAAGGCTTTAAAAATTGCTGGAGAAATATGTATTTACACTAATTCTGAAATTACCGTGGAGGAGCTCTAAGTGATTAAACAAGAATCAGAACTTACGCCTCGGGAGATAGTGGCTGAACTTGATCGTTATATTGTTGGCCAGAATAGGGCCAAAAGATCTGTTGCTATTGCTTTACGAAATCGCTGGAGACGAAGACATCTTAAAGGGCCTCTTAAAGAGGAGGTCTATCCCAAAAATATTCTAATGATTGGGCCAACAGGTGTAGGGAAAACTGAAATTGCCAGAAGGTTAGCTCGCCTTGCCAAAGCCCCCTTTATCAAGGTTGAGGCCACAAAATTTACTGAAGTGGGTTATGTAGGGCGAGATGTAGAGTCCATGATCCGAGATCTTACCTATGTAGCAGTTCAGATGGTAAAAGAGGAAGAGGAAAAAAAGGTGCTTGCCCGGGCAAGGGAACTTGCTGAAGAAAGACTTGTGGAATATCTTCTTCCTCAGACCTCTCCCAAGGTTAGTTATGATAGTCAAACCAAGGAAAAGTTACTTAGGATGTTGAAAGATGGGGCCTTAAACGAAAGGGAAGTTGAAATTGATATTGAGCTCAGAGAAAAGCAACCCAGTATTGAGATCCTTGCAGCTTCAGGGCTTGAAGAGGTGGAGATGCAACTCAGAGAGATGCTTTCAACCTTTATGCCCTTACGGAGTAAAAAGAGACGGGTGAAAGTTAAAGAAGCCCTTGAAATACTTACTAAAGATGAGGCCTCCAAGCTGATAGATATGGATAAGGTAATAAAAGAGGCCATAGAGCGCACAGAGACAAGTGGTATTATTTTTATTGATGAAATAGACAAGGTTGCCAGCCGGGGAGAGGGAGCCGGGCCTGATGTATCCAGAGAAGGGGTTCAGAGAGACCTTCTCCCTATTGTTGAAGGGACAACTGTAAATACCCGCTATGGCATGGTGCGCACAGATTATATTCTTTTTATCGCCAGTGGAGCCTTTCACATTGCCAAACCCTCAGACTTAATTCCTGAACTTCAGGGAAGGTTTCCTATTCGGGTTGAGCTTGATCCCCTAACCAAAGAGGATTTCATTCGTATTTTGACTATTCCTGAAAATGCCATACTTAAGCAATATCAAGCCTTGCTGGCAACAGAAGGGGTTGAGCTTGAATTTTCTCAAGAGGCTATAGAGGAGATGGCAGGTATTGCCTTTGAGATCAATCAGAAAATGGAAAATATAGGTGCCAGAAGGCTTTACACAGTTATTGAAAAAGTTCTTGAGGATATCTCCTTTGAAGCCCCTGATATTGCTCCAGCTAAAATTGTTATCACTCCAGAGTTTGTGAGAGAAAAATTAGGGGAGATCATGGAAAAAGAGGAACTAATGAAGTTCGTCCTCTAAAAAATGTCTTCTACCCGAGTCCTTTTCTTTACAGGCATTATTGGAAATGTCCTTGAGTGGTATGATTTTATTATTTATGGTTATTTTGCCTCGCAATTTGCTAAGCTTTTTTTCCCGGTTTCAGATCCTGCAGTCTCCTTAATCTTAAGTTTTTCAGCCTTTGCCATAGGTTTTTTTGCCAGACCTCTTGGGGCGCTTTTTATTGGATATCTTGGGGATAGATGGGGTAGAAAGCCTGCCCTTTTAATGTCCATAGTTCTTATGGCCATTCCATCCTTTCTTATGATCTTCCTCCCCACCTATGAGACTCTGGGGATACTGGCTCCCCTTTTTTTAACTCTTTTAAGGATACTGCAAGGATTTTCAGCTGGTGGGGAATATACTACCTCCATAACCTTTCTGCTTGAACACAGCTCACCCACTAAAAGGGCTCTTTGGAGCAGTGTGAATCTTTTTGGGGCTATCCTTGGGATTCTTCTTGGTTCTCTTGTGGCAACCTTACTACATCACTTTTTATCTCAAGAAATCCTTGAGGCTTATGGCTGGAGATTGGCCTATTTACCCACTCTTTTTCTGGCTTACATTGGCTATATTATCAGAAGACACACCTATGAAACCCCTGCCTTTGTAAAAGAGACCTTCTCTCCCTTAAAGGGATTTCCATTATTTTATGCTTTGAAGAGGTATCCCCGTTCCTTTTTTCTAACCCTGTTTCTCTCCATGGTGCAGGGAGTTGCCTTCTATATCCTCTTTGTTTATTTTCCCACCTACTTTGCCCGTTATTTTGGAATTGCTCAGGATAGGGCCCTTTTTTCAAACACCTTAGCTATGATCTTACTAAATATTCTAATTTTGCCCTGTGCTTATCTTTCAGACCTTTATGGCCGAAGGCCCTTTTTTCTCCTTTCCCTTTTTCTTTATGCTGCAATCAGTGCTTTGCTTAATTATTATTTAATTCCCAAGGGATATACCTTTATGCTTCTTTCTCACCTTGCCCTTGCTTTTATCTCTGGATTTTTCATGAGTATTCTTCCCGTTACACTTGCTGAGCTCTTTCCTGTAAAAATTAGAAGCACTTCCTTTGCCTTCCTCTATAATTTTTCCTTAGCTCTTTTTGGAGGAACAGCCCCTATGGTTTGCACCTATTTTATTGAAAAGACGGGATTTTTGACCTTTCCGGGATTTTATCTTTCTGGAATTACTGCTCTTGTCTTTTTGATTACCTTCTTTTTTCTACCAGAGACTCATCCCCTTAAATCCAAGGGTTCAGCCCAGAGGTCATAGGCCCCACTTTTTAGAATTTTTACCTTTACCAAATTTCCAGGTAAAAGATTATTGATGCCCCTTTTAAGAAAGGTAAGGCCGTCAATTTCTGGGGCCTGTAGTGTAGAAAGGCCAAAAAGCCGACCTTTAATATCCTCTCCAAGAATTAAAACCTCATCTCTTTGACCAACCCTTAAGTTTAAACGCTTTTTTGTTATTTCTTTCTGAACCTTTAAGACCTCTTTTACCCGTCTTTTTTTCTCTTTTGAAGGAACCTGTTCAGGAAGAGCCTCAGCAGGTGTCCCTTCTTCAGGATAAAAGGGAAAAACCCCTAAGTAATCAAATTGGGCCTCTTTAAGAAAGGTGATAAGATTGAGGAAGTGCTTTTCTTTCTCTCCCGGGAAGCCAACTATAATGCTTGTCCGAAGGGTTGCCATAGAATTGAAAGAGCGCACCTTTTCTATTATTTTCAAGATTCTTTCAGGGGTATACCCCCGATGCATCTTTTTCAAAATCTCGGAATCAGCATGCTGAATAGGAATCTCAAAATAGGGCACAACCTTTGGGATTTCAAAAATAGCCTCAATAAGCTCATCACTCAGATGAAGAAGATGAAGATAGAGAAGTCTTATTCGAAAATGAAAAGGAAGAGAAGAGATTTTTTTAAGGAGCTTGATAAGAAGATTAGATTCCTTAAGATCCCTACCATATAAGGTTATATCCTGACCCACAATGATAAGCTCCCTTACCCCTTTTTTCAGGAGATTTTCTGCCTCTTTGAGAACCAACTCCAAGGGTTTACTTCTAAAGGGGCCTCTTATTTTGGGAATAGTGCAATAACTACAACGATGACTACATCCCTCTGAGATCTTTAAGTAGCTATAAAAGGGGCTTTCTGAAAGCACTTTATCAGAAGGCTCTTCTTTAGCAAAATAGCGAAAGGGCTCGATACCATAGAATTCATCAACCTCAGGTAAAAGTTTTTTCAGGTCCTCAATAGCATATCTGGCAGGAAGGCATCCTGAAACAATGAGTTTTTGGTGGGGGGTTTTAAGCTCTCCCAATTCAAAGATATGTTCAAGGGCTTCATTTACAGCTGGCTGGATAAAGGCACAGGTATTCACCCAGAAAAGATCTGCCTCCCCGGGATCAAGGGTAAACTCATAACCCTTCTGGTTTAAAAGAAAAAGCAGTTTTTCAAAATCACTCTTATTTTTCGGGCAACCAAGACTTACAGGATAAACCTTTTTAGAGGTTTTTGATCTGACTAACTTCATTCTTTTCATTTAGATAAAGGAGTCTTGTTTTGAAATAGGGAAGCTCATTATCTGCCACCCAGGCATAGGCAACAATGATGATGCGGTCTCCAGTTTCACCAAGTCTTGCAGCTGCCCCATTTAGTATAACCTCTCCCTTTTCACCCTCAAGGAGATAGGTCTCAAAGCGCGCTCCATTATTGAGATTATAAATCCAGACTGCTTCAAAAGGCAAAAGCCCCGCCTTTTCCATAATCTCCCTATCTAAGGTGAGACTTCCCTCATAATAGAGATTTTTATCCGTAATTACAGCCTGATGAATTTTAGCTTTCAAAAGTTTTCTATACATAAAGCCTCCTCATGCAATTTTTGTTTATAATATAAGCATGTCCCCTTTGCAAAAAAATCTCTTCTATCCACATCCAAAGACTCTTTTTTTTGAAATCCAGTTTTAGATTTATAGCTGAAATAGGGGATATTAAAAAGTTTGGAGAGCCTGCTAAAAAGATTATCAAATATGCATGGCTTGATCCTGTGATTAAAAGTTCTGGCAAATAGAAAAATAAAAGAATTAATAATTCCAGGGTGATTTGCCACGGCTAACCTTTTTACCTTATCCTATTTTCTAATAGTTGCCTTCTAAATTTTAATAACTCTATTATCAATAAGCCTTGTCTTTCCAACAAAGACAGCAATAGCTATTAGCACCGATCTCTCAATCACTGAAACAGGCTTTAAAGTCTCTGGATCCGCTATCTCCACATACTGAACCCTGTTGTGAGGAAACTTCTCTATATAATCCTTTACAAGCTCTCTTACTTTTTCAGGGTTTTTCTCTCCTCCCAGTATGAGTCTTTCTGCAAGCTTTAAGGAATGATAGAGAGAAAGGGCTGACCTTCTCTCCTCTTCAGAAAGATAGGTGTTTCTTGAACTCATCGCTAAACCATCTTCTTCTCTGACTGTAGGGTGAGAGAGAATTTCTATCTCCAGGTTAAGGTCTCTAACCATTTGCTGGATCACCTTTAACTGCTGATAGTCCTTTTCACCAAAGACTGCCAGATGGGGTTTTACAATATTAAAAAGTTTTAGCACAATGGTTGTGACTCCTTTAAAATGTCCTGGCCTAAAGGCCCCACACAGTCTATCAGTTAAATCTGTGACCTCAACATAGGTTTTAAAATCAGAAGGATACATATCTTCTGCTGAAGGGACAAAGACTATATCCACACCTTCCTTTTCAAGAAGGGTTAAATCTCTTTCAAGATCCCGAGGATAGACTTTAAAATCTTCAGAGGGGCCAAATTGAAGGGGATTTACAAAGATACTTACTACTACCTTATCTGCTCTACTGCGTGCCAATCTTACCAAACTTAAATGACCCTCGTGAAGATAGCCCATAGTGGGGACAAAACCAATAATTTTATCCTCTTTACGAAGGTTTGTGCTTATCCTCTGCATCTCTTCAATTTTTTTTATTATTTCCATTGGGAAAGAGGCTCTCCTTGAAAGGGTTCTAAAAGAGAATTTATATTTCCTATAAAAATATCCTTCAAGGTCTTTTCCAATTGAGGATTTAAGGCTCCATCGGGTTCGGAATAGGCTTTAGCATTAAGTCTTCCCTTAATCCATTCTTCCCAGAGTAAAAGTTTTTTCCCTCTATAGGTTTCAATAATCTTAAAATACCAGAAGGTAGAGGGATTTACTTTCAAATATAATGCACCTTCCCAAAAATCCAAAGGTCTAACTCTAAGGGGATAGGCTAATTTTTTAAGAATTTCAAAGAGTGCTTTCTGAGAATGAATTATATAGACAGAATCTCCGGTCTTTATATACCTTAGGATGTAATCCAGATCAGCATTATTGAGGGCTATACAACCTTGTGTCCAGTGGTAATTCAGTTCCCCCTTTTCTTTTTTAAAGGCCCCGCCTCCGTGAATACCAATATTGTTTCCGAGAAGGTTTTCCCTTTGGGGATAATTTTTTTGTAAATATCTTTCAATAAATTCAAGTTTGACCTCTCCACGAAAATAAGCCAAGGACAAATCATTAAAATTAGGATAGTTGAGTTCTAAAAAGTAATAATATTGAGTTGAGGGTCTAATGGTTGTGACTTTATATGCCCCTTCAGGAGTCAAAAAATCCCCTTTTTTGCTCTTAAAAAGAGGACTCTTTAAGCCATAGCCAATTTTGGCTTCAAAAATAATATTTCCCTGATTAAAGAGATAAAGGGTATAGGTAGCTTTATCCACAAGGATGTATCTTTCCTGGGCATAAAGAAAAGAGATGAAAATAAAACCTGAGAAAATTACCAGGAAAAATCCAGAAAACCAGGACTTCACACTATAATTTTATTCAAAGTTCTCTTTTATTCAAGAGAAATGTATGCGTCCATACCTTTTGAGACTCTATAGAATTTCTATGTGTTTGCCTGTTATGTGTGTTTTAAACCCCTACACAGGGCATACACGCAAGGGCCTCCGCACTTATTACTTCTCACCTCTTACTTCTTTCCTCTTTTTTCTTTCCACTCTTCTTTTTTCTTGGAAGAATCAGAACCTATGCAAAAAAAATATTTCCCTCTTTTAACATTACTTTAACATTACTTTAAAACTCTTTTAATCTTTAGGGGCTATCTTTAAAATAAATTAAAAGAGGAGGTGGCGATATGAGGAAGGTTTTAGTTAGTAAGAAAGTGTTGGCCTTAGTTGCTGGGTTATCTCTTTTTGGAGGTGTTTCCAAGGGATTTTCCTCTCAGGTTATCAAAATTGATGGGTCCTCTACGGTTTATCCCATTACAGAGGGTGTGGCTGAAGAATTTCAGAAGGCTAAAAAGGGTGCTGTAAAGGTAACAGTGGGAATTTCCGGAACCGGAGGTGGCTTTAAAAAATTCTGCAGAGGGGAAACAGATATTAGTGATGCCTCAAGGCCCATCCTTAAAAAGGAAATGGAAGAATGCAAAAAGAATGGAATCAGTTACATTGAGCTTCCTGTCGCCTATGATGGGCTTTCTGTTGTGGTCAATCCAAAAAATAACTGGGCAACCTGTATGACTGTGGAGCAATTAAAGGAGGTCTGGAAGCCCGAGTCTCAGGGTAAGACTTTTTATTGGTCTGATTTAGATTCCAATTGGCCAAAGGAGCCTATAAAGCTTTGTGGTCCTGGTTCTGACTCTGGAACCTTTGATTATTTTACCGAGGCTATTGTTGGAAAGGCTAAGTCTCAAAGAGGGGACTATCTTGCTTCAGAAGATGACAATGTCCTTGTTCAATTTGCCCAGAGGGAAAAGGGGGCTCTCTGCTATTTTGGGCTTGCCTATGTTGAGGAAAATAAGGGTAAGATAAAGGCAATAGCTATCAAAAATCCCAAAACTGGAAAGTGCGTTTTACCAAGTCTTTCAACAGTGAAATCTGGCGAATATCAACCCCTTTCAAGGCCCCTTTTTATCTATGTCAATGCCAAATCCCTTGAAAGACCTGAGGTTAAAGAATTTGTAGAGTTTTATCTTAATAATGCAGCCAAAATTTCTAAGCAAGTAGGATATATCCCCCTTCCTGACAAGGCTTATGAACTTGCTAAAAAACGTTTCCAGAAAAGGGAGCTTGGAACAGTCTTTGGAGGTGAGCCTGAAGTAGGTTTAACAGTTGAAGAACTCTTAAAGAGAGAAGCCAAGCATTAATATAAGAACCTATGAGGTGGGGATCCGTGAAAATAGAGCATAAAAAGAAACTTGATTATCTCTTCAAAGGCTTCTTAATCTTTACAAGTCTTGTCTCTATCTTTGTTACTCTTGCTATAGTGATAGCCCTAATTGAGGATACTATAAAATTTTTTACCCATCAAGAGGCAGGCGGATTCCCCACCTCTTTAATCAGATTCTTTACTGAAAGGGAATGGACACCTACCTTTGAGATCAAGAAGATTGGAATCTGGCCCCTTCTTTGTGGCACCTTTCTCATTGCCTTCATTGCTATGATAATTTCTGTGCCCCTTGGCTTAGTTATTGCTGTTTATCTCAGTGAATTTGCCTCCTATCGGATTAAAGAATCTGTCAAACCCTGGCTTGATTTTCTTGAGGCAGTGCCAACAGTAGTTTATGGATACTTTGCTCTTCTTGGGGTTACCCCTCTTCTTCAGTGGATTCTGGGAAAATTTGGTCTTGTGGTTGAAGGAATGAATGCCCTCTCCCCAGGTATTGTGCTTGGAATTATGATTCTTCCCTTTACAGCCTCCTTAGTTGAAGATTCTCTAAGAGGAGTTCCCCAGTATCTTAGGGAGGCCTCCTATAGTCTTGGGGCCTCAAAACTTGAAACAGCCTTTAAAGTGGTTGTTCCTGCAGCCAGATCAGGAATACTTTCAGCCTATCTTCTTGGAGCTTCCCGTGCCATTGGAGAAACCATGGTAGTTGCAGTAGCTGCAGGTATGTTTCCCAATCTCACCCTTAATCCCCTTGAACCCGTTCAGACTATCACTGGCTATATAGTGCAGGTTGCCTTAGGAGATCTTCCCTTTAACTCCTTTGAGTATCTTTCTATTTTTGCTGCAGGTTTTCTTCTTTTTATTGTGAGCTTATTTTTCAACCTCCTTGCTATTTACTTTAAATCAAAAATTGAGAGGTATTAAAAATGCATTACAAGACCTTAGAACGAATATTTAGTTTTTTGGGTATCCTTTTTATCCTCTTTGCAATGCTTTTTTTATTTGCCATTGCTATTAAGCTTTTTGTTGATGGGATGCATAGAATTTTTGATTTAAAATTTTATACCAGTTATCCTTCCCGATTTCCTGATCAAGCAGGGATCCTTTCTTCCCTTGTTGGCACTATATATGTTATGGCTGGGGCTATTTTTTGGTCCATTTTTTTGGGTGTTCCTGCAGGGATTTATTTAGAGGAATTTGGTGGAAAGGGTAGGATTGCCCGTATTATTGAAGCAAATATAACTAATCTTTCCGCAGTGCCCTCCATTATTTATGGTCTTTTAGCTCTGGGAATTTTTGTTTATCGCTTTAATTTTGGAGAAAGCATACTTACTGCAGGGCTAACTCTTGGCCTTCTTATGCTTCCAGTAATTGTGGTAACTACGAGGGAGTCTTTAAGGCGGATCCCAAGAGCGATAAGAGAGGGAGCCTATGCCCTCGGGGCTACAAATTATGAACTTGTTTTTCATCATCTTTTGCCTTATTCCTTTGGAGGAATCCTAACAGGAGTTATTATTGCTACTTCCCGAGCTATTGGTGAGACCGCTCCTCTTTTAACTATCGGGGCCTTAACCTTTATTGCCTTTTTACCGCCTCCACCCTGGGAAGATTTTATCGGGATGCTCAAAAGTCCTTTTACTGTCCTTCCTATCCAGATGTTCAACTGGGTCTCAAGACCTCAAGAGGAGTTTCACTATAATGCTGCAGCAGCTGGTTTTATTCTTCTTGTGGTCTGTTTACTTTTAAACTCTGTAAGTTTTTATCTACGCTATAAACTGAGGAAAAAATACACCTGGTAAAAACTTCTCTCAAAGGAGATGCGAGCAAATGGATGGAAATCTAAAAATCAAAGTTGAAAATTTTAATTTTTATTATGGGAATTTTTTAGCCCTTAAAAATATTAATTTTCCGATTTATGAGAACAAGGTTACAGCCATTATTGGTCCCTCTGGTTGTGGTAAAAGCACCTTACTTAGGTCCTTTAATCGTATGCATGATCTTTATGCAGGAACCCGTTATGAGGGCTCAATTATCCTTTATCCCGATGGGCTTAACATAGTTTCTCCTGGGGTTGAACCCCTTTATATTCGCATGCGCATTGGCATGGTCTTTCAAAAGCCAAATCCCTTTCCCAAAAGCATATTTGAAAATGTGGCTTATGGATTGAGAATCAAGGGGATTAAAAATAAAAGTGAACTTGCAGACCGTGTGGAAAAGGCTTTAAGGGATGCAGCATTATGGGATGAAGTTAAAGATAGACTTAATGAAAATGCCTATTCTTTATCAGGAGGGCAACAGCAGAGACTTTGCATTGCAAGGGCTATAGCTCCTGAACCCGAAGTTTTGCTTTTTGATGAGCCAACTTCAGCCCTTGATCCTATCTCCACAGCTAAAATTGAAGACCTAATTGTAGAGTTAAAAAGCAAAATAACTATTGTTATTGTAACCCATAATATGCAACAGGCAGCCCGTATTTCAGACTTTACTGCCTTTATGTATCTGGGAGAACTTATTGAATATGACCGAACTGAAAAAATCTTTACCAATCCTGCTAAAAAGCTCACCGAGGATTATATCACTGGAAGGTTTGGATAAAAATGGAGGGCTTATGGTTAGAATTGCTTTAAATAGAGAACTTCAGATTCTTCATTCCCTTCTTTATGAGATGGCTAAGGTGGTAGATGAAATGGTAAGGGGAGTTATTTTCTCTTATCAAAAAAGGGATCGTCTGAGAGCTGAAGAGATTATAAAGCTTGATGATCAGGTGGATCACTATGAACATCTCATTAATATTACCGCCCTTGAAATTTTTGCCCTGCAACAACCCGTTGCCAGGGATTTAAGAAGGGTGATTAGTGTTCTTGAGATAGCAAAAAACTTAGAAAGAACTGCGGACCAGGCAGTAAATATCGCTGAAATGATTCTTGAGTTTGAAGAAGAGGGAGAACTTATTGAGAAAAAATGTGGAGTGGAAATTTCTCCTATGGCAAGGGAGTCTTTATCCATGCTTGAAGATGCAATGAAAGCATACCTTGAGGAAAATAAAGACTCTGCAATGAGAGTTCTTGCAAGAGATGATCTCGTTGATGCCATGAAGGAGGAATTAAGACAAAAACTGGAAGCATGTCTTAATAATGGGTTAATCGGGGGAAGATGTCTTTTAAACTATTTCGTAATAGTTGAGAATCTTGAGCGTATTGCAGATCTTGCCTGTAATATTGCTGAGGCAGTAATTTTTGTAATAGAGGGTCAATTTATGAGAGGTCTTAAAGAGAAAAAGCCCACTCTTGAGGTAGCCCCTGCTCTTGAGGAAAGCTTAACCTTTCAACTCATGAAGAGACATCTTCGCTTAATAAAGGAATGCCTTGATAGACTTCATCCTGCGCTTTCAGCTTATTTTGAGGAGGATATGGAAAAAGTTGAGGAAATTGACTTACACATAAGAGATATTGAGAGAGAGGCAGACAAGATTAAAACCAGTATACGCAGTCATCTTCCCAAGGGATTGATTCTTCCTGTTGAAAAGTTTGAGCTCTTTCTCTATCTTAAGGAACAAGATTCTTTGGCTGATCTTGCAGAAGAGCTTTTAAATCTCTTTATGTATCATCAGATTAAAATTTCAGAGGCTTTAAAAGAAGAATTTTTAAAGCTTCTTGAGCAAAGCCTTGAAGCTGTCTCACCCCTTGAGGAGATCGTAGTAAAAACTCTGGGCTATTTAACAAACTGGAGAGAGGAAGACAGAGAACGAGCAAAGGAACTAATAAGAAAGGTAAGAGAAACTCAATTTATAACCGAGGAAAGAACCCATAAGCTTAAGCTAAGACTTTATAGGGAAATTGACAATCTTAAAGATCTCCTTCATGGAGAAAGGATTCTTGATGTTATTGCTAAAATATCTTCGCGTGCTGAAAATACTGTTGATCTCCTTAGAGCTATGTTAGCAAGATAGGGGATAAGATATCTTTGATTCTAAAAAACATTAAAAAATAAGAGGATGTCCTTTAACATATAAACTTAGATAAAAAAAAACGCACAGAAGCAAGATTTTTGGGATTTCTTGGAAGCTTTTGGATGGCTATTTAAGAGCCTTTAAGGGATTGCCTTAGTATAGAAAATGAAATATATTAAAAAAGATGAAAGCAAAAATTCTCATAATTGAGGATAATAAAGAGATAGCTAAGCTTCTTGGGGAGGCCCTTGAGGAAGAGGGTTATCAAATAGAACTCAGGGAAAATCTTGCTAAAGCTTATGCATCTCTCTCAACCATGCCTTCCCTTGATCTTATAGTGCTTGATCTTATTCTTCCTGATGGCGATGGATTATCTATTTTAAAATATGTGCGTGAGTCTCAGAAATATAAAAATATTCCTGTGGTAATAATATCTGCCAAGGGGCAGGAACTTGATCGGATCCTTGGTTTTGAGCTTGGAGCAGATGACTATGTGGTGAAACCCTTCAGCTTGAGGGAAGTTCTTTTACGCATTCGGCGCCTCCTAAAAAAAGGAAAGGAACTCCCTTCTTCTTATATAAGTTGTGGTCCCTTTATACTTGATACCAATAAAAAAGCGATTTTTCTTGAAGGAAAACTTCTTGAGCTTACAGCAACAGAATATAAAATTTTAAGTTTTTTTATTCAGAATCCCCAGAGGGTCTTTTCAAGGGAAGAGCTCCTTGAGCTTATCTGGGCTAATGAGAAGGAATATTATTCCCGGGTCCTTGATGCCTACATATGCAGAATTAGAGCTAAGTTAAGTGAAGCGGGGAAATGTCTTCAAACGGTTAGAGGCCTTGGATACCGTTTTGTCCCAGATCTCTGAAAAATAAATGTCAGATCTAACCTTACTTCTTTTTTTCCTACTTCTTTTCCTATTCATACTTGGGATCACTCTATATAAAAAAAACCTCAAACTTCGTCAAGAACTTTCCCGTATTTCTCAACTAAGGGAAGTCTTTTCAAAAGCCCTGCATGAGATTCCAACAGAAATTATACTTTTGCACAGAGAGGAAATCTTTTTTATTAACAAAAAAGCTCTTGAAAATTTTGGGGCAAATCCCAGACTTTCAGATCTCATTAAAGGAATCAACAAGGGGGGAAGAAGATTTAAGAGCCTTGAAATACCCCTGGGTAAAGATTACAAAATGTTAGTCTTTATGGATATTACAGAAATTGAAAGTTATAAAGAGGCCTATCAAATGGCCTTAAGTTATCTTTCCCATGAGTTAAAAACACCCTTGGCTGTGGCCAAGGGATATCTGGAAAGGTTAGAAGATAAAATAGCCCTATCCCTTGAGGAAAGGGATAGAGAAAGCTTTGAAAAAGCCAAAGAGGCCTTTGAAAAACTGGAAAAACTCTTAAAGAAACTCTTTTCAAGTATTGAATATCTTGCCAAAGAGATAAGATTTAAGAGAGAAGCTGTGAATTTAAGGGAGTGTCTTGAAGAGGCGATTTTCTGGGTAAGCCCCCTTGCTGAAGATAAGGGAATAAACATAGAAAGAAAAATACCTGAAGATATTTTTCTTAAGGGCTCTTCTGAACTTTTAACCCAGGCTTTCTTTAATGTCATAGAGAATGCCGTGAAAGTGACACCAGATGGGGGAAAGGTAGAAATAAAGGTTTATGAGGTATCCTCTGAGATTGTTTCTGTGGCAATAAGAGATTATGGGCCTGGGGTTCCACCAGAAAAGCTCCCTTTACTTGCTATGCCTTTTTTTAAGCTTAGAGAGGGTGAAGGGATGGGGCTTGGGCTCTTCATTACCCGTAGAATCATTGAAGCCCATGGAGGAGCAATCAAATTCAGTCTTCCTGAAGGCGGAGGCCTTATAGTGGAGATTGATTTAAAAAGAATTTAAATTTTTAAGGCGCTCAATAAATTCATCGGAAAGTCTTTTAAAGGCCTCACTTACCTTATGATGGGGTTCATAATCAAGAATGGGCTGACCAAAGCTCTGGGCCTCACTGACCCTTACGCTTCTTGGAATAGGAGTCTCAAAAAGAATCCATTTGAAATTTTTTCTTACCTCTTCAGCAATCTCCTGAGTAAGTTTATTTCTCGGATCATACATCATGAGAACCATACCAAAGAGTCTTAGCTCAGGATTAAAGGCTTCCTTAATCCCCCGCACAGTCTTTACAAGAAGAGAAAGGCCTTCCAGAGCATAATATTCACATTGCAGAGGGATCATAACCCCCTGGGAAGCACAAAGAATATTAACAGTTAAAAGACTCAAAGAGGGTGGAGAGTCAATAAAGATAAGATCAAAGTGTTTTAAGAGGGGCACTTCTTCTAAAGAGGTTTCATAGAGAAAATCTCTGAGGACATATTCTCTCCTCTCAAGATCTGTAAGCTCAAGCTCTAAGCCCACAAGATCTATAGAGGAGGGAAGGAGATAAAGCCCGGGAAAGGGTTCTTTTAAAAGGGCATCCACCCTTTCTTCCACTATGGCTTGATATACGCTCTCCTTTCGGCTAACCTTTACCCCAAGACCTGAGCTTGCATTGGCCTGAGGATCAAAGTCAAGAAGAAGAACTCTTTTTCCCTTCAAGGTCAAAGCCCGGGCAAGATTAACTGCCAGAGTGCTTTTCCCCACTCCCCCTTTTTGATTTATAAAGGCAAAAATTTTGAATTTTTTTTCTGTCATAAAGGTAAGATCCTATCCAGTAAAACCACAATAAAAAAAAGGATACTGATAAAGCCATTTATGGTAAAAAAGGCCTTATTGATTTTGGAGAGATCCCTTTCCGAGATGAGGCGATGTTCATAAATGAGAAAAAGGGTGATACCTGAGAGCCCAAGGAAATAGATAATTCCAGCCTTAGTATAACTCAGACCTACTCCCAAAAGGGCAAAAAAGGTTATTAAATGAAAGAATCTGGCAAGTCTTAAGGCCCCTTTAATACCAAAGCGAACGGGGATAGACTTAAGTCCCATTCTCAGGTCAAATTCGTAATCCTGAAGACTATAAAGGATATCAAAGCCTGAGACCCAGAAGGCCATGGCTATTCCAAGCAGGAGTGAGGTCTTTGAAATTGCTTCATTTAAAGCCACATCCACAGCAATAGGAATCAAAAAATAGACTAATCCAAGCACAAGATGAGGATAATAGGTAAACCTTTTGGCTAAGGGATAAATAAAGAGAAGAAGCACTACAAAGGGGCTTAAAAGTAGAGCAAGAGTATTAATAAACATTGAAATAAGAATAAAAGCTGAAACAGAAAGGGCAATCAGGAGCTTTATTTCCCAGTCTTTAACCAGGCCTCTGGCATGGGGCCAACTCATGGTGCGTGGATTTTTAGCATCAAAATTTTTATCAAGGAATCGATTAAAGAGCATCCCTGCGGATCTTGCTAAAACTAAAGCAAGAAGAATAAGAAAAATTTTAGTTAAACCTGGAGGTTTCTCCATAAGAATGACAATACTTGCCAGGGCAAAGGGTAGAGCAAAAATAGTGTGCTCAAGTTTTATAAGTTCAGAGTAATACCTAAGTCTCTGAAGCATATCCTCTCCTATACCACATTCTGCACCTGTTCCCTGATTTTTTCAATGAGGTCTTTAGCGATAACTGCAAGCTGTGATATCTCAGCAGATTGAGCCTTGTTGGAAAGGGTATTTATCTCCCGATAGAGCTCTTGACAGAGGAAGTCAAGCCTTTTGCCAGAGGCCTTCTCATCAAGGAGATTTTGCATCTCTTGAAGATGAACCTTAAAGCGGTCAAGCTCTTCAGTAAAGTCTAAGCGATCAAGAAAAAGGGCTACCTCCTGATAGAATCTCCCCTCATCAAGCTGACTGGAGAGTTCACTAAGATTCCTTTCAATTCTTTCCTTCATTTTTTTAAGATTTTCCTCACGCACCTTTTCTTTCAAAGCCTCAATTTTTTTGGCAACCCCGCTAAGTTCCTCTAAAAACTTTTCAATATACCCTCTTAAGAGAGCTCCCTCTCTTAACCTTGAATTTTTTAATTCTGCAAGGGCCTCTTCTAAGGAGGGCTCAAGCTCAATCCATAAACTCTCAAGGTCCTCTTCTTTTTCCTCCAATAATACAATTTCTCTGAAAGATAAAATCTCAGCCAGGGTTATCTCTCCCCCTAAATTAAGGGTGGCTTTAAGGGTCTCAAGATTAAATTTTATCTTTCTTGCTAATTCCAGATCAAAGGCGATGTCTTTAACCTCTTTTGGAAATCCATAAATTTTGATCTGGATCTCAATCTTTCCCCTCTCAAAAAGCTCAAGCACCCTTTTACGAATTCTCTCTTCCAGAGAAGAATATCTTCTGGGAATCCGCAAAGTTACCTCAAGGTAACGGTGATTGATAGATTTTGCCTGACAGTGTATCTGAAAATTTTCTCCCTGAAAAATGGAGCTTCCAAAACCCGTCATACTCTCCATAAAAACTTAAGCCTCCTTTAAAAATGCCTCTATTCTCTGGAGGATGGTTAAGATCTCAGAGGGTTTGAACCACTCAAGGTCCTTTTCCTTTTTAAACCAGGTGAGCTGTCTTTTGGCATAGTGCCTTGTATCCCTTTTGATTTTTTCAAGAGCAGTGCTAAGGGTAAGCTCTCCACATAGCACCTGATAAAGTTCTTTATACCCTATAGCTTTAATTCTGTCAAAGACAGATGCTCCATATTTTTGATAAAGGGACTCAACTTCTTTTAACCAGCCTGCTTCAATCATTCTCTCCACTCTGGCATTGATTTTAGCATAAAGTTCCTCTCTGGGAAGGTAAAGCCCTATTTTTAAAAGGGGATAGCGCTTCTGGGTAAAAAAAAGGCTTTGCCTGTGGAATTCAGAAAAGGGTTTACCTGTGCTTAAGATTACCTCAAGGGCCCTTACAATCCTAACCCTGTCCTTAGGATGGATCTTTTGGGCATATTCCGGGTCAAGGTTCTTTAATTCTTCAAACAGGGAAGAAAGCTCAGTTTCCGCTTTAATTTTAAGTTTTTTCCTTATTTCTGGATCAACTTTTACCTCAAAAAGGCCGTATTCAAAAACCCTTAGATATAGTCCTGTTCCACCTACTAAGATGGGGAGTCTTCCCCGAAGATTAATTTCTTTAACCTTTTTATCCGCAAGTTCAAGAAACCTTGCAGCATTCATCTCCTCAAAAAGGCTCAACTCTTCAAAGAGATGATGAGGAATTCCCTTTCTTTCTTCAGCAGTGGGTTTAGCTGTGCCTATACAAAGCTCTTGATAAAACTGTTGAGAGTCAAAATTTATTATTTCTCCTGAGAATTTTGTGGCAATTTCTATGGAGACCTCCGTCTTTCCTACTCCAGTTGGGCCACAGATGGCTACTACCTTGATATTTTCCTTCACAGTCTTCTTTTAAGCCTCTTTTCAATATCAGAAAGATTTATCTTAAAAAAGAGAGGCCTTCCATGAGGGCAGGTCTCAAGGTTCTTTCTAAACATCTCTTCAACGAGATAGGTCCTTTCCTCTACAGAGAGAAAATCCCCCTTTTTCCTGGCAAGCTTGCAGGCAAACTCTTTTAAGAGATAGTCTCTTGCCTCTTGCAGACTATTCCAGGGAGAGAGTAAAAAGTTTTCAAGAACCTCCTTTGCAAATTCTGTAAATTCCGAAGGGGCTCCCTTTACAAGAAGGGTGTCCTCTCTGATAGGATCTATCTCAAAACCAAGACTTGATAAATACAAAAGCTTTTCCTCAAGCTTTTCTCTCATCTCTGAAGTAAGTGAAATCAGAAAGGGCAGAAGCAATCTCTGGGAAGTAAAATAGTTTGCCTTCTTTTTGAGGCCTTCATATTGAATCCGTTCTGAGAGGGCATGCTGATCAACAATAAAGAGCTCATCCCCCTTTTCAACTAGCAAATAGGTATGTTTAAAGACTCCAAGGACTTTGAATGAAAAAAGGGAAGCTTCTTTAAACAAGAACTGGCTCTCTACATTAGTCAAGGGTTGGGCTTTACTTGAATATTCCAAAGGTATATCTTCCCGAATAATTTGGGAATAGGAAATTGCAGACTCTCTAAAGGTATAGATTCTTTTAGCCTGGAAGTGTCTTTCTAAGGCTCTTTCAAGGACCTGATAGACATCCCCTTCCCTTTTAAATCTTACCTCCCATTTAGCGGGATGGACATTAAAATCCACAAGATGAGGAGGAAGACTGAGCTGTAAAATACCAGCAGGAAAACCAAGGTTCCCATAGACTTTTTTTAGGAGTGAGTAAAAAACCTTTGTAAGTTTATTATCCTGTAAAAGCCGATTATTTACAATAAAATAGAGAAATCTACCATGGGAAAAGGTCTTACGCGTATCTGTTAAAAGAAGGGTTACCTGATAAGGGGGCTCAATAAATTCGGAAAGGTGCATAAATTCCTGGGGAATCTCAAGGAGGTTTTCAAGCAGTGTTTTAAGATCACCTCCTTGCCAGCTTAAGGTCTCTTTGTCATCAACGAAGACTTGAAACTCAATTTCAGGATGGGTAAGCATAAGGGCCTTTATGATCTCCAGATTTTTGGCAGTTTCCCTTGTGGGAGTCTTTAAAAAGGCCCTTCTGGCTGGAAGATTTTTAAAGAGGTCAGAAACCTCAACGAGAGTTCCCTCTTTGATCCTGCTTGGTTTAAAGTCAAGCTCCTTTCCAAATTCAACTATCACTTCATAGGAAAGGCTTGCCCCTTTTTGCAGACTCACGATCCTTAAACGAGAAACCTGAGCAATGCTTGAAAGGGCCTCTCCCCTAAAACCATAGGTTGTGAGGGAAAAAAGATCCGAAAGGTCCTTGATTTTGCTTGTAGCAAAGGGCAGGAAACAAAGCCTTAAATCTTCTGGGGATAATCCCTCTCCATTATCATAAACAGCAATTCTTTCAAGACCTCCTTTATGCAATTCAATGCGGATTTTTTTTGCCCCGGCATCAAGAGAATTTTCAAGGAGCTCTTTAATAACAGAGGCAGGTCTTTCTATGACCTCACCAGCTGCGATTTTTCCCCGAATTTCCTCTGGTAAAACCTGAATCTTAGGCATTAAAGGTCTTTACTTCCCTCAGCTGAGCAAAGACAATCCTTCCTGTTGGAGAGTGAAGCAAGTGACTTACCACTACATCTAAGTGTTTTCCAATGAGGTGTTTGGCATTTTCAACAACTACCATGGTTCCATCTTCTAAATAACCCACTCCTTGTTCTCTCTCCTTACCCTCTTTTATGATCTGAATAGTTATAAGGTCTCCTGGTCTAACCGAAGGTCTAAGCGCTAAAAAAAGTTCATTTATATTTAAGACTTCAACTCCGTAAAGCTGGCTCATTTTGTTTAGGTTATAATCAGTGGTTACAAGTTTGGCTGAGAATTCACTGCAAAGCTTGATGAGTTTTTCATCGGTGGGGAGATTTTTATAATTTTGATCTATGATCCTCAGTTCACCTTTGAAGGTCTCTTTAAGTTCCTTTAAGAGATCAAGGGCCCTTCTACCTTTGGCCCTTTTGGCAGGATCAGTGCTATCTGCAAGCATCTGGATTTCTTCAAGGATAATTCTGGGCAGAAGAAGAGGTCCCTCTAACCAGCCAGTTTTAGCTAATTCCAGAATCCTTCCATCAATAATGGCACTTGTGTCAAGGATCTTGGGCGTTCCTTTACGGGCAAATTTTTTGGATATGGAGCTGACAGGGGTTGAGATTTTGCTGGCTAATTTTTCTCCCAACCTTTCAAAGAATTCGGATATGACTATCTCCTCAATTTTTTTTCCGCCAAGCATAATTCCTAAGTATCCAAGACCAAGGGCACTCATGGCATAAAGAAAGACCTGCCAAACTCCTGCTGTAAAGATCTCAAAAAAGGAGGAGATAAGTTTGGCTAAAGCAAGCCCGAGAATAAGCCCTAAGGATCCTCCCACTATCTTTAAAAGGGGGAGCTTGCGAATCTTTTCTTCTAAATAGAGGGTAATAATTCCAAGGGCAACCCCAAGAAGACCACCAGCTATAACCCAGGGAAGCCCTCTTTCAGCATAATAGAAATAGTAAAAGATACCTGCACCAAGAAAAAAACTGATTCCTAATAAAAGGCTCTGAAAAAAATATTTTCTCAAGGTGAACTACCCTTTTAGAGGTTGAGGAGTTCCTTAACCTTTATTTCAATCTCCTCAGAGGTGCAATCTTCACAAAAAGAGAGCTCTTTAACTAAGAGCTCTTTAGCCCTTTCAAAAATTTTTTTCTCTCCAAAGGAAAGGGGTTTAGTTTTAGCAATCTCCGAAAGCTCTCTCAAGAGAGTTGCCAGAACAAAGATATCTCCACTCTTTAATTTTTCGGTATACTCTTTATATCTTTTATTCCAGTTTCCATTGGGGAGATGGACCTCATCTTGAGCAAGGATTTGATATACCCGTTCTACCTCTTCCCTGGAAATAATAGGTCTAAGTCCTACGCGGTGAATTGAATCAAGGGGAATGAAGAATTCAGTTTCACTATCAAGAAGTTTAAAGATGTAAGTTTTAAAGGTCTTCCCCTCTATGACCTTTTCTTCAATAGAAAGTATCCTGCCAATCCCACACCCTGGATAAACGACAACATCGCCAATCTTAAACATCCTCTCTCACCTAATTTTAAATTATAGCAGATTTTTTCAAATTTTAAAGAGAGCCCATTGCCTCATTAAAAATCTATTCAAAAATTTATCGTTGCCTCATATAAAAAATCTTAGCACCTCTCTTGAACCTTCACGAAAAAACTATCTATTTCGCCCCTCTTAAATTTTACAAGCTTAGTTCTTTCGTAAAACTTATTTCAAAGGAAAGAGCGGGTGAAAAGGTAAAGGAGCTTCACAGAGAGATAAGGAGATATCAGAGAAGACTTGAAAGAGCATATTTAAAGAAAAAGGGGATTATTCCCAGGATAAAATTGACAATAAATAAGGGGAAGTTAAAATGATTTTATTTAGAAAATTAAATTCCGCAACGAAACCTATTTCAAGTAGATTTTTAAATGAGGCATTACGGGAATTTGTAAGGAGCTAAAATTTTAAAACCCTTGATTTTTTTTGTGTCTGTTGTACCACAGACATTCCTGTCTATGTTTCTTTCATACCTTGGAGTGTAATTTACCTCCACAGGCAAGATTGCCTGTGTTACTTTTACAGACTTGTAAAGGCCTCACCTGTATAGATATCTAATTCCCCTTTTACCCCACTTTTTCTTGTAAGGATCTGAACTTATACAGAAGTAAGGACCATCCTTTAAAAAAAGAGGGACCCAGTAAGATTTTTACAGGACTCTTCGCATTTTTTAAGTTGTTCCGCTTCCTCAGGGGTTAATTTTATTTCAAGGATCCTTTCAACTCCCCTTTTTCCAAGAATTACCGGGACACCCAGAAAAACCCCTGAGATACCATATTCTCCCTCTAAAAGGACTGAACAGGTAAGGACTCTTTTTTCATCTCTAAGGATGCTTTCTGCCATCTCAATGGTTGCAAGCCCGGGAGTGGTAAAGGCACTTCCACTTTTTAAAAGACTTACTATTTCACCTCCCCCAAATTTAGTGCGATACACTATTTCATTTATCTTTTCTTGAGGAAGAAGCTCTGTAATGGGGATTCCGGAAACATTAGCTAATCTAACCAGAGGTATCATCAAATCTCCATGGACTCCCATGACAAGGGCCTGCACATCCTTAGGGGAGACATTCAGGGCTTCAGCAATAAAATAGCGATATCTTGCAGAATCAAGGACCCCTGCCATTCCCAATATCCTTTCCTTGGGAAAACCTGTCACTTTATAAGCCACATACACCATGGCATCAAGGGGATTAGAGACCACAATGACAATACTTTCTGGTGCATAGAGTTTGATCTTTTCTGCACAGGACCTTACAATTTCCGCATTAATCTTAAGGAGGTCTTCCCTGCTCATGCCAGGGGTTCTTGGTTTGCCTGCGGTAATAATCACCACATGGCTCTTTTTTAAAAGAGAGAAGTCCTCAGTGCCATAAATTTTCCCTGAAAAGCCATAAAGGGGGGCACTCTGGGCAAGATCAAGGGCTTTGCCTTGAGCAAGACCTGGCACAACATCAAAAAGAAAAATTTCTTCAGCTACTTTTTTAACCACAGCCCAATGAGCACAGCTTGTTCCAACAGCTCCTGCTCCAATAATTGAAAGCTTCATGAAGTCCTCCTTATAATCCTGCTTCTCTATCAGGGACATCAGTGTAAAAGGTTATCCCAAGACTTTTGCAAAAGTTCTTTGCCTCACGGTCAATCATTGGAGAGATAATTATTTTTCTTGTGACCCTTCTACCTTCTTTTTTCTCAAAAAACTTTACCTTTCTCTCAAAAAGCAGGACATCTGCAGGACTAACGGAAGACTTAATCTCAGCTACAATAAGCTCACCATCTCTAATAATAAGGTCAATTTCAACAGTTTTACCAGGAAAACCCTCAAAGACCTCACCTTCTAAATCAGTTGTTTCATAATGTTCTACCTTGACCCCAAAGGTTTCCTCAAGGAGACCTTTTACTGCATTGCGAAAGGTTTTTTCTGATTTAATTCCCCATCTTGCCCCGAGGGCACCAATCTGCACATCCTGTCTCTTTCTTAAGGCAAGGATTTCTTCCATCAGGATTTTATTGCCTTGAGAGAGTTCTTCAAGCTTCTGAGAATGTTCCTCAAGCCTCTTTGAATGCTCTTTCAGTATCTGAGAATGTTCCTCAAGTCTCTTTGAATGCTCTTTCAGTATCTGAGATTGCTCCTCAAGTCTCTTTGAATGCTCTTTCAGTATCTGAGATTGCTCCTCAAACCTCTTTGAATGCTCCTCAAACCTCTTTGAATGCTCCTTCAGAATCTGAGAATGTTCTTCCCATCTTTTTTCACTCTCAATTCTTAAGTTCTTGATCTCTTCTAAAAGGGCTTTGATCTCTTCTTCAGTGGTTCTTTTGTCAGCAAAATTTTCTTTGAAAAGACTTGCTACATAATCCTTAAGAAGGGGATCTTCCTTTAAAAGCTCAGGGAGATCCCGAATTAACATTTCCTTTAAGGCTACTTTGGATCTAATACTTTTTTTAGCCCTTTGCATAAAAGTCCCTCCTTAATTTTTAAACTTAAAAGAAAAATGAAAAAAAACAAGATATTAAGTCCTTAGACAAAATCTTAAAAGTGTTTTGAGAAATAAAAAAGATTTGATAAAATACGAAAAATCAACTAAAGGGAGGAGACCATGATTCCCCGTTATACAAGACCGGTTATGGCAAAGCTTTGGAGTGAGGAGGAAAAGTTAAGGGTCTGGCTACTTGTTGAATTCTATGCCATGGAGGCCTGGTATAAACTGGGAAAGGTGCCAGAAAAAGATTACCAGATACTTAAAGAAAAATTAACTCCCTACATGGAAAAGGGTTTTACTGAAGAAAATGTAAAAAGGGTTGAAGAGATTGAAAAAGAGACCCGTCATGATGTCATAGCCTTTCTCACTCACCTTGCTGAAATTGCTGGACCCTCTGCAAGATATCTTCATCTGGGAATGACCTCATCGGATATGCTTGATACTGCCATGGCTTATAGAATGAAAAGGGCCATGGAGATTATCCTTGAAGATCTGGATAATCTCCTTGAAAGCTTAAAGCAAAAGGCTTTTCAATATAAAGATACACCCATGATTGGAAGAACTCATGGAATTCATGCTGAACCTATCACCTTTGGATTGAAAATGGCCCTTTTTTATGAAGAGATGAAAAGAAATAAAGAGAGACTTCTTCGGGCAAAGGAGAATATCTCCTATGGAAAAATTTCTGGTGCTGTTGGGACCTTTGCTCATCTTCCTCCTGAAATTGAGGCCTACACTTGTGAAAAACTGGGATTAAAACCAGAGCCCATTTCCAACCAGATTGTTCAAAGGGATCGTTATGCAGAATACATGTGTGCCCTTGGAATTCTTGCAAGCTCTATAGAGAAAATGGCAACGGAAATCAGACACCTGCAAAGAACAGAAGTCCTTGAGGCAGAAGAACCCTTTCATGCCGGGCAAAAGGGCTCATCCGCCATGCCCCATAAGAGAAATCCTATTTTAACAGAGAATCTCTGCGGGCTTGCAAGAACAATTAGGGCTTATGTGATCCCAGCCCTTGAGAATGTAGTCCTTTGGCATGAAAGAGATATTAGCCACTCCTCCTCTGAAAGAATGATTATCCCCTCTGCAACTGCCCTCTCTGATTTTGCCTTGGTAAGACTTAATTATGTAATTAAAAATCTTCAGGTCTATCCTGAAAGGATGCTTAAAAATCTCCATCTCCTTAGAGGACTTATTTTTTCTCAGCAGGTGCTTCTCTCCCTTGTTGAGAAGGGTTTAACCAGGGAGGAAGCCTATATGATTGTTCAGGAAAATGCCATGAAGGTCTGGAAAGAGGAAAATCTTCATTTTAAAGAGGCTTTATTAAGGGATGAAAGGGTTAGAAATTATTTAAGTCCAGAAGAACTTGAGAGTCTCTTTGACTTAAAAAATTATCTCTCCCGGGTGGATACCATCTTTGCAAGGGTCTTTGCTTAAGCTAAGGAATACTCAGGGTTTATGAAGCCCCTTTTAAAGGTAGTTGCAGGTTTAATTTGTAAAGAGGGAAAGGTCTTTCTTGTTAAAAGGCCTAAGGAGAAAAGGGATGGAGGGCTTTTTGAGTTTCCAGGGGGAAAAGTTGAAAAGGGGGAGGAATTGAAGGAGGCCTTAAAAAGAGAGCTCTTTGAAGAGCTTGGAATAAAGGTAAAGGAAGTAGAATTTATAGCGAGCGAAAGGGAAGAAAAAGGGGAATTTACTATAGAAATAAATCTCTTTTTGGTAAAGGAATATGAGGGAGAACTCTTACTGAAAGAGGCTGAAGAGGGAGGTTTTTATACCATAGAAGAGGCTTTAAACTTAGCGCTTTGCCCCCCGGATAGAAGGTTAATAGAAAACCTCAAGACTTTAAGAGGAAATTAAAGCTTTTCTTATAGTTCTTGCCAGATTTTTGATGCGGTGAATCTCTTCCCAGTCTGGATTTTTTAGAGCAGGAAAGACACTTTTGTTGGTAAAAAGAGGATCCTCTGAAAGGGGATAGCGGGAGGTCTTTTTAGCCTCCTCAAAAAGCGAAGTTCCTGGAATAGGTGAAAATTCAGAAAGATAAGGAGAAACTTGAAGCTTTTCAAGATGTTTTAAAGCCCTTTCAACAGCCTTAAAATCTTCCTCTGGAAGTCCATAAAGAAGATAGGCCCCAAGTTCCTTTGCAGTAAAACCTGCCTCTTTAAGATTCCTTACTGCCTCTTCAAACTCCTCTAAGGTAACCTTCTCATCAATACGATTCTCAATCCTCTCAAGCCCAAGCCTTATAGTTACAAAACCTCCCTCTTTTAAAAGCTTTGCGGCCTCTTTGGTGATAAACCTTGCATGAAGGGCATTGGGAGTATGAAAACGAACTTTAATGTTTCTTTTTAAAAGTTCTTCAAGAATAACCCCAAGATGTTTCTCAAAATTCACAAGCAGGGCATCATCATAAAAGGCAAAGTCTATAATATTAAAATTTTTGTTCCAGTAGAGAATTTCTTCTACCACTAAATGAGGATCCCTTTGGATAAATTTTGAAAAAATTTTTTTGGAGGCACAATAAGGGCAATTAAATGGGCATCCAAGCGAGGTTAATAAAACCACATAGGGAATTTTTTTATAAAGATCAAAGGAAGGATAGTCATGGGGATGAGTTTCTCCGGTGAGTGGAAACTCCTTTTTTAGCCTTTCAATAAAATTTTCAATGGGGTAAGATGCTATTTCTATTCTTGAGTCTGGATAAAGAGAGAGAAAATTCTCAAGATGGGCTCTGCAGAGTTTGGCATAAATCCCACCAACGAAGATGGGAATATCTGGATAATTCTTAGCAAAAAAATCTATCAGCACGAAAAGTCCAGGATACCAATAGGTCATAGTGGTTGAAAGCATAACTGCCTTGAATTTAAGGTTTGAGATTTCCTTTAAAAAGAGCTCAAAGGGAAGGCCATAGCGAAAATATCTTCTTGGAACATCAAGGAAAAAATAGGGTTTAAGGCTTACCTCCTTGTAAAAATGCCCTGTTCCATAGGCCTTTCTTTTGGGAGTTTTAGGGAGCTCTGGGTGAAAGGGATCAAGAAGATCAAGAAAATAAATTTTATAGCCTTCCTTTCTCAAAAGCCCTGCCAGTTTCAAAAGCCCATAGGGCTTTAGCCAGAAATCATGGGCAGAAAAGTCATAGATCCAGGGATTTATGAGAAGAAAATCAACCTTATGCATAATTTCAAATTTAATGTCCAAGCCTGAAATTTGCTATCTCAATTTTTATAGGGGTTCTGAAAAATTTTTCCTTTTAGGGATTTTATTTTTTTAGGAATAGTTGAAAAAATGGGAAGATTTATTAAAAGAGCGTTATTTTTATTTAAAAGCGCCCCCAACGGGATTCGAACCCGTGTCTCTGGCGTGAGAGGCCAGTATCCTTGGCCACTAGACGATGGGGGCAAAATTTACAAATCTATTTAATAATAATCTCTATCCTTGAATTGTCAAGCAAATGTTTGCGTCCATATCTTTTGAGACTCTATAGGATTTTTTCTTAGGGCGTAACACAAATTAAATCTCTCCACATACCCGTTCCCCTTTGGAAAGAAAGGATAAATAATCTGCAAAATCAAAATAGTAGGGGTTTAAAATTTTAAACCCCTTGAATTTTTTTGTGGGTCTCTTGTAGCACAGACATTCTTGTCTGTGTTTCTTTTACAGATTGGAGTGTAATTTACTTTTACAGGCAAGATTGCCTGTGTTACATTCACAGATTTGTAAAGCTTCCCTTGTATAGATATCTAATTCCCCTTTTATCCCCCTTCCATTTTCTTGTAATGATCTGAACTTATGCAAATTTGACTTTCCCCCCTTTGTAGGTATCCTTAGGTCAAGAAGTAAAAAAAATTAAAGGGGATGTTAAGCATGGCCAAAGTTTTAATCCTTGGACTTGGAAATATTCTTTTAAGAGATGAGGGGCTCGGGGTAAAGCTCCTTCAGGAACTTGAAAAGGAATTTCTCTTCCCTGAAGAAGTTATCCTCCACGATGGGGGAACAGGGGCTTTTTTTCTACTTCCTTATCTTTTTTCCGCAGAAAAGGTGATCATCATTGATGCGGTAAAATCAGGAAATTCCCCAGGAACTATCCTTTTTGAACCTCTTTCAGCTCTACCCAGGGATACCTTAGAAAAAATTTCCCTTCACGAAATAGGTCTTCCTGATCTCTTAAGAATTCTTGAATTTGCAGGAAAAAATTTTGAAGAAATTTTTCTTGCAGGAATTGAACCCAAAAATCTTGAGGTTGGGCTTGAGTTATCCGAGGAAGTAAAACGGGCAATACCTGAACTAAAGGAAAAAATCCTTTCTCTCTTAAAGGAATGGGGTATTTCCTTTCAGAGAGTAAGTAAAGCTCCATAAAAGGCCTGACCAAGAGAGATGCCTCCATCATTGGGCGGATAAGCCTCATTTCTCAGAACCTTAAACCCACCCTCACTTAAAAGTCTTATGGTCTCAGAAAGAAGGGGCCCATTCATAAAAACTCCCCCTGAGAGAGCAACCTTTTCTAATTCCACCAATTGGGCTACCCTTAAAATAGCCTTAGCCACTCCCTTTATAAAAGCTGTTGCAACCACTTCTGGCGAATCTCTTAACTCAAGGGTTCTTCTAATTACCTCTTCCCAGTCAAGGTAAAAGGGCTTTTTAATTGAAATTTCAAAGACCTCATTTAAATGGGGCTTATAAAGGCTTTCAAGTCTCATAGGTGCTTCCCCACTATAGGTGTTATAATAGCAGATTCCCAGAAGAGCTGAAATCCCATCAAAAAGCCTTCCCATGGAACTACATAAGGGTGAATTAATACCCCTTTTCCAGGCAGTATAAAGAAGGAAAAGCTCTCTTTCTTCAAAGTTCTTAAAAAGGGGAAGAGGAAGCTTTAAGGCTTCATCTCCAAAGATTTCAAAAAGAAGGGAGAGGGCTATTCTTCTTGTGTCTTTAACAGCAACTTCACCCCCAATTAAGCGAAAGGGTCTTAAAGAAAAAATTCTTTCAAAATCAGTCCCCTTTATTTTAAAGAATTCTCCTCCCCAGATAGTTTTATCTAAACCATAGCCTGTCCCATCAAAGGAGATCCCCAAAACTTCTTCATGGGGCATCTTGCCTTTTTCTGCAAAGACAGAATAAAGATGAGCCACATGGTGCTGAAGCTGGAGAAAAGTTATACCCTCCTTTTTAGCATATTGGTAAGCCCATCTTGTTGTCTCATACCTTGGATGAAGATCTGAAACTATTATTTCAGGCCTTACCCTGTAAAGATTGAGAAAATCATAGATACTTCTTTCAAAGTGGGAAAGACTCTTTAAATTTTTTATATCTCCAAGGTGCTGACTTGAAATAATTTTATTTTTAAAGGCAAGAGAAAAGGTATTCCTTTCCTGAGCCCCAACTGCCAAAATAACCCTTTTGATTCTGAAATCAAGCAAAAGTGGAAGAGGCACATACCCCCTTGCCCTTCTTATAAAAATATATAAATCACCTGCTCTTTTTCTAACGGAATCATCAAGACCCCGCCTAATGGGGCGATCATGAAGCAAAAAATAATCGGCAATGTTTGAAAGTTTTGATAGGGCCTCCTCATTCTCAAAAACAATGGGCTCGTCAGAAATGTTTCCAGAGGTGGCAATAACAGGAAAAGAAAGCTCTTTAATAAGTAGTTGATGAAGGGGTGTATAAGGAAGAAAAACCCCTAAGGTGTTTAAACCTTCATTGAGATTTTTAGGAAGAAGCCCTTTATCAGGAAGTAAAAGAATGGGAGCTTGAGGGGAAAGAAGAAGTTCTTTATCACTTTCTGAGAGTTCTACAAAATTTTCAAGTTGAGGGATATTACCAAACATTACTGCAAAGGGTTTTTTACTTCTTCTTTTATGAGTTCTTAAGGTTTCAATTATCTGGGGATCATCCGCTCGTGCCATGAGATGAAAACCTGTAAGTCCTTTAATAGCAAGAATTTTTCCCTCTTTTAAATATTTACAGGCAAGTTTTAAGGCTTCCTCACCAGAGGCAATTTTTTGACCCGCTCCACTGTATAATTCAATACCTGGTCCACAAACCGGGCAGGCAATGGGCTCTGCATGAAATCTTCTATCCAAGGGATCCTCATATTCCCTTTTACAATCCCCACAGAGAGGAAAGCCCTTCATAGTGGTGTTTTCCCTTTCATAGGGAAGGTTCTCAATAATACTAAATCTTGGACCACAATTCACACAGCTTATAAAGGGATATCTATAACGCCTATCCTTTTTATCAAAAAGTTCAAAAAGACACTCATTACATATTCCCAGATCAGGAAGAATATCAAGCTCAATTTCGCCTCCCTTTTTAGCTTTAATCACTTCAAAATCTTTGAATCCCTCAATAGGCACTTCCTTAATTTCCAATCTATAAATTTTCGCATGGGGAGGCGCTTGCGCTTTAAGTCTTTTTATAAATTTTTGAAGATTTTCCTCTGAGCCCTCAATCTGTATCCTTACACCCTCTGAAGAATTTAAAACCCATCCTGTAAGCTTGCACTCCTTAGCAAGCCTGTAAACAAAGGGTCTAAAACCCACTCCCTGAACCACTCCGATGATTTTAATTTGAAAAGCCTTCTTCATCTTCTATTTCAAGGGTTTTAAGAATAAGATCCAGGCCACCTATAATTTTTACCTCAAAGGATCCACAAAAAGGACAAAGGGCCTTATTTTCTTGAGGTTCTCCCTCTCTTCCACAGGAAAAACATCTAACTTTCAAAGGCTCCTCTTCAAAGATAATTTCTGCCCTATCAAGAGGAGTCCCCCTTTTAAAATTTTTGATTACCTCTTTTAAATACTCAAGATCAATTCCTGAGAATTCTCCTATTAAAAGAACTGCCTTTGAAACTCTTGGATTTTTGAAGGGCTTAAGCTGGTCTTCAATGATTTTAAGTAAACTTAAAAAGAGGGAATATTCGTGCATCAGCAAATACGAGGCAAAAATTCGCCCTCCATAAGTTCAAGGATTCTTCTTGTTCCATAAGGGGTTTCAAGATAAACCCGTGGGTATTCCCTTTTTTCAAGGACCTTTCCAATAATTTTTGATTTCCTCCCAAGGGGATGACTCCTTAGAATTTCAAGAGCTACATTTGCCTCTTTTTCAGGAAGAGAAATGAGAGCCCGACCCTCTGAAGGAAAATGATAGGGTTCAAATCCAAGGATCTCACAAAAGGCTCTAACCTGTGGCTTAACTGGTATTTCCTCTTCATAGATTAAGATATCCACCTTGGAAGCCCTTGCCCATTCATAAAGAACCCCTGCAAGCCCACCTCGTGTTGGATCCCTTAAAGCATGAAGCTCAAGAGAACTTGTGAAAAGAGGCTCAAGCATGGGAAAAAGGGAGGCACAATCACTCTCAAGATCCACTTCAAATTTAAAGCCCTCCCTTTCAGCAAGAATGCAAACCCCATGATCCCCAATAGAACCAGTGAGAATAATAACATCTCCAGGCTTTAGATTTCTTGCAGAAAGCCCTGGATAAATTATCTCGCCAAGTCCTGAAGTATTAATATAGATCCCATCTAAAGCACCCCTGGGAACCACTTTAGTATCCCCAGTAACAACAAGAACTTTATTTTCTGAAAGGGTTTCTTGCATGCTTTTAAGAATTCTTTCAAGATCTCGCAAAGGAAAACCCTCTTCAATAATTAAACTTAAAGATAAAAACCTTGGCCTTGCTCCCATAACCGCAAGGTCATTTAGGGTTCCTATAATGGAAAGTTTCCCAATATCTCCCCCTTTGAAAAAAAGGGGTTTTACCGTAAAAGAATCTGTGGTAAAGGCAAGTTTAGAAGTAGAAACCTCAAGAAGAGTTGAATCTTCAAGGGAATTTAAAAGGTGATTCCCGAGATATTTTAAAATTATCTTTTCAAGGAACTTCTGGGTCTCCTCTCCACCTCCTGAAATACTAAGAAGAACCTCTTCAGCCATGAATTATAAAGTTTTTATTAGGTCTTCAACTTTTTGCTTAATAAGATCCCGAATTTTTCTTACCTCGGATAAAACCTCCTTACCTTCAAGTTTTGCGGGATCAGGAAAGGGCATATGAATTTTTTTCACCCCTGGTATGAAGGGACAAGTTTCTTCCGCCTGATCACAGAGGGTAATAATTAAATCAAGTTCCTTTAAGGGAATCTCTTCAAGCCCCTTTGGGCGATTTTCTGAAAGGTCAAAGCCCTCCTCTTTCATAACCTCAAGTACAAAAGGGTTTATCTCCTTTTCTGGATCTGCTCCTGCGGAAAAGACTTCAACCTCTTTCTTGTAAAGCCTTGCAAAGTGCTTAGCATAGACTTCAGCCATCTGACTTCTTGCAGAATTTCCCTTGCAGATAAAGGCAATCTTCATATCCCCAATTATAACAAACCTTTATCTTATCCGCAATCTTCGGTATAAAGCTATATCTTTTAAAACCTAACTGAGATTTTTTCTGCCATCTATTTTCTAAAATTTTTCCACCCTGCCTTTTTCTTCTAAGGATCTAAAAACTTAGGCACTAAAACACAGGATAAGCTTAAAATTTCTTTCTCTCCTCAAGAATCTTTTTTACTTCTTCTCTTACCTTTTTGGGAAAGTGGGGATACCTGTCATTAAAGGATTTTAGCTGCACCTTTGGGGAATCCTCTGGTTTGAGACCAAGCCTCTTCTTTAAAACATCAACAGGAATATCAAACATGACTGAGACATCTTCAAGGGTCATCCATCCTGCAATATCCTCAGGACTTGGTGCCTTCTTTCGAGCCTCTACAGTTTGTATTTGAAGCTCCTTCACTTTATGCCTTACATCCTCCTCTTTAATACCATATTTATCAAGCTTTCTAATCTGCATGTCAAGCGCCTCTTCAGGAATTGAAAACTTAACAGTAAGCTGTTTTTCAGGGATATGAAATATCCTTGCCACATCCCTTAAAGTCATCCATCCCCTGATCTCATCAGGAGATGCAATTTTAAAGGCAACCTCTGCTGGTGCCTTGCTTTTCCAGAAACCTGATGCCATTGATATACCTATGGTTCCAAGGAATAAAATCAGGATTACAACAGGCAGGACATAGCGGGTAGATGGTAAAAACTTGGGTGTTTGAAGGATTAAGGATTCATATTTACAAACTTCTACACATTCAAGACATTTTATGCAGTGTGTCTCTGGCACTCTTTCAACTTTTTCTATCTGTATGGCCATCTGACATACTCTCTTGCATGCTCCGCATTCAACGCATGTGTCTGCTTTTCTAATAATTTTAAACCGGCTCATCCAGTTGAAGAAGGAAAGGAATGCACCCAGCGGGCAAAAATACCTGCACCAGGCCCTGCGAAGAAAAAGTGATATCGGAATGAGCAACAGTAAAATCACTAACCCAACTGTAAGCTCTTCAAATTTGAAGTGAAACAAAGCAAAAAATGGATCATAATCCTCAAAAACAAGCTTACCGGTTTTATAGGTAAAGAGTAATATCACAGCAAGAACAAGGTATTTCATATACCTAAGGGCTCTATCAAGACCCTTAGGTAATTCATAGGTCTTTTTGAAAACTTTTTTACCCAGGCGATTAAGCCATTCCTGAAATGCGCCAAAAGGACATATCCAGCCACAAAAGCCAGCACCTGTAACCCCAGCAAGCAAGACCACAGCTCCAAGCAGGATAAAGTTTGAGTAATAGAGTTTTCTCAAAAACTCGCCAGATGTAAAATATAAGTATGCTGTTTCAAGCCCTCCAAAGGGGCAGTAGGCATGAATACTGGGAGAGCCTGCTGGGCCTCCTCCCACTACTTGATGGCGGATACCGTAGAAAACAAGAAGTATAAAAAATATAAAAAGGATTGTATACCGCAATCTCCTGAGCGTGCCTTTTTTCTTTCTCATCCCCGGTCCTCCCCCTATTTCATTTGCATGGATAAAGGCATCTTGAACCCTTAATTAAAGGACCTTATTGGCCCGCTAAATCTAATCTCTTTCTTCACTTTTTAATCTCCCTGGATTTTTTTACATTTATCAAATTATATGCCTGAACTAATACCCTGGTAGATCAAGTCTTTTCTGAGCTTTAAAAGAAGACTAAGCCTAAATTTTGCAATTTTTACAAAATAAAAAACAAGTCCTTTGCAAATTTTGCAAAGAGATAAAGGTGAATTGGAAGATTTATACTCCTTGCTGGGAAAAGAAGGAAAAGGGGAAAGTCAAAGAGGTTTTGATTTTTAAGGCCTTATATACATGAAGCCTTCCTTTTGCCAGTCCACAAGGGCACGGATACCGGAGGCAATAACCTCTGCAGGAGGAGGAACTAAGTCCGTTGAGAGCCCAAAGGTTTTAAAGGGATTTTGACAGAAATAAAACTTGACCCCCTTTTCTGTGAGAGCCTTAAAGGCCTCCTCATAGGGCTGAAAATTCTCAACCACTTTGATACCTTCAAAATTAATCAGAACCCTTATATCATAGGGCTCCTCTTTTATAGTGGCTAAAAGATTATTAACTTGCCTTAAACAGGCTGTAAACCTTGAAGAATCTGGCACATGAAAAAGAACCTTTAACATCTTTCCCACCTCCCTAAAAATTTTTAAAAAATTATAAAAGATTATATTGAATTTTGCAGAATTTGTTAATTTTTTCTCAATCTTTATAGAGCTGAATAGTTTTTACCTCTTTTAAAAAATGATCTACCCTTGCCTTTAAAAGAGTTTCAATTGGGTTTTCAGGGTTCCCCTTTAGCCATTGCAAGACTCTTTTGTTTCCGATGAGGATTTCAATAGGACTTAATCTCTCCTCAAATTCATAGGGGATATCTAAAAATTCAAAGTCTGGGTGTGTATCTTTTATAAGCTTTAAAAGTCTTAAGGCAAATTCAACGGGTCTAAATTTAAGATAATCTGTTAAATGGATCTGAAAGCCATAACATCGCATACCTTTCCATTTGTCAAAGGTTGGCTCAAAGGCTATAGGTCTTAACTTAACTCCCCAATTAGTTTCTGGAAAAACCTCTTCCAAAAAGTCCCTTAACATCTTAATCTTCAAATAGGGAGCTCCAAAGATTAAAAAAGGAAGGGTTGTGCCTCTTCCTTCAGAAAGATTAGTTCCTTCAAAAAAGACAAGTCCTGGATAAACAAGGGCACTTTCAAAGGTTGGAAGATTAGGGGAAGGAAATATCCAGGGTCTTTCCAGGGCAGGAAAAAGGCTATTCCTGGGGTATCCCTCCATGGAGATGACTTTTAGATCAAGTGTGGAGAAATGTCGCCTTTGAAAAAGTAGAGCAAGTTCTCCAAGAGTTAGGCCATGGCGTTGGGGAAGACAATCTAATCCCACAAAGCTATAATATTCCTCTTCAAGAACCGGGCCTTCTACTATAGAGGCAAGGGGATTGGGCCTATCAAGGATGACAACCTCCCTTCCAGCATAAAAAGTAGATTCTAAAAGGAGAAAGAGGGTCCAGATATAAGTGTAAACCCTGCAGCCCACATCCTGCAGATCAACAAAAATAACATCAATCTCTTTCAGCCTATCAGGATCTGGCCTAAGCCTCGGACCATAAAGACTAATTACTGGTATACCCCAAAAGGGCTCTCTCTCATCGGGAGAACCAATCATATTAGCCTGCTTCTCGGAAAAAAGGCCGTGTTGAGGGGAAAATATAAAAGTCAAGCGTTCTCCAAAGACCCGATAAAAGAGTTCAAAAGAGAGCCTGAAGGTTCTATCAAGGGCTGCCTGATGGGTTAAAAGGGCTATTTTGGCCTTTTTATAATTTTTATAAAGATCTTTTGCAAAAAAGACCTCTAAACCGAGTTTAAAAGTTTTTTCTTTCAAGGGATTCAAGTCCTGATAATTTAAGGCTCTGGATATAAACCTCTATTCCTTTAGCAATACCCTCTGCGATCTTATCTAAGTATTCTTCCTGAGTGAGTCTTTTTGCGCTTGTTGGATTGGTAATAAAATCTGCTTCAACCAGAATAGCAGGCATACGGGTTCCGACAAGCACAAGAAAAGGGGCATACTTTACCCCACGATCCTCAATATCTGGGTAATGGCGAGAAAGCTCTCTTACCAATTCCTTTTGCACCTTTTCTGCAAGCTTACGGGATTCATTAAGTTTGGTATTAGCAATAACTGCCTTGACCAAATCCTGAAGATCTGCAAGACCTTTATCATTAGCCCTGTTTTCAAGAGCTGCAACTCTCATTGCCTCAGGATCTGTAGTAAAATTCAAATAATAGGTCTCTATCCCTTTGCCTTGAGGATCCGGGGAGGCATTAAGATGGATAGAGACAAAGAGATCTGCTTTTTGGGAATTAGCAAGCGCTGGCCTCTTAGTAAGGGGAATAAAAACATCACTGGTGCGAGTATAGATTACTTCAACCCCTAAGCGCTCAAGAAGTTTTCCCCCCACTAATTTGACCAACTTTAAAGTTATATCCTTCTCTTTAAGTCCATTTGGACCAAGAGCACCGGGATCTTCCCCTCCATGACCGGCATCAAGCATAATTCTCTTTACCCCAAGCCCAAGTTGTCGTGCAAGGTTAATATACTTTGTTCCATTCTCAGCCAAAGGCTCTTGTTTTTCTCTAACTGCGCCTTTTTCTACAGGTTTTTTGGTCTTAGCTAATTTCTGGGGCTTAGGTTCTACTTTTTTCTTCTCCTTTCCTACAAGATCAATAATAAGTTGATAAGGTTCCTGGAGTTTAAAAAATTTATAATCCGTAAGACTCCTCAAATCAAGGACTATTCTAACAGTCTGCCGGTCAAATTGGCCAACTCTTATTCTCTGAAGATGCTTATCCTGAAGATCAATGGCTCTTTCAATCTTCTCACCAAGAACTGCCGGGAAAAGATCCACATAAAGGCGTGGAGGGGTATCTTCTGTCCTCGGAATAAGATTAGCCTGATACTCAAAATTTCCATTAAGATCAACAATAATGCGAGTATAATCCTCCCCGGTTACAGGCTCAATGTGTAAAACCTTTTTTAGATCAGCTATAAGGGAAGGCTGAGAGCTCTTTTCCTTTAAGGTTGGACCCTTAGAGACCTTAGGTAGCTCCTTTTTGGCAGGTTCTAAAAGGGCTACCCCCTCTTTTCCCTTCTTTATAGATTTTACCTGGGGAAATCTATCCCCCCATTCCCTTTGAAGACTTTCCAGGCGAGCCTTGTCTTTTAATTCTTCTTTATAAAGATTGTAAAGCTGAGTATAGGCCTTTTCAGCTAAGGAATGTTGAGAATAATTTTTCAAAAAAAGTTCATAGCGCTTTCCTGCCTCAATAGCATCCTTTTTATTTAAAGAATTTTTGTAAATCTCCAGAAAAAGGTCTCCACTCCGAAAGAGAGCCAAAGGAGCTATTTCACTTCCTGGATAGAGAAGATAGATTCTTCTATATTCTGAGATCAGCTTAAGATAGTCCCTTCTATCAAAGGGCTTCTTTTTAAGAGCCTCTGCTTGGGTCTCCAGTCTTTCAAAGAGCTCTTTCAGGGTATCGGGTTCTTTTTTTAATACCTCCCCAGCCCTTTCCTCCCCTTTTTTTTCTTCAGAGACTTTGATTATCAATCTCTGTCCGGGCTTTAAAGTTGTCCCCTTAAGCTTATTGACTGCGATTATTTCCTCCTCTGTTACTCCAAAAAGCTTAGCTATTTGAGAAAGAGTTTCCCCCTCTTTAACTCTATAGATAATCTCTTTTGGCCTTGATGAAGTTGCCTTTTTAGAGGATTCTTCCTTACCTGAATCCACAGCCCTTTCCTTTTTAATTATAAGCCTTTTTCCTAATATACCCTTATCACTTTTAAGCTTGTTCCAGTCTTTCAGTTCTTCAGGGGTTACTCCATATTTTTGGGCTATACTCTGCAAGGTCTCTCCCCTTTTAACCCTGTGATAAATTACCCTATAGGAGGTATTCTCTCCTTTCTTGGCTTGGGACTGCCCTTCTAACCCTGGCTCTTGCGTTTCCCTTTTGGCTTTACCCCTGGAAGAGGCCTCTTCTTTTTTGATAGCAAGTTTCTGCCCCACAAAGACCTTAGACTTTTTAAGATTGTTCCATTCCTTGAGATTTTCTATAGTAACTCCATATTTTTTAGCTATGCTTTGTAAGGTCTCGCCTTTTTTTACCTGATGATATATAACTTTTTCTGCTAAGGAAGAGCTTATCCAGAGAAAAATTACAAATAAGGCAACAACGCAGTGTTTAAAAAGAGAGGAGCTCAAAAACCATCTAATTCTTTTTTTAATTGATAAAGAAATTCTAAGGCCTCCTTTGGGCTGAGCTTGTCGGGATCAATGCTTTTAATTTTATCAAAAAGTCCTGATTTTGCATCCCCTGAAAAGAGGGAAAGTTGTTTTTGTTTAAACCTTGGTCTTTTCCCTTCAGCCTCTTTCAGGATCTCTTTAGCCCTCTGCAAGACCATTTCCGGAAGACCGGCCAATCTTGCAACCTCAATTCCATAGGATTGATCAGCTGACCCCGGTAAAATGCGGTATAAAAAAATTACCTGATCCTGCCATTCCCTCACCTCAGCATGAAAGTTTTTGATCCCTGGATAGACCTTGGCAAGCTCGGTTAATTCAAAATAATGGGTAGCAAGGAGAGTAAAAACCCTTTTCTTATAAAGATACTCTGTTATGGCCCAGGCAAGGGACATTCCATCAAAGGTGCTTGTTCCTCGCCCCACTTCATCTAACAAGACTAATGATCTATCTGTAGCATTATTAAGAATTTGAGCACACTCGCTCATCTCAACCATAAAGGTGCTTTTCCCCCGAATGAGCTCATCCCCTGCCCCAATTCTTGTAAAGATCTTATCAAAAAGGCCAACTCTTGCCCTTTTAGCTGGAACAAAACTACCCATCTGTGCAAGAAGCACAATCTGGGCAGTTTGCCTTAAAAAGGTAGATTTTCCACCCATATTCGGCCCTGTGATTATTAGAACCTCCGTATCTCCCTCTTTTAATTCAAGGGAGTTAGGAATAAAATTTTCCTCTCCCTGTAATCTCTCTAAAACCGGGTGTCTCCCTTCCTCAATATCTAAAACCCTCTCCTCGGTAATCTCAGGACAGATGTATTTATACTTTTCAGCAACTTCTGCCAGGGCTATTAACACATCAAGGAGGGCTAAGGCCTTGGCTGAGGTCTTAATCTCTTCAGCCTTCTTGGCCATTTTTTCTCTAAGCTCAAGAAAAAATTCATACTCTAAGTTTTTCAACCTCTCTTCAGCTGAAAGGATTTTTTCCTCTAAGGCCTTTAGTTCCGGGACCATAAATCTTTCGGCATTGACAAGAGTCTGTTTTCTCTCAAAATAAGAGGGCACACTTCGTAGATAACCCTTGGAGACCTCTACATAATAACCAAAAACCCTGTTATATCCGATCTTAAGGGTTGGAATCCCTGTTTTAGCCTTAAGTTCTGCCTCAAGCTGAGAGAGAAAAAGAAGACTGTTTTCTCGCAGATTTTTAAGCTCATCAATCTCTGCTCTATACCCTTTCTTAAAAATTCCTCCCTCTTTCAAGGCTAAGGGGGGATTTTCCACCAGACTCCCTTCAAGTTCACCAAGGATATCCTCTATATCTGAAAGGTCTTCGTAAATCTCCCTTAAAATTTCTGGACAATCAATAAAATTTAGGGCATGCTTTAGCCCATTTTTAAGCTCAGGGAGCACCTTCAGGCCATCTCTTAAGAAAGCAAGTTCCCGTGGATTTATAACCCTGAGGCTTAGCCTGCTTCCCAGCCTTTCAAGATCAGCTAAAGATTTAAGGCCCTGGACAAGATTTTCCCTTAGCCCCCTATTTTCAAGGAAAAACTCAATTCCCCTCTGTCTTTTTTTAATGATAGTAATTTCTCTTAAAGGATAAAGTATCCACTCCTTTAAGAGACGAGCTCCCATAGGGGTTTTAGTTCTATCAAGGACCCAGTAGAGGCTATATTTTTCAGTGCCATCCCAGAGGTTTTTTAAAAGCTCAAGATTTCTCTTGGTATTTTCATCTAAATAGAGGAATTCTTCTGGAAAATAAAAAAGTGGGGGGCCAAGCCTTTCTGCTAAGGAGGGTTGATAAAGCTTAAGATAATAGAGAATCCCTGAGAGAGCTGCTTTAACCTCTTCAGATTCAGAGATCCCCTCATAGGCCTTCTGATAAATTCTAAAGGCCTCTTTTTCAAGAAAAGTAAGATGAACCTGAGGCAAACTTTGGTTAACCCTTTTAACAAGATCGGTCTCTTTTAAGGCTGTATCAAGAAGTATCTCCCTGGGCTCTCTTTTGAGAATCTCCGTTAAGAGCTTTTCAATAGGAAGCTCAGTATAGAGAAACTCTTCACAGGAGAGTTCAAGAAAGGCAAGGCCTGCCTTTTTCGTCCCAAGGCCTAAGGAAGCAAGATAGGTCTTTTCTTTTTCCTTAAGAAACTGAAAATCAACAAAAAGACCTGGAGTGTAAACCCTAACAACCTCTCTTTTCACTAAACCTTTGGCTAAGGCTGGATCTTCCACCTGTTCACAGATAGCTACTTTAAAGCCAAGCTCTAAGAGTCTTTGAATGTAGGTCTCACTCTTATCTGCCGGAATCCCACACATTGGAGCAGTTAAGTCTTTACCAGCCTCTCTTTTGGTTAAAACAAGTCCAAGAATAGGGGATACTGTTTCAGCATCCTCAAAAAACATCTCATAAAAATCCCCTAAGCGAAAGAAGAGAATGCAATCAGGGTGTTTGCCCTTTATTTCAAAATATTGACGAAACATAGGGGTAATCTCGGTTTTAGGAAGTCCTCTCATGAGGAATACAACTTCTGCTCAAGAATGTAAAAATAGACCTCTTCTGGAACAAGATAGCGAATACTTTTTCCCTGTTGAAGATATTTTCTCAATTTAGTGCTTGAGATCTCTAAGGGAAAGACCTCAAGGAAATGGACCATATTTTCCCTTCCCCAGAGTCTTTGGGCCCTCTCTTTTACAAGAAAAGGAGCCTTTTCCCAGTTCCCCCTGCCACGGGAGACTACAATTATCTCCACATAATCCAGAAAACTCTCATAATGCCACCAAAAGTCTATCTCAAAATAGGCATCCCACCCAAGGATTAAAAAAAAGGTATATTCAGAATAAGCCTCCTTAAGTTTCTTGAGAGTTTTGAGAGTATAGGAAGGAGACTCCTTTCTCTCAAGGTCAAGGGCTTTAAAAAAGGGGTTGTCCTTAATAGCCAAGGAAAGCATTTCAAATCGTTTTTCAAAGGAGGTTAGAGGTCTTTCTTTATGAGGTGGGTATCCTGCTGGAATAAACCAGATCTCAGAGAGCTGAAAGGCCTCGCGTGCCTCTTCTGCAATTCTTAAGTGTGCTAAATGGGGTGGATCAAAGGTCCCTCCTAAGAGTCCTATCTTAACTCCGGATCTGGCCATCACCAAAGGCAATAAATTTGGTTGTAGTAAGTTCTTCAAGGCCCATGGGCCCGTAGGCATGAAGCTTAGTTGTGGAAATACCAATCTCAGCCCCTAAGCCAAGCTCTCCCCCATCATTAAAGCGTGTTGAGGCATTGACAAGAACCAAACTTGCATCAACCTCCTTTAAAAATTGCATAGCCCGGGAGTAATTCTCTGTAATTATAGCCTCCGTGTGATTACTTCCATACTGGGCAATGTGACTTAGGGCCTCCTCTAAGGAATCAACCACTTTCACCGCTAAAATGAGATCTAAGAATTCGTATCCATAGTCAGAAGGGGTGGCTGCTTTAGCATAGGGAATATACTTTAGGGTCTCTGGACAGCCCCGGATTTCTACCCCATACTTTGCATATTCCCTGGCTACCTCTGGGAGAAAGCTTGGAGCAATGGCTTTGTGCACAAGAAGGGTCTCCATGGCATTACATACCCCCGGTCTTTGACACTTGGCATTAACTGCAATGCTCAGGGCCTTTGAGAGATCAGCTGCTTCATCTACATAGACATGACAGACCCCTTTATAATGTTTAATAACAGGCATTCTGGCCTTTTCTGTTACAAATCTAATCAAACCTTCCCCTCCTCTCGGGATAACAAGATCAATATATTCTTCCAGTTCAAGAAGATATTCCATGGCTTTACGCTCAGGGGTTGGGATAACCTGCACAGCCTCCTGGGGTAGCCCCATTTCTTCAAGAACTCCCTTAAAGATCTCAGCTAAAGCCAGATTGGAATTTAAGGCCTCTTTCCCTCCTCTTAAAAGAACTGCATTTCCACTTTTAAAACAAAGCCCTGCTGCATCAATGGTTACATTAGGACGACTTTCATAGATTATAGCTATAACTCCTAAGGGAATGCGCATTCTTCCCACAAGGAGCCCGTTAGGGCGCCTCCACATCTTTACAACCTCTCCCACAGGATCAGGAAGTTGCGCTACCTCTTCTAAACCCTTTGCCATAGCCTCTATAACCTTATCTGAAAGGGTAAGTCTATCAATAAAGGCGGGGCTAAGCCCCTGAGTCAAAGCTAAATTTACATCCCTGGAATTTACCTCCTGAAGATAGCCTTTATTTGCTCTAAGTCTTTGAGCTACCTTTAAAAGAACCTCATTTTTAACAGATGAGCTAAGTTGCATTAAGGTCCGAGAGGCTAATTTAGCTTTTTTTGCCATATCCAGAACCAGTGTCTTTAACTTTTCTTCCATTTTTAAACCTCCAGATTAAAAATTTCTCTTGTCAGGACGATAACCTAAGTGTAGAATTTAAATCTTAATTTTATCATAAAAGGATAAAGTGGCCAATGGGTGCCCTGGATGAGCTTTTAAAGAATGAAAATAAAAATCCGCCCCCTTTCCCCGATCTTGGTATAAAGATCCTTCAAACTCTCTTTACCAAGACCCCTCGGGAGATTGAGGAAGTATTCCAGACAGAAAAGGAGATATCCAGGTTTCTTATTGAAATCGCAAATCTCCCACATTTCCGAAAAGGTGCACCCCCTATTAATGACTTTAGAATGGCAAGTCTTGTCCTCGGAGAGACTACGCTACACATTCTTGCCCTTGGTCTAATTGCTAAGAAACTTATGCGTTCCACCTTTAACGAATTCAGTTTCCCCAGATTCTGGTCAAGAGCCCTATCCCAAGCAGTAGCCATGTATTTTTTTGCAGACCTTGTGGAGGACATCTCCAAGCACTTGCCTCTTTCAGCCTTTCTTCTTGATTATGGAATAATTGTGATGTATCACATAAACCCTGAAAAATACTTACAGGTCTTACATTTAAAAAGGGAGGGGAAACCACTTCTTGAAGCGGAAAGAGAAGTTTTTGGAGTAGTTCATCCTGAAATAGGGGCTGAATACTTTGAAAACTATGGTCTCCCCAGAAGATTTATCCTTAATCTCTTATATCATCACTCTACTGATAACACATCCTTAGAAGTATCACCTGAAATTAAAAAGGATTTACTGCTTCTTCAAATGATTGACGAAGGTGTGGGAAGTTTTTTTAGTCGCAGAAGAGAGGAGCGCTGGAAGAGATTTAAAGAATTGGCCGGAACCTTTCTTACAGATATAGAAATTGATACCTTTGGAGAGGTCTTTCCAAGTATTGTCAATACCTATTTTGAGATTTTTGGATGGAATGAATTTAAACTTATATCCCATTCAAAGTGGCTGGAAGAAAAGGAAAGAGAACTCAAGCAACTTGAACTCACCCAAAAAACCAAAGAAGAGGACCTCAAATTAACCATTGAAGAATACAAAAACAAAATTTTAGAACTCCACTTGGAAAAAAAAGATTTGGAAAAGACATTAGACCTTTTATGGCTTAAATTTAAGGAAAGAACCATATTAGATGAGCTCACAGAGGTCTATCAGGAGTCCTATTTTTTAAAAAGGCTAAAAGAAGAGCTTTTAAGAGCCAAAAGGTATCGCAGAACCTTTAGTGTTCTCTGTGTAGAACTGGAAAAATTAGATGAAATTGGAAAGAAATACGGTGCTGGGGAAGAGGAAAAATTTCTTAAAGAGATAGCTCAAAATTTTCAAAAACTTTTAAGGCGCGTTGATATAACTGGAAGACTTAGGGACTGGAATAGATTCTGGATTATTCTTCCTGAAACCCCCTCCCAGGGGGCTATGGTGGTTGCCCGGAAACTTTTACGCAAGGTTGAAGAACTTTATTTTAGGACCTATCAGCTTGAGGCCTCTCCTTTTATATCAGTAATAACCTACGATCCCATAAAAGTTGATCCCAAAAAAGAACCTTCTGTAGAGACATTAATTAAACTTTTAGAAAAGGGGCTGGATCTTCTTAAGAGTAGAAAGCAAAACAGAGTTTTATTACTGAGGATAGAAAAGGATATTGAGTAGTAAAAAAACACGGATTGATCTCCTTCTTGTAAAAAGGGGCCTGGCTGAAAGTCGTCAAAAAGCTCAGGCCTTGATCCTTTCTGGAAAAGTCTTTTATTCTATGGATGGGTTAAATTTTCACCCCGTTTTAAAACCAGGAGAGGCCTTTCCTGAAAGTGTGATTCTTCAAATTAAAGAGGATATACCCTATGTTTCCCGAGGAGGCCTTAAGCTTGAAGGGGCCCTTAAGGTCTTTGAGATAAATCCTGAAGGCATGGTATGCTTGGATGTAGGAGCTTCAACCGGAGGATTTACCCACTGCCTTCTCTTAAAAGGTGCTCAAAAAATTTATGCCGTTGATGTAGGTAAAGGGCAACTCCACTTTAAATTACGGAATCATCCTCAGGTGATTTTGATGGAAAATATTAATGCCAGATACTTAACACCAGATATGTTTCCAGAAAAATTTGATCTCATAACAGTAGATGTCTCCTTTATTTCCCTTGAAAAGATTCTCCCTGTCCTCATACCTCTTCTTAAGGCAGAAGGTTTGATTCTTGCCCTAATTAAACCTCAATTTGAACTCTCCCCGAAAGAGGTAAAAAAGGGTGTAGTCAGAGACCCTAAGCTTCATTTCAAGGTGGTCCAAAAGATCTGGTCTTTTGCAGAATCCCTTGGCTTAAGACCTCTGGGAGTTGCTGAAAGTTCAATTCCTGGAGCCAAAGGGAATAAGGAATTTTTTATTTGCCTTAAAAAGCAAGCTATGCTATAATATAGTAAAAAAGCTTCAAGGAGGGCCCTATGAAGATTGTTGTTGCCTATGATGGTTCAGAAGATGCAAAAGAAGGGGTCAAACTGGCACAAAAATTTCTAAAAGAAAATCATGGAGAACTAATCCTGCTTGGAATTGCTGCCAAAAGGGAGGATATGAGCCCTGAAGAGGTGCAAAAGGTTAGAACTAAAACTGAAGAGCTACTATCTGATGCAAAAAAAATCTTTTCAGACCTTAAATTTGAAACTGTCCTCCTTGAGGATTATTCTGTTGCTGAAGCTATTTTAAAGTTTGTGGAGAAAAAGGAGGCTGATCTCCTGATTATGGGTGCTAAGGGCACAAGGCCTGATATTTTAAGATATACCCTTGGAAGCACTGCAGCCAAGGTTGTATCCTTTGCCCCTTGCTCTGTCTTTATTGTAAGAAAAAAGGTAACTGAGGAGTAAATACTAAGTGTTAAATGAGTTCTCTTTTTCTTGAACTTGCCTTTTTAATATACCTTATTGCCTGGATTGGCTTTTTATTTTATTTCAAGACCTTAGATAAAAAGGCTCTGAAATTATCACAAGGGGTTTTGCTTACTGGTTTTTCCTTTCATCTCCTTTCCCTGTTAATTTTGGTTAAAGACTTCTATATCTCCCCTTTTTTTACATTTCGTGAGGTCTTAAGCCTCTTTTCCTTTACCCTAATAGGAGTGTATTTTTATTTTTCCTTTGGCCGGGACAAGGCCTATACTCTGGGAACCTTTCTTTTGCCCTTGCCTATTTTATTTTTAGCTCTTTCTTTTTTCCTCAAAAAGGCACCTGCTACCCCCTTTTTACCGTATGTTAAAAGCCTCTGGTTTCCCCTGCATGGAATATCTTCTCTGCTCTCGCATGCCTTTTTACTCAACGGATTTATTGCCTCTCTTATGTATCTTTTACAGGAAAAGGAGCTTAAAAGGAAACACTTTGGATACTTTTTTAAAAAGCTTCCTCCTTTACATTCCTTAGAAAGAATCTCAGAGAAAGCTCTTTATCACGGCTTTTTTTTCCTCACTCTCGGAATCCTGAGTGGAGCTTTATGGAGTGAACTTGCCCTTGGAGATTACTGGAGGTGGTCAGCCAAAGAGGTTATCTCCCTATCTTTATGGCTCATCTATGCAGGAATGATCCATCAGAGGATTCTTATTGGCTGGAGAGGTAAAAGGCTTGCCTATATGTTTATCCTTGGGAGCCTCCTCTGGTTTTTTACCTTTTTCGTTGTAAATTTTTACTTTAAAGGCTTTCATACTTATGGTTACTAATTTCAAGCTCTGTCTTATTGGAGTTAATCATAAAACTACTCCTGTGGAGATTAGAGAAAAGCTCTCCTTTACCTCAGCTCACATTCATCCCTTAGAGAAATTTCAGAAATTTTCAACCTCCTTTAAAGAGGCCTTTTTTCTCTCTACCTGCAACAGGGTTGAATTTTTCTTTGTTCATCATCCTGACCAGAGGCCCTTACTTTTAGAGGCCTTTTCAAATTTTTTAAAAGAGGAAACAGGCTTCACCCTGGAAAATCTTGAGCCCCATTTTTATTTTCTTGAGGATGAAAACGCTATTAGACATCTCTTTGAAGTAGCCTGCGGTCTTGACTCCTTAGTCCTGGGGGAACCTCAGATCCTTGGTCAGCTCAAGGAAGCCTATAGGGTTGCTCTCCATTATAAAACCTCAGGCCTTATCCTGAATAAACTTATGCATCGGGCCTTTTTTGTAGCCAAGAGAGTTAGAACTGAAACTGGTATAGGGGGAGGGGCTGTTTCAGTTAGTTATGCAGCCTCTCAGCTTGCTAAAAAAGTGCTTGGTTCTCTACGGGATAAGAAAGTGCTTTTAATTGGAGCAGGGGAGATGGCTGAACTTGCCTGCCAGCACTTATTAACCTTAGGTGCTACAGAGATACTTATTGCTAATAGAACCCTTTCTAAGGCCATAGAACTTGCAGAACGCTTTAAAGGAAAAGCCTCCTCCTTAGAAGAACTCCCCGAGGTTCTCCTTCAAGCAGATATTGTAATTTCTTCCACAGGTGCCCCTGGTTTTATCATCACCAAAAAACTTCTTTCCCCTCTTTTAAAACCGCGCAAATTTAAACCTCTTTTTATTATTGATATAGCAGTGCCAAGGGATGTAGAGCCTGCAGTAAATGAACTTGAAAATGTCTATCTCTTTGATATTGATGATCTCAAAGAAGTGGTAGAGGAAAACCTGAAGGCCCGCAAAAATGAAGCCCTTAGAGCTAAAACTATAATTGAGGAAGAGGTGCATAAGGTCAAAAAATGGCTCTCGGAGCTTGCCATAAATCCAACTTTGAGAAGGCTTACTGAAAAGGCAGAAACCTTACGCCAGAAGGAACTGGAAAAAACTCTAAAAAAGTTACGGAATATTTCCCCAGAAGATAAGGAGGCCTTAGAGATCCTTACCAAATCCCTCGTGCAGAAACTCCTCTCCTATCCCATTCATTTTCTTAAAAGGGGGTATCACGAAGAGGGTAAGTTTGCCATAAGTCTCATCCGGGAGATCTATCAATTAGATGAGGGAGAAGAGAGCGCTAAAAAAGAACTTTTTCTTGAAGATACCTTAGAGGAAGCTTCCCTCCAGAAAGAGGATTCCTCTGTAAAAATACTTCAGTAATTTTCAGCTTAGAAGGGGATATCCTCTTCTTCAAGGGGTGGTAATTCTTCAATAAACTCGTGATGTCCCTCCTTGGGAAAAGAGGATTTAGAAGTTTCCTGAGCCATTCCTTCGGGTCTCCTATCAAGGATTTGTAAAGTTTGCACTAAAACCTCGGTTACAAATCTCGTTTGACCCTGTTTATCCTCAAATTTTCTGGTTCTAAGTTTGCCTTCAATATAAACCCTTGAACCCTTAGAGAGATATTCTCCACAGATTTCAGCTAATCTTCCAAAGGCAACCAATCTATGCCATTCAGTAATTGTTTCCTTTTCGCCATTTTTGACATAGACCTCATTGGTTGCTACCCTAAAGACTGCAACCGGCTTTCCATCCATGGTATAACGAATCTCTGGATCAGCTCCAAGTCTTCCCACTAAAATGACTTTATTGACCATATTTAAACTATACCCCCCTCTTTTAAATTTTCAACCTATCAGGGTAGTATGATAAATTTTCTGTATAAACGGGTAGGATTAAAATTAACTCAGGAACATAGGTTGAATTAAAAAAAATTTTTGTAAAGTTCCCTCCAGGAAGCTCCCTAAAAAGTAACCAGGTAGGCAAAGATAAAAAGACTTTAATTTAATTTTTCCCAGAAAAAGCCCTTGATATTCCTCTCCCCTGAAGAAATCTCAATCCCTATAAGATAAATCTCCTTACACTTCCCCTCATACTTCTTATGATACCCCTTCTCCTTAAGTTGAACTAAAGCTTTAGCATCTGCCTCCTCTCCATCAACCACCTTGAACTCAAAAAGATAAACTCTTTCCCTATATAGCACTGTCAAATCTATCTGCCCCTTATTGGTTATATCCTCAGGGATTACCTCAAGCCCTGACCCACATAAAAAGGCATAAAAACAACTGGCATAATACCCCTCATAACGAAAAAGCTCATTCCTCCTGAACCAATCATGGGGTATCCCTGCATAAAGACTCTCAAGAGCCTTTTTCATCTTCTCAAAATTATTCTCCTCAAGAGCCAAAAGAAAATCCCTTGTCTTTAAAGAAACTTCCCCTGTATCCCCTGTAAAATACTCCGCAAGCACCTCATTTAAGGCTAACTTTACCTCCTTATTCGGATAGGAAAGCTCATAAAGAATCTTATCTGCAAGCCTGAACATTCTCTTTATAGTTAAATAACCCGCTTGAAAAAGAAGATTCTCAGGCCTAACTCTATCTACATCAAATGACCCAATAAGTGAGTCTGTTGCTACAAGATTTTCAAGCTCGGGAAGATAAAAACGCTTCTCAAGAAGAAGCTTTATAAGAAAACTGGGAGTCCCTGTTTCAAACCAGTAAGGGTGAAAGGTTTTTTTCTTAAGATAGAGAAGCACATCAAAGGGATTGTAAACGGGTTCCCCAAGCCAGGAATAACCATTATACCAGCATTTTATAAGCTCTAAATCCTTATCTTCTAATTCTTCTCTAAAGACCTCTTCAAGCTCTTCTTGAGTATATCCACAGATTTCTGCAAATCTTTTATCAAGGCTAATGTCATTTAACTGATTTAGGCCTGAGAAAAGGGAAACCTTTGAGAATTTGGAAACCCCCGTTAGGAAAACAAATTTTAAATAAGCATCAAGGGGTTTAAGAACACTATAAAAATTCTTAAGCACATCTCTTACTGCCTTTGCGGTCTCTCTATCCTCAATACAATCAAGAATGGGTTTGTCATACTCATCCACAAGAACTACAACTTTTTGCTTATACTTCTCATAACTTTTAAGGATTAATTCCTCAAAACAGCTTCTGTAATCATCAAGATATTCACATTCTATTTGAAGAGTCCTCTGGCATCTCTTAAGCTGGATAAGAATCCATTTTTTTAATTCTTCGGCACTGCTTACATCTCCTCCCCCAAAATCAATATGTATAACAGGATACCTGACACTCCAGTCCCAGTTTTTCTCAAGATAGAGCCCCTGGAAAAGCTCTTTTCTTCCAAGGAAGGCCTGTTTCAGGGTGTCCACGAAAAGGGATTTTCCAAATCTCCTTGGGCGGGAGAGAAAATAATATTTTCCTTCGGAGACAAGTTTTTCAACAAATTGAGTTTTATCTACATAATAATAGGGTTCTGAGCGAATCTCCACAAAGCTTGAAATTCCAATGGGAAGATTTTTCTTCATAATTTCATTTTAAGGCCTCTTTTTCTAAAAATCAATGCTTTGTATGCGTCCATATCTTTTGAGACTCTATAGGATTTTTTCCTTGGGCCTAACACAAATTAAAGCTTTCCACATACCCATTCCTCTTCGGAAAGAAAGGATTAAAAATCTGCAAAATCTTTCCTTAAGTAGAGGTTTAAAATTTTAAACCCCTTGAATTTTTTGTGGGTCTGTTGTAACACAGACATTCTTGTCTGTGTTTCTTTCATACATGGGAGTGTAATTTGCCTCCACAGGCAAGATTGCCTGTGTTACTTTCAGACTTGTATTACCTCCCTTGTATAGATATCTAATTCCTCTTTTAGCACCTTTCCTTTTTCTTGTAAGGATCTGAACTTATGCAAATTTGCTTGGGTTAAAATGATTTCCCTTAGAAAATTAAAGGAGGCATTGAAACTCATATCTACCTCTTTGGGCAGATAAAGCTGCATTTCCTTTTAATGTTATTAATCCTTTCCTGAGTCAAACCTTTGTGTTTTCCCGTTATATGTTCCTTTACATCATTGGGCAGACACACAAAGGCTTCCCCTACTCTCACCCCTCACCGTTCACCTCTTACCTTTTTCTAACCTTCCTTTTTCTTGTTTTCTTGTAAAGAGATGATCTTATAATCCTGAATTTGAATAAAGTTTTTTGCAGGCTGAACAGGCTCTGCAGGTCTCCCTTTTGCAGAAGGGTGTGGTCTTTTGAGCCTGAGCCCTTTTCCACTCCCTCCAGAGAAAGTCCTTAGAGACTCCAATATCTATTATGTCCCAGGGGAAAGATTCTTCCATACTTTGAAGAGGAGAAAGATACCTCTCTAAGTCTTTTACTAAGCTTAAGGCCTGTTTTAAAGGAGCCCCTTCTGCCATTTTTAAAAGAATTTCCTTTAAGTCTGCAGAACCCCTGGCAAGGAGAGCCTGAAGGAATGCCTCCTTAGGAGATTCAAATTTTATTCCTTTTACACCTGAAACCTCCTTTAAAAGAAGATCTCTCTTTCTTTCAAGTTTGGTAATCCCATTAAATTCAGCCCACTGGAAAGGTGTATGAGGTTTGGGAACAAAAAAGGAAAAGGTAAAGGTAAAATGAAAAGGCAACTTCCTTTGCAACAATCTATTAATAAATTTAGCTGTCTCAATAATATCTTCTTCTTCCTCAAAGGGAAGTCCAAGCATGAAGTAAATTTTTACCTTTTTGAGACCAGCCCTTTTAAGTTTATCAAGGACCGAATAAATCTCTTCCTCTTCTATAAACTTATTAATCACCCTCTTTAACCTTAGAGAGGCTGTTTCAGGGGCAAGGGCAACACTTTTAGCCCCTTTTAAAAGCTTCAAAAATTCTTCATTTATAGCATCAATTCTCAGAGAAGAAAAGGTTAAAACACACTTTTTAGATAGAAGGCTTTCTCCAAGCTTTAAGACCTCTTCTTTATCTACAAATTCAAGCCCTATTAATCCAACCTTAGCTGAATCTGGAATCTCTTTAACCTTTTCAAGGAGGGCCTCTACTGAATATCTTCTGGGAGGGCGATAAATAAAGCCTGCTAAACAGAATCTACAGGCCCTACCGCATCCCTTAGAGACCTCAAGAAGATAGGATCTCCCGAACTTAGCCTTATCCGAAAGCACAGTGGATAGAAGGGGATTTTCTGGCCTTTTTACCTTTTCAACCCTGACTCTTTTCTTCTCAAAGTGTGCAGGACTATAAAAAAACTCAAATTTTGAAAGGGCTTGTATCAATTTATCCTTTGAAAAGGCCTCTTCAACAAAGACAGGAATAATTTTTTCCTCTAAGGCCTCCCATTCTCCCAGCAAAAATCCATCTATAAAGGGGGCTAAAGGCTCTGGATTTGCCCAGAGGGCTACTCCCCCAGCAAGTATGGTCTGAGCCCTCTCCTTAGGCTCAAGGGAAATACCACCATCTTTAAGGATCCTTAACACATTTATATAATCCGCTTCAAAGGGTATGGAAAACAAAAGAAGAGGGAAATCTCTTAAGGGTCGGTTACTTTCAATGGACCTGATTTCACTTCGTTCATAAAAGACCCTTTCGCAGACAAGCTCCTCATACTGATTAAGCCTCTGGTAGAGGGTCAGGAACCCTAAATTTGCCATTCCCAGTTCGTATTTATTTGGAAAAATGAGAGCTATAGGGACTCTTCCCCTCCACCTCTTTTTAAAAAAATTTTCCTCCAGTTTCAAAAGATCTCTTTTCAAGCCACCCTCTCCCTTAGAAAAATCTTTTAGGTTATACTAATAAAGTGCAGGTAAAAATCCTTCTCCTTTTTTTGGTTGGTATTCTATCAGCCTTTTTCTATACTTTAATCATAGCACCTTCCTCTCAAAAGGGGATTCCCAGAGGGGAAATACCTCATTTAACCTCTGGAAGGCCTGAGCTATGTTTAATATGCCATAAGGAAAAAATTCAAGAAAAGGCCCATGCCGTTGAGGTATTGGGGTGCTCAAGCTGTCACCTTGGAAGCCCCTTAACCCCCTCGTTAAAAGAAGCCCATACAGGGCTAATTAAAAATCCTTCAGACCTTAGAGTCGTGCATAAGACCTGCGGACAAGCCAATTGTCACCCAGAAGATGTAAAAAAGGTGAAAAACTCTCTTATGGCTACCAATCACGGGATACTTGTGCGCTTAATAAAGGTCTTTGAAGAAGAAAACCTCCTAAAAACTCATCCTGTCTTAAAGGTAGCAGACCTTTATACTGAACCCAAAGAGTTTTCTCAAAGCCTTGCCCTTGACTACTTTAGAAAACTCTGTGGATCCTGTCACCTCTATTTACAGAAAGAAAAAATGGAGGGCTTTTTAGCTGAAAAAGGAGGAGGTTGTTCAGCCTGCCATTTAACAGGCTCAAAGGAAGATTTGAAAAAGAAAAAGCTCCATCCCGGGCTGATCAAAAAAATTCATCTCAACAGGTGTGTGAACTGTCACAATCGCAGTGGAAGAATTGGTCTTACCTACCAGGGCCTATATGAAACCCCTCAAGGAGGTGTCTTTGATAAAAAATGGATTGATGGTAGAGAACTTATAGAGATAGAGCCAGATATCCATTATAAAGCAGGGCTTCACTGCATAGACTGTCACACCCGAGATGAGACTATGGGAGATGGAAACTTCTATAAAAATATTAGCGAGGCTATTGAGGTTACCTGTGAAACCTGTCACTTAGCAGAAATAAAAACTAAAAAGGGAAAGATACTGCAACAGCTTGTAAATACTGAAAAAGGGCTCTTTCAAAAAAGAAAGATGGATGAATTGCTTCTTCCTGTAAAAAAGCCCGCTTCCATTTGTCAGGATAAGCTCCATACAAGGCTTTCCTGCTCAGCCTGCCATTCTAAATATATGCCCCAGTGCATGGGCTGTCATGTTAGATACAATCCTAAGGAAACCCACTTTGATAAAATTAAAGCCAGAGAAACTCGAGGCCTCTGGGAAGAACACGAATCCTACAGAACCCTTGAAGACCCACCTCTTGCTGTAAAGGGGAATAAAATTGTTCCTGTAACTCCTGGGTGACAGGATTTCATTACCCTTCTGGATAAGAAAGGGAAAGTGGAAAAATATTTTGAAAGTATTACCTGGGCTCAGATTGATCCTCATTCCACTCAAAAAAAGGGAAGAACCTGCCAGAGCTGTCATCAAAATCCCAAAGCCGTAGGCCTTGGATATGGAAAAATTTCTTTTCAAAAAGGGAAACTTTTCTTTGAGGCCCTTGAGAAGTCAGTAACCAAAAATCCAAAGATTTCTCTATCCCAGATTGTTACCCCTGAGGGTAAGACCTTAGTAAAATTTAACCGCCCGGAAATGAGGGGCTTTAATGAAGAGGAGCTTTTAAGGATATTGCGAGTAGGACTCTGTCTCAATTGTCATTCTGAAAAAGATAAGCTCTTTAAGACCTGGAAGAGAGATACCAGGTGCCCTAAATTTCCTCATCTTTAATTTTTAAAAAAATTCCCTCTTGACAAAATTTCAAGTTTGAGTAAAGTATTAAATGTAAGGTTATTTTGGCTATTTTTATTAAAACACTTTAATTAAAAGGAGGTGGGGTTATGGATGTCTTATTAGCTTCAAGGTTACAGTTTGCTGCAGCAGCTATGTTTCATTTTCTTTTTGTGCCCCTGACACTGGGGCTCTCCTTTTTAACAGCCATTTTTCAGACCCTCTGGCTTAAGACTGGAGATGATGATTACAAGAGGGCAGCGCGCTTCTGGGGTAAGCTTTTTCTCATTAACTTTGGTCTGGGAGTAGTTACAGGTATTACCCTTGAGTTTCAGTTTGGCACAAACTGGCGTTTTTACTCTCAGTATGTTGGAGACATCTTTGGCTCCCTTCTTGCTATTGAAGCAACCCTTGCCTTTTTCCTTGAATCAACTTTTATTGCAGTCTGGTGGTTTGGTTGGGGTAAAGTGAGCCCAAGGGTTAACACTCTTGCTATCTGGCTTACAGCTATTGCCTCAAATATCTCTGCTCTTTGGATACTTCTTGCCAATGGTTGGATGCAACATCCAGTAGGCTATGTTATAAGAGGGGGTAGAGCAGAACTTGAAAGTTTCTCAGCAGTTTTAACCAATTCTTTTGCCTGGTGGGAATTTCTACATACGGTGCCTTCAGCCTATGTGCTTTCAGGGTTTTTTGTTCTTGGTGTTTCAGCCTGGCACCTAATTAGAAAAAATGAGCTTTCCCTATTTAAGAAGAGTTTCAGGGTGGCTGCCATCTGGACTATGATTTTCAGCCTCTATCTTATTGTTGAAGGGCATATTCATGGTGCAGAAGTGGCAGAAAAACAGCCTACCAAACTTGCTGCTATGGAGTCTCATTGGGTAACTGAGAAAGGGGCAGGATGGAGTCTCTTGGTTATTCCTGATGAAGAAAATGAAAGAAACTCAGTAGAACTTTTTAAAATCCCCAATGTTCTTAGTCTTCTTGCCTTCCACGATCCTAATGCTGAAGTAAAAGGACTTAAAGAATGGCCTAAGGAGGAGAGACCTCCGGTTGCCCTTTCTTTCTGGAGTTTCCGCATCATGGTTGCCCTTGGATTCCTCTTTGGACTTCTCTCTATTCTTGCCTTTTTAAAGAGAAGGCAACCTGAGGCAAGTCCAAAACTTCTTAAAGTTCTTATCTGGAATATACCTCTTCCCTATATTGCAGCTCAAGCAGGATGGATGCTTGCAGAGGTAGGAAGACAGCCCTGGATTGTTTATGGCCTTATGAAAACCAAGGATGCAGTTTCACCCCTTTCAGCAGTGCAAGTTGGTCTTAGCCTTCCTGCTTTTATTATTGTTTATGGAATCCTCGGAATTATTTGTTTCTGGTTGATTGCTCATCATGCCAGAAAAGGGCCAGAGCCAGTTGAAGCCCTTTCAGAAAAACCTGCTACAGAAACCCTATAAAGGAGGTGAGACCATGGAAATGAATATTTTTCAAATAATCTGGTATGTTTTATGGGGAGTTCTCTGGGCCGTTTATTTTGCCCTTGATGGCTTTGACCTCGGGGCAGGTTCTCTTCTATACTTTCTTGGAAAAGACGAAAAGGAAAGAAGGGTAGTCTATCAGGCAGTTGGTCCTTTCTGGGATGGAAATGAGGTATGGCTTATAACTGCAGGAGGTGCAACCTTTGCCGCCTTTCCCACAGCTTATGCAGTTATGTTCAGTGCCCTCTATACCCCCCTTTTACTCCTTCTATTTTCTCTAATTCTTAGAGGCGTAGCAGTAGAATATAGAAACAAACATGAAAGCCTTTCCTGGAGAAACTTCTGGGATTTTCTCTTTTTCCTTGGAAGTTTTCTGCCTGCCCTTCTTCTTGGAGTTGCCTTTGCCAACATTTTTAAGGGTGTTCCCATTGATGAAAAAGGCCTTCTGCAAACCAATTTATTTGGGCTTTTGAATCCCTATGGACTTTTGGGTGGACTTCTCTTTGTATTTTGCTTTGCAACCCATGGAGCTCTCTGGGTAGCCTTTAAAGCTCCTTCACCTTTTAGTGAAAGGGCTGCCAATCTTGCCAAAAAAACCTGGGTTGTAACCCTTCTTTTGGTAATTCTCTTTTGGATTATATCTTTTGCTGTAACTAATATGTGGGCTAACTTTTTAAAAGCCCCACTTCTCATTGCCTTTCCCCTTTTAGCTGCCCTCTGTTATCTCATGGTCCCTGTATTTCTGAATAAAGGGGCCTACTTTAAAGCCTGGGCCTTTTCAGCTCTTACCATAGTGCTTTTTACCGCCTGGGGAGTTGCAGGCCTTTTCCCCAACATCCTTCCCTCTTCCATTAATCCAGCCTATAGTCTTACCCTTGTTAATAGCTCCTCAAGTCCTCTTACTCTAAAGATAATGACAACTGTTGCTATTCTCTTTGTTCCCATTGTTCTTGCTTATACTTTCTGGGCTTACAAGACCTTCTCCTACAAAATAACCAAGGAAGATATCTCCTACTAATCCCCTGCCCCCCTCCTGGGGTATTTCTCTGGAAGCCCTTCGGGGCTTCCTTTTTTTATTCAAAAATTCACCTTGACTCGCATATGCTCTTTAAATAAAATTTTTTATAAATATCTTTTTACTTGGGACATGTCCTTTAAAGTGGAAGGATTTTTCAAAATCCTGTGAAACAAAAAATTTGCAATTTTTCAAAATTATGTTTTATTTTAACATATTCTACCCAAAATGCTTTTTAAAAATGCAAAAAAATAAAAGATTAGAATTAATATTTGAAAAAATTGTGCAAGCCGGAGAGATTTTAAAGAAATATTATGCAGGAAGCTTTGAGATCAATCATAAGGGTAAAATAGACCTGGTAACTACTGCTGACCTTGAGGTAGAGGCCTTTCTTAAGGAAGCTCTTAAAAAAGATTTTCCTGATTTTCCGGTAATGGCAGAGGAATCTTCAGATATAAAAAAGTTTTCCCCAGAGGGAGACTATTTTCTTCTTGACCCCTTGGATGGAACCACAAATTTTGCTCATGGTCTCCCCTGGTTTGCCATCTCTCTTGCCTTGATGAGAGATTATTCCCCCCAATTGGGAGTGATTTACAATCCAATAACAGAAGAGCTCTTCTGGGCTGAAAAAGGCAAAGGTGCCTTTTTGAACGGGAAGGCCATCAGGGTTTCTCAAAGGGAGCCCCTTATAAATTGTCTTCTGGCTACAGGTTTTCCTGTCTCAAAGATTATGGAAAAACCCAAACATTTCCTTATTCCCTTTGAGGATTTTATGGTGCGAACTCGGGGGGTGAGGCGTTTTGGAGCAGCTGCCCTTGATCTGGCCTATGTCTCTGCAGGAAGGTATGATGGGTTTTATGAGGCCTATTTAAAGCCCTGGGATACCGCAGCTGGCTTACTTATGGTTGAGGAAGCCGGTGGCAAAGTTACAACCTATCTCGGGGAATCTTATCATCCCTTTAAAAACACAATAGTAGCCTCCAATGGACTTATTCATGATGAAATGATTGAACTTTTAAAAAATAAACATCCTGAAACCTTCAAACCCTTCAGAAATCCCCTTCCAGCAGTAGATATTATAATTGAGTATCAAGGGGGCATAGTATTAATTGAGAGAAGAAATCCACCCCTTGGTCTTGCCCTTCCAGGGGGTTTCGTAGAATATGGAGAAACTCTGGAAGAGGCCGCTCTTAGAGAGGCTAAAGAGGAAACCAATCTCCAAATCAAATTAAAAAATCTTCTTGGATGTTATTCTGATCCCAATAGAGATCCTCGTTTTCATACCATATCCACAGTCTTTATAGCTGATGGGTATGGGGATCTACAAGGTAAAGATGATGCCTTAGAGGCTAAGGCTTACTCTAAGGATTCAATTCCCTGGGAAAGGCTTGTTTTTGACCATGCAAAAATCCTAAAGGATTACATAGAGAGGAAAAAATGGGGTTAAAAGAATGGATTGAAAAAATAAGAGAGGACCTGGGAGAGGAAATTAAAATCCTTTTTTATGAACCTGATCCCTTTATAGCCGAACTCTTAGAGGAGGTTTTGCAGGATTCAGGAGTTAATCTCAAGGTCACTCAGAGCTTAAAAACAATTCTCCCACACCTCACAGAAAACACCTTTCAAATCTTAATTATGGCGATTGAAGCAGGTATTGAGGAGGAACTCTCTGTAATTGAAAAGGTCAAAGAGTTTAAAAAGGATCTTTTGGTATATGCTATGGTAGATTATCATAAAAATCTTGATATTTCCTCATTATTTATGGCTGGGGCAGATGAGGTTATTTTTAAACCCTTTTCTCTTGGTGAGTTTAGAGCAAGGCTCTGGAGGCTACTTAAGGAATATTACCTCACTAAAAAGATTGAAAAGACAATCGTTGAAGATGCCTTAACCGGTGTTTATAACCGTAGATATTTTGAGATAACAATTCGTGAAGAGGCTTACAGGGCCCTTAGACAAAAATTTCCCTTAACCCTTTTTATGATAGACCTTGACAAATTCAAATGGTATAATGATCATCTTGGGCACAAAGCAGGGGATAAGGTCTTAATAGTAGTGGGGGATGTTATCTGCCATAGTACACGGCTTAAAGTTGACAAGGTTTGTAGATATGGTGGAGACGAATTTGTAGTAATCCTGCCCTATACAGATTGGAAACAATCTCTTAAGGTTATAGAGAGGATCTTTAAGAAATGGAGGCGCCTTCCCTTTGAACCTGTTACCCTCTCAATTGGCGTTGCAGAGCTTATTGACCGGGGAAGTCTTGAAGCAAGTGTTTCTGATTTAATCAATCGTGCAGATTCAGCTATGTATAAAGCCAAAAAAAGAGAGGGTAACACCTTTGTGGTAGATGAAGAGACCCTTAAACTATCCTCAAACGCAGGACCTCCTGAAGGGGTTTTATCTTTTCAGGTTTTACAATAACCTCCATCCCTGCGTGAAGATTATTTTTTAAACTTAGGACCTCTCCTGTTAAATTATAATCAGGTAGATAGACCCTTGCCTTTCTGGCTTGAACCTCAAGGAGAATCCCTCTAAGGGTATCTTGAGAATGGTATTTTTGCAAATATTTGAGCAGGAAATATTTCTTTCTTCTATTCTGAAGATAGTTAGCCCTCTGGAGATTACTCTGTAAATCTGGTAGAATCTTTAAAAGGTCCTCCTTGGAAAGGAACTTCTCACCTTTTAAATAGGCCTCAAGTTGGTATTGAGCGAGAAGATCCAGAAATCTGCGGATAGGTGAAGTAAGGGTCGTATAATAGGGCAGGCCAAGGCCTGAGTGATATCCAGGTTCGATGGAAAGCTCAGATTTGGCCATGAATTTAAGCTGTAAAATTTGATGATAAAGGGAGTCAAAGCGCTCCTCAATAGCCTGAAAGGGCTCTTTTTGAGTTCTGTAAAGCACCGGGATTTCTCTTTCTGCCATAAATTTTGCGGAATAATAATTGGTGAGGATCATGGCCTCGGCAACAAGATCCCTGGAAGGCGTCATCTCTATCTTCTGAACAGTTATTTCACCATCAGGCAAAACTCTTACCTGAATCTCTGGCAAGATCACTGCAAAGGCCCCTTTTTCATAGCGAATCTCTTTTTGTTTGATTAGCAAGGCATAAAGTCTCTTAAAAAAAAGGTCTCCCTTTAAAAGAAGGTTATCTACCTCTGTATAGGTATATCTTTCTTTTACCTGAATGAGGGATGGAATTATCTCAAAGGAACACACTTGATTAGCTGAATCTATTTCAAACTTGAAAGTTAAGGCAGGTCTTGGTTCATTCTTTTTCAGACTAAATTTTTCATGGGAAAGAGAAAATGGAAGCATTGGAAGGACTCCTTCAGGAAGATAAAGGGTGGAAGCCCTCTCCAAAGCCCCTTCCCAAAGAGTTGAGCCCGGTCTTATATAACTGGCAACCTCTGCAATATGAACATAAAGCACCAAGTGTTCCCCTTTTTCTTCCACACTCAGAGCATCATCAAAGTCCTCGGTATCCGGAGCATCTATGGTAAAAGTAAAAAGCCCTGTAAGGTCTTTTAAAGAAGAGGATCTTTGTAAAGTTTGGATTTTTTCTGCTTCCTCAAGTTCTTCTTTTTTGAATTCTGTTGGAAAGTTTAATTTTTCAAGTTCAAAAAACCAGTCCCTTTCAATAAGGCAAGCCCGGGAAAGTAAATCCACAATCTTAAGAGGATCGTTTAGTTGATGTTTTTTCAAAACCTCCTCAGCAAGCCTTCCCATTTCAGTTGTCCCTTCTTTAAGCACAAACTCTTTTAAAGCCCTCTGCCAGAAAGATTCCCTGTCCTTAGATAAAGGACTTTGTTTTCCACTCATTAAAGCTGAAAGAAACATCTCTCCTTCGTTTAAGATTTTAAGCCTTTCATACTCCCTTTCCCTCTGAAGCTGTAAGGCCTTTACCTCTTCTCTTTTTCTTATCTTTAAGATATCTGGAGCTTCCAAGGCAAAATAAAGCTTATCTTCAAGGGCCTTACGCATAAAAGCAGCTACCTCATCACAATCAGGAATTCTGGCAAGATAGAGCTCCACAAGCTCCCAGGCGGATCCTTTATCCATCTCCTCTGTAACAATCTCCCAAAGTTCTCTTAAGTTAAAATTCTCCTTTAATTTTTCTCTTTTATCCTGTTTTTCCTTAAGTAAATTCTGAAGAAAAATAAGATTATCTGGATTAACTTTTTGTTTACCAATACTTACCACTGCTTGTGCACTTACCAGCTCTTCCCTTCCTGTGGGAAAAAGAAGGTGCAGTCTCTTACCCTTTATATCCTTAACAAAGGCAACTACTTTTTTATCCTTATAAAAGAGATCCACTAAGTGATAAAGAAGATTCTCAGGAGACATTTAAGATTCAGCAATTTTTAGGGCCTCTCTTAGATTGAGAGTTCCCTCATAGAGGGCCCTACCACTTATAACTCCATATAGACCTTTTTTCTCAAAGGGTTTAAGCTTGGCAATATCCTCTGTAGTCGTTACTCCCCCGGCTAAAATCAACTTATGCTTAGTAATGGTAAGGGCCTTCTCCAGACGCTCAAGCTCAACTCCCTTACCTGTTCCATCCCTCTCAATCAAAGTTAATATAACTGCAAAGAGGGGGAAACTATTTAATTCTTCAAGAAAATCAAGATATCCCACTTCACTTAAGTTAAGCCAACCAGATAGAGCTACCCTTTCTCCCCTCACATCCACACTAACTATAAGTCTCTCAGGGAAGGCTACACATACCTCTTTAAGAAACTCTCTTGACTCAAGGGCCTTGGTGCCCAAAATAACCTGTGAGACCTTGTCTTCCAAATAGGAAGAAATATTTTCTTTATCCCGGATCCCTCCTCCTACTTGAACAGGAATGTTCAGGTTTTTAGCTATCTCCTTAATAAGGGGCATGTGAAGAGGTTTACCTACTTTTGCTCCATCAAGGTCAATAATGTGTAATCTTTTGGCTCCTTCTCTTTCAAAGAAAAGGGCATATTCTAAAGGATTCTCGCCATAAACCTTGGTTTTTTCATAGTCGCCCTGAAAGAGTCTTACTACTTTGCCCTCTCTCAAATCAATAGCTGGGATAAAAAGCATAAATGCTATCCCTTAAGGAAAGGTCTTCAGGATATTTTTAAGGCCTCTTTCTGCCAGCTCCTCTGCTGTCAACCACTTGATTTTACCATAAAGGGGGAGGTTGAGAATATTTTCGCTCAAGGGTTTTTGGGTTTCATCAAAGGTTCTCTGCCAGAGTATTCTTCCTGTTTCCCCTTCATAGAGCACAAGGGTAAAGGAGACTGAAGCAGGGGTATCAACACTCCAGCTACTACCCTTTCTTTGTTTGAATCTAAAAATTTTTCCATAAAGTAGCCCCTGTGCCTCTGTTTTCTGAGTAATATATCTCACCAGGGCTTCGGAGGTTTTAGCAAGACTTAAGCCCTCCTCAAGGAGAGTTTCATATTCATTCTGTGAGAGAAATATAAAAGTGTATCTATCCTGTAAAGGGATTAAAGCAACTTTTAAGAGTTCATTCATCACCTCTCTGGCAGAGGGTTCAATCTCCCCGGGCACAATCCCAGTCACAGGACAATAAAAGGGAATAGGAGTCTCCGTAGGGCAATAATAATCAAAGGGCAAAACCACAATCGTTTTTAAGGTCTTAGAAAGAGTGGGGGGGAGGGTCTGAGGCCTTTCTGCTGGAGCACACCCCAAAAGAAATGAAAAAATAATCCCTAATAAAAAGGAATAAATAGCTCTTTTCATCTCTTTCACCCATCTTTTTTTTAACATACTTTACCTGCAAAAATAAAGATTACAAGTATTGTGTATAAGTCCATATCTTTTGAGACTTAATGAGGCTTTTTCCATACCTTTTCCCCTCTTGAAAGAAAGGACAAAAATCTGTGTTAGGATATGAACTTATGCACTCCAAATGATGCAAAGAAATACATAATGGACAAACACTTAAGTTTGCTCCTATAAAAGAGCCCCTACAAAAGGGATAAAAAAACGCATAAGTTCAATGTGGGGATTCACAATATTTATACAGGGGGGCTTACGCCCCCCAATCCTCCTTTAGACAAGCTTTAATGCATCCTTTACAGAAATAACACCTACTACTCTCTGATCTCTTACAACAGGAAGGTGTCTTATCTTGTTATCAATAAATTTTTCCAGAGCCTCTTTCAAACTGCTCTCAGGAGTGACAGTAACGACATTTTTAATCATAAACTCTATAACTGGTTTATTCCTATTTCCTTCCTCACAACAAAGAATAGCCATCAAATCCTTTTCTGAAATAACCCCGGATAATTTACCAGTATCTGCATTAACAACCGGGATAAAACCTACATTTTTCTCCACCATTAGTTTAGTAACCTCAATTATAGGTGTATTATCTTTCACAGTAATAGCAGGAGTCATAAACTCTTCAACGCGAATGCGCTCTGTAAAGGGCTTTTTAACTCCGGCTGAGATAAGGGCAACCTCATTAAAGACATAACGGGGGTCAATATATCCGACGATTCTCTTATTTTGATCCACAACTGCAATACCCTTAACTCCATACTGCTGAATTAGAACAATAGCATCAATTATTCTTGCGGAAGCATAGACTTCATCTACATCAACTACAACCTCTTTAAGTGGGGTGTTAATTGTTGCTCCGGTAACGAGGGCCTTAAGAAGAGATCTTTCTTCAACAATACCAAGGTATCTTCCTGTTTCAGTTCCATTATCAGTGACAATCGCTATTCTCTGACCTTCAATCTGAAGTCTTTTCATAGCCTCACCAATACTCATAGTTCCAGCTAAGATAAGGGCCTTATGAGCAAACTTTCCAGCTGAAAGCTCTTCCCAGAGTCTTTCTCCTTTAGTCTCCCAGCCTTTAAAGAGATAAAGGAGCCCCATTATCATAGGAATTATAGTTGCCCAAATAATTACAGATAGATAATGATTTCCAGTTATTTTTAAAAGAAGGGTAATCATAAAGGGGGTCAAACCGCCAAAGACTCCATACCCCATGTTATAAGTAAATCCAATAGCAGTTGTTCTAACCTTAGCAGGAAATAGCTCAAGAAGCATAGCTGACATGGCTCCACTATAACCGATACCATTCATAAATGTGCCTGCAGCAACCAATAAAAAGAGCATGGTTTTATCAGGAGGATTGGCATAACCCTGCATCAAATAAAAAGTCAGGGGGAAAATTAGGGCATTACCATAGATCCCAAGGAGAAGGATGGGCTTTCTTCCAATTTTATCTGAGACCCATCCAAAGAAAAGATAAGTCCAGAGCACCACATAGGTTGCATAAGCTAACAAATCTTTGGTTAATTTTTTATCTACTCCTAAATCTCCTAAATAAAAGCTAACATAAAGTTGGTTAGTATACCAGATAGGACCATGGGCTCCAATCACACCAATCCAGGCAAGAATAAAGAGCCAGAGGTAGTGTTTATTAGTGAAAAGTTCTTTAATTGGGGCACTGGTAACCCTTCTAATCTGCTTAAGAGCTGTAAAAACCGGGGTCTCTTTATAAAGATAGTGAATAATGAGGGCTACGACAAAAACTACTACACCGGCAATTACAAAGCACCATCTCCACCCTGTAGCCTCAAAAGCCTCTGTTCCAAAATAACCCTGAAGGGCTGAAGCAATATTTGCAGCAAGTGCCATACCAAAGGCAGGAGTTGTAAAAAGAAAGCCTGTGATGAGCCCTCTTCTGTGATCCGGTGTAAATTCCCCGAGGTAGGTAATAGCAGCTCCATATCCACCTCCTAAGGCAAGCCCCTGAATAATTCTAAGAATAAAAACTCCAATAGAGGCAAAAATTCCCAAGGTTTCATAACCTGGCAAAAGAGCAATCCCAATAGTCCCAACCATCATCATGGAGATAGCTGTTAAAAAGGCAATTTTTCTACCATACTGGTCTCCGATCTTACCAAACATAAGAGCACCAACGGGTCTAAATAAAAAACCTATAGCTAAAGCTGCAAAGGAAGCCAATAAACTTGCCAAAGGGTCATGACTGGGAAAATAAACTTTGGCAAGGGTTTTAGCAAGAATGGCATAGACATAAAAATCCAGCCATTCAAGCAAAGCGCCTGTCCAAGAGACAATGGCAACAGGCAAAACCTCTTTAAACTGAACGCGCTCTTGTTCCATAAGCCACCTCCCATTTAAATTATTATCAACTCTATAACATAAAAACTAAAAAGTTAAAATAAATTGGAGAAAATTTTCACAAAATGAAGAGACCCTCCTGAGCCTTAGGGTCTCAAAAAATTAATTTTTTATGTCTTAAAGATATGAAGAATAAATCTTTTTAGGGCCTCAAATCCTCTTTTTTCTTTACAAGATAAAGGAAAAATAATTTTCTCAGGAAGGGATAATTCTTTGAGATAAATATTCTTTTGAGCCTCCAGCTCTCCCTTTGAAAGGGTATCTATTTTGTTGAGAACAACTATAAAGGGTTTATTCAAGGCCTTAATAAATTTGATAAGTGCTCTATCCAGAGGGTCTGGTTTTCTACGAATATCAAAAATAAGAATAAGCAGTCTGAAATCCCTTATGCTCTGTAAATATCCTTCGATAAGCTTTTGCCAGTTAAGATAGACTTCTTTAGAGACTTTGGCAAAGCCATAACCAGGAAGATCAACCATAAGAAACCTTCCATCTATTAGAAAAAAATTTAGAGCCTGTGTAAAACCAGGTGTTGAGGAGACTCTGGCTAATTTACGGGTATTGAATAGGGCATTTATGAACGAAGACTTTCCCGCATTGGATCTTCCAAGAATAACAATTTCTGGGTATTCTGGGGGAGGTAAATCTTCCAGTTTATAAACACTTTTAACAAATTCAGCCCTTTTAAACATTGCTAAGAAAAGCAGGGGTTTAAGTAAGCCGGGTTCTGTTCTGAGGATGGGTTTTCCTCAGGGCGGTTATTTCTCTTGAGCCAAGGTTACCCTTGGCTTCAAGCGGCCTACCTGAGCCCATTTGGGCGGGGCACCCTTAGGCTCCCTTTGGCCTTGCTCCGGATGGGGGTTACCGTGCCAGGCTGAGTTACCTCAGCCTGCGGTGGGCTCTTACCCCACCTTTTCACCCTTGCTCGCACCCTGCCTCATTCAAGACAGGGCCGCTTGCGGTCTCTTTTCTGTGGCCCTTTCCAGGGATTACTCCCTCCGGGTATTACCCGGCATCCTCCCCTCTGGAGCCCGGACTTTCCTCACAGGAAGCACTCCTTCCTGCGCAACCGCCTCTTAAACCCCTGCCTTTCTTAAATTTAAAAGCTTCTTTTCCCTTTTCAAGAGGTTACATGCGTCCATATCTTTTAAGACTTAAATCTGCCTCTTTTGAAAGATAAAGAGGATTCACCCCTCTTATCCCATTTTACAGATGGGGCAAGCCTATGTGTTTGCCCGTTATGTGTCCCTTTACATTATTGAGGCAGACACGCAGGTCCGCCCCTACTCTCACCTCTCACTTTTTAACCTTTTTCCACCCCTCTTTTTTCTTATAAGGATATGAACCTATGCGGCCCCTGTTAAGCCCGATTTTCAGCATCTATAGGGTTTCTACCCTTTTGTGCTAAGGTATAACCTGCAAGAGCTCCACCAAGCAAAAAGGCACAAGCAGTCGTAATTACTGCACCAAGCATACTCACTGCAGTAAAGACCCTTGCTACCACACCGAGACTACCAGGACCAGCAATTAACTCTGCAAGCCTTAAACCTACATATCCTCCCATCATAGCACTTGGAAAAAACCCAAGAAGCACAAACAAAATCAAACCTGCCCCTGTCCCAATGTAAACAGCCTTCTTGGAATTGATCTTTGCTAACATAATCCCACCTCCCCTTTTATTTTTTAATCCTTGTTCCCTCTCATTCAACCCTTTCATCTCTTTCTCCTCCTCTTCTTTCTGTATAAAGATTATATCAAAAAACATGCCTGATTCTAAAAAAGGATTTTACTAAGTCCGGAGAAATATTTTTGGCAGGATTGCAAAAAATGAACTCAAATTAAAAGTTTTTTTTTCGCTTTTGCAAAAATTTCTATCAAAGAGAGAGGCTCTTAACTTAAATATAGATTTTTAAAATTCTAAAGACCTCTAAGGGATTTGCTATTCCTTGGATCCCTCTTAAAAATTTTAGAATAGAGAAGCCCCCCTTTAGGGGTATTATCTGGATTAGATTTTTATCCCTTAGTTCTTCAATTTTTACTGTAGAGGCATCCTCCTTTAATGGTTCAAAATTTAGATTTTTTTTGAGTTCAAGCAAATAAGTTACTCCTCTTTCTGGTATTAAAGGTTTAGAAAAACCTTTTCCTTTAACTTTTACAATTTTAAGCCCCCTGTAAATTTCTCTTCCCAAAAGAAGTTTTTCATCAAAATCTTCCCTGAAGGCTATACCGAGAAATTCTCCTTCCACCTCAATTCCAACAGAAGTTGCCTCGCTACAAACAAATTTAGGCCTTGGATTAAACCCCTGGGTATAGGCAAGGGAAAAACCCTCTCTTCTCAAATATAACTCAAAGAGCCTCAAGACCTCAAGCTGGGAAAGGAATTTGGCAGGCCCCTTTTTATCAAAATATATCTCATACCAGACCTCCTTTTGTAGAGATAAAGTTTTTAGAGATTTTTTGATCCCTTTATCCTGGCTTTCTTCTACCTGAGACTCTCTGGCAAGATAGTTTTTGATTTTACCTTTACAGACCCCGCATTTTACACAGGGTTCAAACCGGCAATCTGAGGTATATTTACCCTCGTAAGCCCTTTTTCTCTCTTTTAAAAGGAATTCTTTTTTAACCCCCAGATCTATGTGCTCCCAGGGAAGAGGCTTTAGAGGATCTCTTTCAGATAGATAATCTCTAAGCTCAAGTCCAAGCTCTCTTGCCGTTTCTTCCCAGAGAGTATAATCAAAAAACTCTTTCCAGGAATCAAGACGGGCACCCTTTTTATAGACTGATTGGAGATAGGAGAAGAGTTCTTGCCCGGATCTGGCTATAACCCCCTCAAGTAGACTCTGTTTGGGATTATGGGCTTTAAATTTATCTCTTAGTTTATCCTTAAGAACTTTTACCTTTGCAAAGGCTTCCTCTAAGGTGATTTGTCTTTCCCATTGAAAAGGAGTATGAGGCTTAGGGATAAAAATTGAGGCTGAAAAAAGTATTTCTCCCCCTTTGAAACTTTTTTTAAGCTCGGAATAAAGCTTTGTCATTTCCCAGAGATCTTCTTCAGTTTCCGTAGGAAGCCCGAGCATAAAGTAAAGCTTTAATCTTTTAAAACCATGTATTTTAGCAAGCTCCACATCCCTGAAGAGGGCATCCATATCAATGTTTTTATTGATAACCCTTCTCAATCTCTCTGAGGCTGCTTCAACTGCTATGGTTAAAGTGCTTGTCCTCCCTTTTTTAAGAAAATTTAGTATCTTAGGAGTTAAACTTCCCACTCTCAAGGAGGGCAAACTAAAGACAAATTCCTTAAATTCAGAAGAATAAAATTCCTTTTCTAATAGATCTACGAGTTCTTCAAGACAGGAGTAATCCCCCGCAGAGAGAGACATAAGAGAGGCCTCACGATAGCCTGTTAAGTTAAAGGCCCTTTTAGCCTCCTCAAGGATCTCCTGAGGGGATTTTTCTCTTACAGGTCTATAATAAAAACCTGCCTCACAGAAACGGCAGGATCGTGTGCATCCCCTTGAAATCTCTAAGGATACTCGGTCATGGGCAAGAGGAATCACAGGAATGGAATAGTGCATAGGCAGAGAGCCCTTAGGAATAAAGAGTCTTCTTTTTACCTTATTTTTCAGTAAGGGAACATAAAGGCCTTCTATTTTTGTTAATTCCACATAAAGCTCACTCTTGATTAAAGAACCTGTTTTCCAGTTCTCAAGGAGCTTGAGAACCTCAAGAATAACCTCTTCAGCATCACCAATCACTATGACATCAAAGAGCTCAGCTATGGGTTCGGGATTTCCACAGCAAGGGCCTCCTCCTATAATCAAAGGGTAACCTTTTTCTCTTTCTTCAGCTTTAAATGGAATTCCTGAAAGTTCAAGGATCTGAAAAAGATTAGTAACAAGGAGTTCATAGGGATAACTTATACCCAAAACATCAAATTCCCTAAGGGGCCTTTTATAATTGAGGCTAAGAAGAGGAATATTTCTCTCCTTCAGGGCTTTTTCCATATCCGGGTATACCGCAAAAACAAAATCACAAAGATACCTATCAGAGGCATTAATAATTCCAGCCAAAATATTTATTCCAAGGTGAGATCTGCCAACTTCGTATAGATCAGGATATCCAAGACAGACTTTAAGATCAGCCCTTTCCCAATCTTTATAGGGAAAATGAGGTTCCCTTCCTAAGTAGCGGGAGGGCTTTTGAAGGGTGATTAAAATCTCCTCTGGATAATCTTTTATCATCCATTAAATTTTAATACATGTTTTATTATTTAGGAGTAGATTTGGGGGGCGGTAGTAATACCTGGGCAGTGGCTTTAAAAAAGCTACCCAAAAGGGGGCTCCTTCTTGAAAATGTCCTTTCCTTTAATGAGACAGAGCTAAAAAATGTCACATCTGAAGAAATTTTTGCCTTTGTAAAAAATAACAGGGTTCTTGCCCTTTCTATAGATGCCCCTCTAAGTTTTTCTCTCAAAGTTGAGAAAGGGTTTCGTTTAGCAGATCTCGCCTTAAGAAACCTTCTTCCAGGTCCCTATAGAAAATGGGTTCTTTCTTACCATACCCTTATGGGAATCCCATTAAGAGGATTGCTTCTTGCTCAAAAGCTAAGCCCCTATTGTGGCACTATTCTTGAGACCCATCCCCGGGCAAGCTTCTACTTTCTTCTTCCTGAGGAAAAAAGATATCTTGCCAGTAAATATAAAAAAGAGGGACTTTTCCCCGAGGAAACAGATTTTCTTATAAACTATTTTGAAAAGCACTTTTTTATTAAACTCCCCAAGATGGTCTTTGATAAAGCAGATTTTTTAGATGCCTTTATCTGTTCTTTAACTTCCTATATTTATGTAAAAGCTCCAGAAAAACTCCTTTTCTTACCACAAGAAGAAGATTTAACAGGATTTGGTCCTTTTGTGATTTACTTTAAAAAAAGAAAAGTCGCATTAAAATTAGAAAAAAATTTGAGGTGAGAGCGGATGTTTGCAAGACTCTTTAAAATCTTTTCCAAGGATCTGGCTATAGACCTTGGCACAGCTAACACCCTTATCTATCTTGAAGGTAAGGGTATAATCCTCAAAGAGCCTTCCGTGGTTGCAGTTAAAGAGGATGGACGATACAAAAAAGTGCTTGCCGTTGGAGATGAGGCTAAAAGGATGCTGGGGAAAACCCCGGGGCTTATCAAAGCAGTTAGACCTTTAAGGGAAGGAGTAATTGCTGACTTTGAGGTCACCGAGGCCATGATTCGCTATTTTATCCAGAAAGTGCATAACAGGTCTTACTTAGTTAAACCAAGGATTATTATCAGTGTCCCTTCAGGAACTACTCAAGTGGAAAGGCGGGCTGTAAAGGAGAGTGCTGAAAGTGCAGGTGCCCGTGAGGTCTATCTCATTGAAGAGCCCATGGCAGCTGCAATTGGTGCAGGGCTCCCTATTACTGAGCCCATTGCCAGTATGATTGTGGATATCGGAGGAGGAACCACGGAGGTAGCTGTAATCTCCCTGGGGGGAATTGTTGCCTCCCATTCTATCAAGGTTGCAGGCGATAAATTAGATGAAGCTATTGTGCAATATGTAAAGAGAAAATATAATCTTTTGATTGGAGAGGCAACCGCTGAGCAAATCAAGATTCAAATAGGCAATGTCTATCCAGAAGAACCCTATGATACCTTTGAAATTAAAGGCAGAGATTTAATTTCAGGCACACCCAAAACTATCACCATCACTTCAAAAGAGATTCAAGAGGCTATAAGAGAACCTATTGAGCTTATCATTCAGGCTATTAAGCAGGTGCTTGAAGAAACACCCCCAGAGCTTTCTGCTGACCTTGTGGATAGAGGTATAACCCTTTCTGGAGGTGGAGCTCTTTTAAGAAATCTTGACAAACTTATTTCCGAAGCAACAGGCCTTCCAGTCAGGGTAGCAGAAGATCCTCTTATCTGTGTTGCCCTTGGGGCAGGTAAAGCCCTTGACAACCTGGACAAACTTAAAGATATAATGATCTCTGCTTAAAGATTGTTTTTTCGGAAAAGCTCGTAATAATAGAGGACATCTCTTACATAGTTTACAGTCTCTGAATAAGGGGGTATACCCCTGTAAGATTTTACCGCTTCAGGACCTGCATTGTAAGCTGCAAGACTAAGCTTTAGATCTCCAAATTCATCAAGGAGCATCCTTAAATACCTTGCTCCTCCATAGATATTTTCAACTGGATCAAGGGGATTGCTGACTCCAACTAATCTTGCTGTGGATGGGATAAGTTGCATAACCCCCATGGCCCCTTTTGGAGAAACTGCCTGGGGATTAAAATTTGACTCAACCTTGGCCATAGCCTTCAATAACTTAGGATCAAGATTAAAGGCCCTGGCAACCTCATTAAAGATTTCATCAAATTTAGAAGAAAAAGCCCCTTCATTAAATCCTCGCTTGAGGGAGGAAAGTAACAAGGTATCTCTCTTATCCTTTTTAAGGGGTAGTCTCATATAAATTTTAAAGTTCTCGTTTAAGGGAAGATTAGAATAATATTTTTCCCCGGTTTCCTGATCTTCATAAACAAAAATTTTAGAGGCAAAAACCGGGGAGGAGAAAAAAACAAGCCCTATGCAAAGAATAATACTCAGGAACATGTTCTTTCCCCCTCTTTAAACAAATATTTCTTTAAACATTTATCGGAACAAAAAAAAAGCTCTTGAGAGCCTTTTTTTAATATCTTTCCCTGGTTCTGTGGAAAAAAAATTCCACAAGAAAGGCAAGCACACATCTCCATTTGGCGACTTTTTTGCTCCTGTTTAGCTTTAACCCGTTTCTTTTTATAATACCAAAAAACTCCTAAAAGGAGAAGTATCAAAATTAAATATTTCATATTTTAAGCTCCTCAGTTAGGGCTTTTATTCCCTGTTTCAGGTATTCTTTCTCTCTCTCCTGCTTTATCTCACAAAGTTTTTTCCCGGTGACTGGTTCTCTTAGATCTGGCTCTATCTCCAAAGTGGGGATAACTACAAAAGCTCTCTCAAGGGCTCTGGGATGAGGAATTTTAAGGATGGCACTGCTAAAGCGCAGATCTTCATAAAAAACAATATCAAGGTCTATGGGTCTATCGGAAAGACAAAGATCTTTCTTTCTTCCCATTTTAAACTCAATCTTTTTGAGTTCTAAAAAAAGGGCAAGGGGTGAGAGAAAAGTTCTTATCTTGACCACAAGATTATAAAAATAATTTTTGCTTTCAAAATAAAGAGGTCTTGTCTCATAAATCTTAGAGAGTTTTTCAATCTGAGCAGGAAGTTCTTGCAAGAGTTTGATAGCCCTTTCAAGATTTTCTCTACGATTACCAAGATTACTTCCCAGGGAAAGATAAACCCTTTTTAGGGTTTCAGGGTAGCAAGCCTCTTTACCGCTTCCCTTAATCGTTCTACTCCCACAGTTAAAGCCACTCTAAAATACCCCTCACCAGATGCCCCAAAGCCATTGCCAGGAGTAACAACAACAGCAAGCTCCTGTAAAAGCTTCTTACAGAAATCTGACGAGGTATATCCCTGAGGCACCCGCACCCAGAGATAAAATGTAGCTGAGGGTTTTTTGAACTCAAAACCAAGCTTTTTAAGCTCTTGAGAGAAAACATCTCTTCTTTCCTGAAAGATTCTCCTCAAAGGAGGGACAATCTTTTCAAGATTAGAAAGGGCATAAGCCCCTGCCTCCTGAAGGGCGGTAAAAACTCCTGAGTCAATATTACTCTTCACCTTGGCCAAGCCTTGCACAAGTTCTCTTTTTCCTACTGCAAAGCCTATTCTCCAGCCTGTCATACAAAAGGTTTTAGAAAGACTGTGAAATTCAATAGCCACATCTTTGGCACCATCTACCTCAAAGATGCTCAAAGGAGGATCCTCAAAATAGAGCTCAACATAAGCGGAATCATGGGCTACTATAAAATCATGTTTTTTGGCTAAAGCTATCGTCTCCTTGAAAAAATCCTTAGTTGCAGACGCTCCAGTAGGATTATTGGGATAATTTAACCAGAGGATCTTAGTGCGTCTCCAGAGATCTTTGGGAATGCGCCCCAAATCTGGCAAAAAATCATTTTCCCAGGTCAGGGGCATATAATAGGGCTCACCATCCGTAAAGATAGTTCCCAGGTGATAAACAGGATAGGCAGGATCTGGGCACAAGACTATATCTCCAGGATTTACAAAGGCAAGAGGAAAGTGGGCTATACCCTCTTTGGAACCTATAAGAGCAACCACCTCACTTTCCGGATCAAAGGTTACTCCAAAGCGTCTTTGCATATAATCTGCACAGGCTTTGCGAAAAAAAAGACTTCCGGGGTTAGCTGGATATCTATGATACTCAGATTTTTCAAGGGCCCTTTTAGCCACATCCACAATTTCCTGTGGGGTAGGAATATCAGGATCTCCTATACCAAGGTCAATTACATCTGCCCCCTCTTTTATCTTTTCATTTTTCAGGCGGTCAAGTTCAACAAAAAGATAGGGAGGAATCTTTTGAAGTCTCTTAGAAAGCTCTGACATCTCTTCCTCCTGAAATTTTATCTTTCCCTTTTTCCCTCAATAAATTCAATTACCATCCGGCGAGCCATATGATCGGGAAACTGCTTGGGAGGATGTTTCATGGTGTAGGCTGAGATAGATAAAAGAGGCCCTCCAATACCACGCTCACGAGCAAGTTTAGCACATCTTATGGCATCAATGGCTGATCCAGCAGAATTGGGAGAATCCTCGACCTCAAGTTTTACCTCAACAGACATGGGAACTCCCCCAAAGTGCTCTCCCTCTATACGAATATAGGCAATTTTTTTGTCCTTTAACCAGGGAACCCAGTCAGAAGGCCCTATGTGAATGTTTTCCCAGCCAATATCATAGGGGATAAGGCTTGATACTGCCTCAGTTTTTGAAATCTTTTTAGTTGCAAGCCTTCCCCTTTCAAGCATGTTTAAAAAATCTGTATTTCCACCAAAATTTAGCTGATAGGTTCTTTTAATAGGGATACCTCTATCTACAAAGAGCTGAACAAGAGCCCGATGAAGAATTGTTGCCCCGAGCTGACTTTTTATATCATCTCCCACTGCAGGAATACCCTCCTTTTCAAAACGAGCTCCCCATTCAGGATCAGAGACAATAAAAGTAGGCATAGCGTTGACATAGGCAACCCCTGCCCTTAAACAGGCCTCGGCATAGAATCTGGCTGCCTCTTCAGATCCAACGGGAACATAACTTATTAATACTTCAGCTCCGGTCTCCTTAAGGTGTGCCACCACATCCTCAAGCTCATCCTCTTTTTCCTCTGAAATAACAAAGCTCTTTTCCTCAGGGAAATCTTTCATATGTCCAGCGCATCCGTCAAGAACCTTTCCTTTTCTAACCTTTACTCCTAAGGAGGGAACCTCTTTATAAAAAATTGTTGTGCAATTGGGAGCACTAAAAATTGCTTCTGCCACATCTTTTCCCACTTTTCGGGCATCAATGTCCCAGGCACAGACAACTTCAATATCTGAAGGCCTGTAACCACCCACATCTGGGAACATTAACCCCTTTAACTCCTCAACCCCTTTGTTTTGATAATAATAGATCCCCTGAATTAAGGAGCTTGCACAATTGCCAACCCCTACTATAGCGAGTTTCACTTTTTTGGACATTTCTTTGTTCCCCCAGAAGGATTTCTCATAAAAATAGCACAAATTTTTTCTATTACAACGAATTGTATGCGTCCAGATATTTTAAGATTAAAATCTGCCTCTTCGGGCAGATAAATCTGCTTTACCCTTAAACTATAAAGCCTCCCCTGTATAAATGCTGTAAATCCTTCCTCTCACCTTTTTTCCACCCTTCCCTTTTCTTGTAAGGCTTATGTATCCAAATTAGGCCTGCCTTTTTGAGAGTTCCAATTTTGCAAGGCCTGTAACTACCTCTCCAGGTAAAAGGCTTATTAATCTAACTCCTTTAGTGCTCCTACCTTGAAGGGGTATCTCTTGAGCTTCAATTCTTATAGCCTTTCCAGAGGAGGAAAAAATAAGCAGTTCTTCCTCGCCTTTTAATATATCCCCACAGGTTAAAAGGCCTGTTTTATCGCTTAGGCCATGGGCTGTAATTCCTCTCCCTCCTCTTCCCTGAAGCCTAAATTCAGAAAAGGAAGTTCTCTTACCAAAACCCTTTTCCGTAAGGGTGAAAAGGGAAGCCCCTTCTTCAACCCTAATAAGGGCTATAACTTCATCTTTTTCACTTAGCCTTATACCTGTAACTCCTTCTGCCTGCCTTCCCATAGCTCTTACTTCCCTCTCACTGAAATGAAGGGACAATCCCTCCCGGGTCAAAATAATCAGAGTATCCTTCCCTTTAGTTTTAACCCCTCCCACAAGGGAATCTCCCTCTTTGAGATTGATAACTGTGCTTCCACTTTTTCTTAAGGCCCTCAATTCCTCAAAGGGAAATTTTTTTACAATCCCTTTTCGAGTTATCAAAAAGAGGAAACCCTCGGTTGTATGGGGAAGGATAAAGGCAATCTCCCCCTCCAGGGCTGAGATAAAGTTTTTAAGGTGCGTTCCCCTGGCCTGTCTTGTAGAAAGAGGCACATCCTTTAACTCTAAAGGATAAACCTTGCCTTCAGCCGTAAAAACTAAAAGCTCTGCATCGTCCACTACCTGTAAGGCACTTTTCAGTCTTTCTTCTCCAGAAAAGGCTATAACTCCCTTTCCACCTCTCTTTTGAGTAGAAAATTGTTCTAAAGAAAGTTTGCGAATGTATCCTTCATCACTTATAACTATAAGCACTTCCTCTCTTGGTCTTTCCTCCTCTACAATCTCAAGATCTTTTTCCAGGATCCGGGTTTTTCTCTCATCTCCATATTTTTCTCTAATTTCCTTGAGTTCCTCTTCAAGGACTGTAATTAAGGTAGGCTCATGGGTTAAAATTTTTTCATAATAGGCCATAGCCCTTTTTAGCTCTTCATATTCCAGTAAAATTTTTTCTCGCTCCAAAGCAGTGAGTCTCTGAAGTCTTAGGTTTAAGATTTCCTGAGCCTGAATATCTGTAAAATTAAAGCGTTTTATTAACCGTTCTTTGGCAGTTTTAGGGGTATCGGATTTCTTAATAAGTTCAATAATTTCATCTAAATGCTGGAGAGCCTTTAGGAAGCCCTCCAGGATGTGAGCCCGTTCTTTAGCCTTTCTTAAGTCATACTGGGTGCGGCGGATAATGATAGTCCTTCGCCAGTTGAGAAAGTGCTGAAGCATATCTTTAAGGGTTAAGACCTCAGGTCTTCCCTGCACTAAGGCCAAAAATATTATTCCAAAGGTGGTTTCAAGAGGGGTGTGCTTAAAAAGTTCCATAGCCAAGCTATGGGGGGCTTGAGACCACTCCCTTTTAAGCTCCACAACAACCCTTATTCCCTCACGATCCGATTCATCTCTTATATCAGCGATACCCTCTATCTTTTTGTCTCTTACAAGCTCGGCAATCCGTTCAACAACCTTGGCCTTATTGACCTGATAAGGCAGTTCTGTAAAAACAAGTTTGGCTCTATCTTTTTCCTTTTCCACTCTATATTTGGCCCTAAGTTTGATAATTCCCCTTCCGGTTGTATAGGCCTTTTTAATACCCTCTGTTCCAACTATAAAAGCTCCGGTTGGAAAATCCGGGCCCTTCACATACTCCATTAAATCCTCAGGGGTAATCTCAGGATTTCTCAAAAGGGCGATCAGGGCTGTGGCTACCTCTGAGAGATTGTGCGGAGGAATGTTTGTGGCCATCCCCACCGCAATCCCTGAAGACCCATTTACAAGAAGGTTGGGGATCTTAGAGGGTAAAACCACCGGTTCTTTCAAGGTATTATCATAGTTCGGGACAAACTCAACGGTTTCCTTTTCAATATCTGCTAAGAGTTCATGGGCAAGACGGGTAAACCTAACCTCAGTATAGCGCATGGCTGCAGGGGCATCTCCATCAATGGAACCAAAATTCCCCTGTCCATCAATCATGGGATACCGCATGGTGAAATCCTGAGCCATTCGGACAATAGCTTCATAAACTGGCATGTCTCCATGGGGATGATATTTACCGATAACCTCTCCCACGATTCTTGCGCTCTTTTTAAAGGGTTTATTCCAGTCATTGCCTGCTTCATACATGGCATAAAGAATGCGTCTCTGCACAGGTTTTAGCCCATCCCTTACATCAGGAAGGGCCCTTCCCACAATGACACTCATGGCATAATCAAGATAACTTTCCTTTAGTTCCTCTTCTAAAGGCACAACAATAATCTCACCCATACTACAGCACTCCTGCAATTTTTTTTGTTTATAATATAAGCATGTCTCCTTTGCTTAAATTTGTCCCTCAACTCCTAATAAGAAGGTTTTAGCTAAAAGCCCTCGCCACATGGGTGGATGGAGTAAGGGATAACTTTAATTCTACTCCTATCAAAAATTTAATTGAAGGATTAATAATTCCGAGGTGATTTGCCCTGGCTAACATTTTTACCTTACCCTATTTTCTTAGAGTTGACTCCTTAAAGGTTTTTCATTCTTTCTAAGCTTTTTTCAATATTTTCTCTCACCTGTGATAGCAAGGTATTTTTATCCTTCAGGGTTAAATTCTTAACCTCTATGACTGGCCCAATGGAAACCCAAACCTCCCTTTTCTTTAAATTAAACCAGAGACTCCCTTTGGGTAAAATCCTAAAAGTGCCCCAGATAGAAACTGGACAAACAGGAACACCAGCTTTAATAGGGATCAAAAAACCAGCTGCTTTAAAGGGTAAAAGCTCTCCGGTTTTACTTCTTGTTCCCTCAGGAAAGACAACCAGAGAGACTCCCTCTTTAAGTCTATCCACACAGGCAAGCAAACTCTTAAGTCCCTCCTTAGGGTCTTCCCTTTCTACAGGCACATATCCAAGGGCCTTTATACCCCAGCCAAAAAAGGGGATATCAAAAAGACTCTTTTTAGCCAGGAATCTTATATTATAATCCTTTAAAAGGCTTTCAAGCACTGGTATATCCAACTGGCTCTGATGATTAGCCATAAAAACATATTTTTTCCCTTTTTCAGGAAATTTCTCAGCTATAACTTTAATTCTAATACCCAGCACCTTTAAAAGTAGATGACACCAGAGCCAGGCAAAAAAATGCCTCTTTGTCAGGACTGCCAGTAATCCAATAATTGGAACACTTGTTAATACATACAGCCAGGCAAGGATATTTCTTACAAACTCTGTCAAAGTTGAAAACATCCTTAGGCTAAGAAGTTCCTAAGAAGTCTTACCCCCTCTGGGATCTCATCCCCTTTAAAATCCCATTCCAGAGGAGGCTTTTTCAGCTTCATCCAGGTCTCAAGGGAGGTTCCAATAGATTCAGGGTGAAACTGAACTCCTTCAAGCACAAAGTTTTTATGCCTTATACCCATGATCTCTCCATCCTCACTTCTTGCAGAAATCTCAAAATCAGGGGGCAGAGTTTCGGGATCAACAGCTAAGGAATGATACCGCATCGCTGAAAAGGGATTGGGAAGCCCTTTGAAAACTCCTTTTTCGTCGTGATAGATCTGTGAGACCTTGCCGTGCATAAGCCTCTTTGCCCGTATAATTCTTCCCCCAAAGGCCTGAGCCATACACTGGTGCCCCAAACAGACACCAAGAACAGGTATCTTCCCAGCATAATTCTTAATTAATTCAACGGAGATACCTGCCTCATTGGGAGTACAGGGGCCAGGAGAGATTATAATATGACTCGGACTTAAGGCAGAAACCTCCTGGAGGGTTATCTGATCATTTCGGTAAACCAGAATCTCCCCACCCCAGAGTTTTTCAACCATAACTCCCACAAGTTGCACCAAATTATAAGTAAAGGAATCGTAATTATCTATAATAAGAACCCTTTTCATAGAAAATATCCCTTTCCAAAGAGCTCAAGGGCCTTTTCCAAGGCCTTGGCTTTATTAATTGTTTCTTCAAACTCGCGCTCTGGCACAGAGTCCGCCACAATACCTGCTCCTGCCTGTAAGTATAAACGATTTTTTTTCTGGAAAAAGGTTCTTATGGTGATACAGAAATCCATATTTTGGGAAAAACCAAAATAACCCACTGCACCTGCATAAGGTCCTCTAACCACACCTTCAAGCTCCGAAATAATTTCCATGGCTCTAATCTTTGGTGCTCCAGAGACCGTGCCAGCTGGAAAACAGGCTTTAAAAGCGGAAAACATATCTTCTTTATCCTTTAAAATTCCACGCACCCCGGAGACAAGGTGCATCACATGGGAATATCTCTCAACAATAAGAAGCTCATAAACATCAACTGTGCCATATTTTGAGACTCTTCCAAGATCATTTCTCCCGAGATCAACAAGCATAATATGCTCAGCAAGCTCTTTTTCATCTTTCTTAAGCTCCTCTTCTAAAGCAAGATCTTCGGCCTCAGTTAACCCTCTTTTCCTTGTCCCGGCAATGGGTCTTGTCTCCACCTTTTTCTCCTCAACTCTTACCAAAATTTCTGGAGAAGACCCGATTAAGACCTCATCTTGCAGGTGAAGGTAAAACATATAGGGGGAAGGATTAATTTTTCTAAGACCACGATATAGATAAAATGAGGTATGAGGGTTAAGCAAAAGATCATCCTCTAAGGAAAATCTCTGAGATAAAACAGCCTGAATAATGTCTCCTGCGGAGATAAATTCTTTGGCCCTATTTACCATATCCAAAAAGGTCTGTTTTTCAATTTCTGGATATAATTTCAAGGGCTTTTTAAGTTTTGGAAGTTTTATCCTTTTTCTTTGTAAATCCGCTACAACCTCCTTGAGTTCTTCTTTAGCCTCTTCATAGAGGCTTTCATTACCTCCCTTTTCAACAGATAAAAGAATAACCACAATATAACTATGTTTTAGTCTGTCATAGATAAGAAGCTTTTTGGGAAAGATAAAGTTCAGGTCATAAAAATTAAGGATATCTCTACCGCAGGGGACTCTCTTTTCAAAAAAGGAGACCATTTCATAGCTCACATATCCCACAGCTCCCCCCCAAAATCTCGGTAAACCCTTAATCTGAGGGGTATGAAACTCAGAAAGAAGGCGCTTTAATTCTTCAAGAGGCTCCTTATGTTCATAAATTTTTTCATAAGTTCCGGATAACCAGATTGTATTCCCTTTACTTTTAAAGGTCAGAAAGGGATCAAACCCTATAAAGCTATAGCGAGCCCATTTCTCCGGGCCCTCCATACTCTCAAAAAGAAAAAGATATTCTCTTTCGTCAAAAAGTTTGTAAAAAAGGGAAATAGGGGTCTCAAGATCAGCAGGAATCTCAGTATAAAGGGGAATAAGATTATAGATCTCCGCTAATTTAAAGAATTCTCTTTTCTCTGGATAAATCTTCACTCTTCAGGACTCCTTAAGTATCTCCAAAAGCTGATTTTCCTCAACAAGCTTCTGCATACCTTTATGCAGGTCTTTCACTAAAATTTTACCCTCTTTTAATTCATTTTCACCCAGAATCAAAGCAAATTTTACTCCCCTTTTATCCGCTTCTCTAAGCAGGGCCTTAAGGCTCCTTTCCTCAAAGAAGGCATCTATCTTAAATCCTGAATTTCTCAGGGTTTTAACTATCCCCAGCCCCTTTCTCCTTGCTAAGTCTCCAAGGGGAATAAAGACAGCCTGAGGTTTAATGGCTTCCTCAAGGATAGCAGGCAAGCCCTCTTCCCCCAGGGCACAAAGAGCCCATCTTTCAAGACCAATGGCAAAACCAGTTGCAGGAAGCTCCGGGCCTCCAAGTTCTTGAATTAAAAAGTCATATCTTCCTCCAGCACATACTGTATCCTGAGCCCCAAGACCCTCTCCCTTTATCTCAAAAATAGTTCTCACATAATAATCAAGGCCCCTAACTAAATAGGGATTAACAATATAGGAAAGACCGCGCTCTTCCAAAAGACTTTTTAAAATTTCAAAGTGCTCCTTACAACCCTTACAAAGAAACTCAGAAATTGGTCTAAGCTTCCCAACTATTTCTTTACATTGCTCTTTTTTACAATCAAGGATCCTGAGAGGATTTCTTAAAAGCCTCTCTTTACAGGTCTCACAAAGTTTTTCTTTTTCCCTCTCCAGGGCACCTAAAAGGTAATCCCTAAAAGCAGGTCTACATTCAGGACATCCAAGGCTATTAATCTCAAGGTTAAAGGGATCCCTTTTTCCCTCTACCGGGCTACGCAAAATTTTAAGAGCCAGTTCAAGGAGCTCAACCTCATAAAAGGGGGTCAGATTTCCCATAAATTCCACATCTATCTGAAAGAACTCTCTGAGTCTTCCCTTCTGAGGTCTTTCGTGGCGAAACATGGGCCCGATAAAAAAAAACTTTAAGGGCTTAGGCCTCATATAAAGCCCATGCTCAATAACCATTCTGCAAATACCAGCTGTAGCTTCTGGCCGAAGAGTAAGGAGCTCCTTATTTCTGTCCTCAAAGGTATAGGTCTCCTTCTGCACAATATCTGTAACCTCTCCAATAGAACGCACAAAAAGCTCTGTTTTTTCAAGCACAGGAATTTTTATTTCCTGAAAATTAGCAAGCCTTAGTTCCCTTCGGGCAATCTCTATAAGATGCTGATACTTAATGGCTTCCTCAGGAAGCCAGTCTTTAAATCCTCTTACAGATTGAAGTTTCATTTAACCGGCTCTCCCCATTTCCTCGGAAAACTGATCCCTCCAAGGGGGACATAAACTCTTTCATACCCTTCAGACTTAAGAATTCTTGCCACCTCATAGGACCTGCGAGAAGAATTACAGATAAGAATGATGTCTTTGTCTTTGGGTATCTCCTTTATATGATACCTAATTTTCTGATAGAGTATATGTTTTACATTGGAAAAGTTTTTCACATTGAATTCAGCTTCTTTGGGATGTCTGAGATCAATTATAAGAGTATTCTGATCTCCCTCTTGCATGCGCTTTATAACCTCTTCCCAGTGTATGGGTTCAAAAAGACCTTTTAGAATATTATCAGCTACATGGGCAGTATCATGAATGGGATCAAGGGCAGAGTTAAAGGGAGGTGCATAGGCAAGCTCAAGATTGAGGAGATCTTCAACCAGGGGTTTATAAGGCAGTATGCTTGATAGGGCATGAATTCTTGCCAGAGTTCCATCTGTAAACGGTCCTATAGCCTGAAAACCAAGCACCCTTGTGGTTAGCTTGTCAAATATTAAGGCATAATATGCATACTTGGCATCAGGGAAAAAGTGAGACCTTTCCGTCTGGTTATTCAGGGCATAGCTTGCAGAAAAACCTTCAATTTTAGCCTGAGTCAAAGTTAGGCCAACTCCTCCCACTGCAAGATCAAAACACTTCATAATAAAGGCTCCCACAGTGCCCTTAAAGGTAGCTGTTCCTCCAGCAATATTTGTTCCAATAACTCTTCCCTGGCGATTAGCCAAAGACCCCATAGGCATAACCACCTTTTTTCCAGTAATAAGATGGGTTACCTCGATGCAGTCTCCACCAGCATAAATGTCAGGATCTGAAGTCTGAAGCCTATCATTAACAACAATTCCTCCAGTAGCTGGAGAAACAAGAAGCCCGGCCTTTTTTGCAAGCTCACTGTTAGGTATGACCCCTCCTGCAACAAGAACTAAATCAGCAGGATAGAATTCATTTTCTGTCTGAACACCGATGACTTTTCCATCCTTTCCCATTATCTCTTTAATTCTGGCATTGAGAACAAGTTTGACCCCCTTTTCCCTCAAGTGATTTTCAACCATTCTTGCCGTGAAGGCATCAAGGTTTCTGGGTAAGACCTGGGGAAAATATTCAAGAAGCGTTACAGGAAGCTCCCAGAGATCTGCAAAGGCCTCAGTCATTTCAAGACCAATAAGTCCTGCCCCAATAACAAGGGGCTTTTCAACCTCACCTCTTGCAATCTTTTCTTTTATCTCAATGGCTTTATGAAGACTTGTAAGGGTATAAACTCCCTGGAGATCAATCCCTGGAATATTTAAAGTCCTCGGAATGGAACCAGTTGCAATTATTAACTTATCATAGGGGATTTCTTCAATTTGCCCGGTATTCAGATAACGCACCCTGATTGTTTTTCTCTTGCGGTCTATTTCTTCAACCAAAGTTTTTGTAAGAACCTTTAATCCCTTGGCATCACGAAAAAACTTTTCATCTCTTACCACATGATAGGAGGTCTCTCTCAAAGCATTTTCATGGGGAACATCACCTGAGACAAAATAAGGTATCCCACAGGCCCCGTAGGAGATTAAATCGTCCTTATCAATAAGAATTACTTCAGCCTTGGGATTAAGTCTTTTAACCCTGCAAGCAGATTTAGCCCCGCAAGCATTAGCTCCAATAACCACAACTTGCATATTTCCCCCTCCTGACAAACTCTTTAAAGTTTATCACAAATCCCTGTTTTTCCTACTGACATGATTTGAATAAGGATGTCTTCTTTTTAAGAAAGGAATCCTGAACAATTAAACTCCTTTATATTTTGGAACAACCTTTTGAGGGAAAAAAGCCCCTGTAAGGGGCTTTAAAGCTTTCTAAAATTAATGCACAAACATATAAGCAGCTCTTCCAACTTCTTTGGCAAGTTCAGCTACACCACCATCAAAGGCATAGGCATTCATGAATCCAAGAGCTCTTAAAGCCAAGGTTACTGCAATAGATCTTGGCCCTGTATGACAGATAACCACGATTTTTTTATCCTTAGGGAGTTTATTCAGATTTTCCTCCTTAAAGACCTCGTGCATGGGGATATCAAATCTGTCCTTCCAGGTAATTCCAACTATTGCCATTTCCTCAGGTGATCTCACATCAAGAATTACAAAGGGTTCTTTGTTTTTAATCATCTCAAGAAGCTGTTTAGCATTGACCATACAGGGCTTTTTGGCAATCACCTCAGGGGTCATCTGAGAAAACATCATGTTAAATCTTTTGGCAAGCTCTTTATCATAGGCAAAAAGCATCTCTGAGAGAGTAAACACAAACAAGCCCATTAAAATCAATACCCTCTTCATAACCACACCTCCTGCATTAATTTTTTTTTGATTAAAATTAATGAAACTTTTTACACAAGCAAGAATTTGTTTAAATTTTCACATAAAGTTATAAGATTTTATATTGATTTTAAAAATTAATTTTTATTTAGCGCTCACTTTTAAATCTGTAATAAGCACATAATTTCCCTGTCCAAGGTCTGCTCCAAACATCTTCACTACAATTTTTCCTGGTAAGTTCTTTAGCGCAACAGTATCAATTTGGGTAGTAAGAACTCTTACACCATTAATAAAGACATGGGCTAACTCTCCTTCCTTTTTAAGGAAGACCTTTATTTTTTGACCCTTAAGAAACTCAGGGAGCCCTGTTTCATTAGGAATAGGAGTATCTTTTCCCCATTTCCATTCCTTTACTTCTCTTGGCAAATACAGAGATACAGGACTTCCCTCTTTCCCGATAAAGATCTGAATTCCTTCTTGAGCATATTTCATCTCCTGGGAATAAAAAAGGGTGCCTTCAAAAGTAAAATCTTTGGAAATATCAAAGTTAGGAATAGCCTTTTCAAAAAGGAGTTCTCCTTTAGTTGTGGCAAACCATCTTAAGTCATCAAGACTAACACACTCTCCCTGCCCCTTGAGAATTTTTACAGTGGTTGGGATAACCTTACACTTTGAAAAATTTTCCTGCCAGATTACCTTGGCATAAGGGGCTGCAGAAACCTCTGCCCTTACAAGCCCGCCTGTAAAAGATGTTTCCCTCTTAAGCTTAGAGTTTTCTTGAGGTTTTATCCTCCCCTTTTCTGGCATTCGGGTTTCCTCTTTAATAATTTCCCCCTTTTCACTATAAGTAGTGATTTTTTCTCCAATAGAGACATCTGAAGGAGCTTGAGACTTTACGGATTCCACAATAAGGGTTACGGCCCGGGCAATTAGATCCCGGGTTGCCTCTTCAAGGGGAGTATTTTTTACTGCTTCAAAATAGGCTCCTCCAAAAGTGGTTCCAAAAAGACCTCCTGCTGCAACTCCCACATTCCATCTCTCTGATTTCCCTTCCACAGTCTTGGCGGAGAGAACTTCTCCGGTTTTCACTCTAACTATTCTCATATCAAGGGCAATATGGGCATTGCTTTTACCTAATTTTGCTCCAAGCCCAAAGGGTAGAGGGACTACTATACCTCCTCCACCAAGCCCACTTGCTTTCAGCTCAAGGGCTGTTACTGCTCCTACAATGAGAAAATCAGCTGTTTTCAGAGTGCTCTGAGGTTTCACTCCCATAAGCTCAAGCTCTTCCTTTATTTCTTCAAGGGCAATTCTTTCAACCACCTTGAAACAGTTGGTATTAGCAAGGGCAGTGATCAACATATCTGCAAGGCCATCTCCCAGAGCCTTTGTTGAAAGTTCAATCCCCCAGCCAGGGCCAAAATAAATTCTATCTCCTTGACAGGCAGCAGCCTTGCACCTGAAACTCTTTGCTGTAATCACTCCAATAGGTTTTGAACACTGAGGAAGCCTGAGCACCCTCTCTTTCACATCCTTGGCATACTCTTCATTTTGAGCCAAAGAAAAACCTGAAAATATCAAAATAAAAAAAACTACCCAAACAATAAGTCTTTTTATACTCTCCATCTTAACACCTCCCAATGTATGCGTCCATATCTTTTGAGGCACTATAGGATTTTTTCTACTATTTCTCGCCTCTCACCTTTTACCACCCTTCCTTTTTCTTGTAAGGATCTGAACTTATGCAGCTTTTTTAAAGATATTTATTTAAAAATTTCTTTATTTCTTCTAAGGAAAGAGGCGGGCTAAAATAATAGCCCTGGGAATAGTCAATACCAAATTCACAGACCTTTTGATAGATAACCTCATCCGCCACAAATTCAGCCACTGTCTTAATGCCAGCCTCTTTGGCAAATCTTACCAGTGCCTTTACCAAAAGCTGAACCTTTTCATCTTCCGGTAATCTTTTAATCAAGGAAGCATCAATCTTAATATAATCTACTCCTAAATCTATGAGTCTCTGAAGGCTGGAATAACCGCTTCCAAAGTCATCTATCGCAAGCTTTATGCCCCTTGCTTTTATTTCCTTAAGCTTTGAAAAGACAAGTTGGGGATTTCCAATCTCTTCAGTTTCAAGAAATTCAAAGACAAGAGCAGGTTTTTCCCTTCGCAAAAGAATATCTTCTATAAATTGTAGGGATTCCTCTTGCAAAAAGTCATTATAAGAGAGATTTACAGAGATCTCATAGGGCAAAAAGAGAAAATCATCAAGGGCCTTCTGAAGAACGGTCTTTGTAATTTTTGGTCCATAGCCTGCCTTTTGAGCAAGAGTTAAAAATTTAAAAGGGCTTACGATCTCTCCATTCTCATCAATGAGTCTCACCAAGGCCTCAAATTTGACAGGTCTTTTGGTCTGATTATCTATAATAGGCTGATAAAAGGGAACAATTCTTCCTTCACTAAGAGCCTTTCTGAATTTGTCAAGCCAGTGAAGATTCTCTTCATGAATCTTTTTAAATCTTTCTCCGGGATTAAATTCACAGTAAAAATTTTCTCCTCTTGCCTTGGTCTCATCAAGGAGAGAATAGGCATCGGTAAGTATTTTATCAGGCTCTGTGATTTCACAGAGAGCACAAACAGTAAAATTAAGAGAAAGTCTTTCATGATCTATAGAAAAGGGAGTTTTCGTTAAGACCTCTATTTTTCCTTGAAGCTCCTTCTTTATTTCTTCTTCTTTTTTTTCTTCATGGGCTTCTAAAATTAGAGCAAACTCATCTGCACCTACTCTATAAACTTCACCATGAAAAACCTCCTTCAATCTCTGGTAAACCTCTTTTAATAAAATATCCCCTGCTTTAGTTCCATATACAAAATTAATACTTTTAAAGGAGTTAATATCCACTAAAACTAAAATAGGATTGGAAAAAGCCTTCAAATCATAAAGAAGCTTTTCCCTATTTGGGGCACCTGTTACATAATCGTGCCAAAGCATAAATTCAATCTCTTTTATTCTTTTTTCAAGTTCTGAAAGAGAAAAATTTAGGACACTCACAAACTCTGCAATCTCATCCCTTCCTTCAAGGGAAACTCTCATGGAAAGATCCCCCTCTGCGATTCTTTTAACTCCTTCAGATACCTTTCTAAGCCTCAAGACCACATATCTATAGGCCATATAGAAACTTAAGGAGATTACTATAAGCACCAAAGTTATACCGGAGATTAAAAAACCAAGCCTTTTAAAAAGACCTTCTTTTTGCGCTTTTATCATCTCAAGGTATTTCCTTAAGAGGGCTTCGTGAAAATCAATAAATGCGTCAATGGTAATGGTAGCAAACCTGAAGAATTCAAGACCAGTCATCTCTTTGGTCCTAAAATCTTGAGCCAAATATTTTCTTAAAGTAATTCTATAAACCTCAAAGAGGTCTTGGGAATTTCTAAGTTTTAAAAGGGTATCCTCTGGAAGTTTTATGTTTTCAAGGATCCATTTAATGTTTTTATTGTATCCAGAAAGCACTTCATAATAATCAAGGAGCATTTCCTTCTCATGATTGGTTAGGCCCCCTTTGGCAAGGGCGGAACTAACAATAGCTCTTGTTCTTCCAAGATATTCAATAAAGCGAGGTAACTCCATAAGAGAAACCTGAGCAAGGGTTCTCAAATAAAGATCAGGCTCTGCAAAAAGCTTGTGTTTTTCCGCATCCTGATTTAAAAATAGAATCACCTGATTAATAAGCTCTGTATGTTTGAAAAAGTTTTCTTCAGCACTACCCTTAAATTTCTCAATTTTTAAAGCCTCATAGGTTTTCTTAAATTTTTGAATAAGTTCTTTTCCATGCTGGACATCCAAAGAGAGTGTGGAAAGTTTCTTAAAAGTATCTTCAATCTCCCTTTCAATTTCCTTTAATGCCTTTAAAGTTTCTTCTTTTTCCTTATTTTCTGGAAGGGAAAGATAGAGATAGGAGAGGCCCCTGTGTCTTTGAAGGTTCCAGAGTAAAAGAGCCTCAATAAGCAAATGTTCCTCAGCTGAGATTTGGAGCCTTGCATTTTTAATTTCTGGATAAACGAAGTAGAAAGCCAGAAAGACACCAATAAGCCAGGGAATAAAGGCAAGAATCTGAAGATAAAAAAGAAGCTGTTTTAGGGTAAATCTTGTAAGTAAACCCATTAATTAAAGATTACTTTCTTTTTTTAGAGTTTGCAACAAGAAAATTTTATGAAAATTCGCCCTTTAAATAAGCCGCATCTGATTATGTTTGCAATATGAGCTCTTTATACTCTCATCTTATTTTTTGAAAGGCCTTTTCTTGCCCTCTTTTTTAAAGACCCCAAGAAGTATGATATAAAAAAATCATGAAAAGATTTGAAGCTTTTCACTGGTTTATCCTAATTATAAGCCTTCTTGCTATATTTTTCGCTGTAATAGGCACTCACTTAATCTGAACTACCCTTCTTCCTTTCAACTTCTGTTAAAAGCTTCCTTAATCTTTCTATATTAATAATATATTTTTCTTTACAGAATTCACAGGTAATCTCAACGGGTTTTCCCTCTCTAAGCATATCTTCAAGTTCTTCCTTTCCAAGGGCAACTAAGGCCTCCTCAACTCTATTCATACTGCAAGAACATTTAAATCTTACCTCTCTTTTTTCTAGAATTTCAATCTCCCCAAAGATCTCATGCAAAAGCTCTTCAATTTTAATCCCGGAGGAGAGATAGTCCGTTACAGGCTTTATTTCAGAAAGACGCTTTTCAAGATGGGAAACTTCATGATCTTCTGCGGAAGGGAGTTTTTGTATTAAAAAACCTCCTGCGGTTATAACACTTCCATCGGTATCCACAAGAACCCCGAGGGCACAGGCAGAAGGAACCTGCTCTGAAGTGGTAAGATAATATGCCAGATCCTCTGCAATCTCTCCAGAGATAAGATCAGAAGAACTCTGATAAATCTCCTTGAGGCCATAATCTCTTATCACATTTATAAAACCCTCTTTTCCTACAGCCTTTCCCACAGGGAGTTTTTTATTTTCTGGAGGAAGATACACCTGGGGATTTTTCACAAGCCCTCTTAAGTTTCCCTGATAATCTGCTTCAGCAAGGATTTCTCCAAGGGGGCCACCTCCATTTATTTGAAGAAGAATCTTACCAATTTTTAGATCTGCTGAAAGAAGGGCAACCCCTGCTAAAGCTCTTCCAAGGGCAGCTACTGCAACCGGGGAAAGGCTCTGACGCCTTCTTGCCTCTTCCACTGTTTGAGGTAAAAAAACTCCAAAAGCACGAAAATTAAACTTTTTAGGTAGGATTCTTATCAGGTAATCCACCATATTTCTCTACCAATTCCTTAAATTCCTGGCATATTTTAATTGGAGCCTTAGGATCAATTAAGTTGGCTGTTCCTATCTGGAAAGCCCTTGCTCCACAAAGAAAATACTCAAAGGCATCCTTTCCACTCAAAATCCCCCCTGAGGCTATAAGGGGAATTTTTACTATTTTTGAGAGCTCAAAAACAAGCCTTAAGGTTAGAGGTTTTATAGCTGGGCCTGAAAGCCCTCCTTTTATCACCTGAAAGGGTTCATAAGAGTAAACTCCAAGGGCTGGATAGGTATTGGCAACTGTTAAGGCATCTGAAAGGGCTTCTTCACAGGCCTTAGCTACCTCAAAAACAGGCCCAACAGGAGATAATTTTACAATTAAAAGTCCTTTAAATCTCTCCCTCACCCCCTTTACAAGCTCAAAAACCACATCTGGCTTCTGAGAAAAAGCTATCCCTCCCTCCTTAACATTGGGACAGGAAATATTGAGTTCAATTCCCTCTGCTTCAATCTCAGAAAGAATTTCTGCCATTTCAAAAAATTCCTCCAAGCTCTTTCCATGAAGATTAAAAATTATGGGTGTTTGCAAGGCTTTAAGCTGGGGATAATATTTTTTAAGAAAGACTTTAAGTCCTGGATTTTCAAGACCTATAGAATTTATAAGGCCACAGGGGGTTTCAAAAAGTCTTGGAGGAGGATTTCCCTCCATAGGCTCAAGAGAAAGCCCCTTGGTAATAAGAGCACCTACAGCCGATCTAATTTCTCCAGGATTTAGGTAATTTAAAAGGGTATCACCAAGTCCCCAAGTCCCAGAAGCAAGAAAAAAGGGAGTTTTAAATTGGTATTTACCTATGATGCAGAATCTTTCTCCTTTCAAAGAATGACCTCCCAGGCTGACAAGGTTGGGCCATCCTCACAGAGATGAAAGTATCCACCATCTTTTTTCTTTATCACACAACCCTTGCAAAACCCTGTTCCACAGGCCATAAAGGTCTCAAGGGAAAGATAGGTCTTAATACCGTATTTTTCTGAAAGTTCCTTTACTACCTTTAACATGGGCATGGGGCCACAGGAAAGAATAGTTTTAATTTTTCCATCCCGCATATCCCTTTCAAGAAGATCTGTAACAAAGCCCTTCTCACCAAGGGTGCCATCTTCTGTGGTAAGTTTAATTTCAATCCCAAAAGCTTTAAAATAATCAAGCCTTACAAGATCTTGAGAGGTTTTTGCCCCATAGTAAAGAATGGTTTTTTTGCGAAGTTCTTCTTTCAATCTCTCAAGAAAAAAGCCAAACCCAGCAACTCCAACCCCACCAGCACAGAGGGCAAGGGGAAAATCCAGATCCTCAGGATAGGGCCTGCCAAGAGGTCCAAGAACAGAGATTTCTTCCCCTTGAGAAATCCTGCTTAAGGCAAGGGTTCCCCTCCCGACAACCTGATAAAGAATTTTCAAAGTGCCCTCCTCAAGGCTATGCACTGTAAAAGGTCTGGGAAAGAGAGGATCATAACGCAAATCATGAAGCTTAATTTTTAAAAACTGGCCTGGCTTTATATCTAAAAGAGAACCCTTCTTAGGAAGTTCAAGAAGATAAATCCTCTCCGAAAGTCTTAGATTTCTAAGAACTTTTATTTTTTCCATTTTTAAGCAGAAAAGATTTCCTTGAGAAAACTCAAGCTTTCCTTTTCTTTTAATCTTTCTTTGATTTCGTAAAGGAGTTCTCTAAAGGTTTTTCCCGGGAAAACCTCTTTGCGATAGAGATTTCCCACCCAGGCTCTTAAATCCTTTTCTTCAGGTAGAAGGGGAAGTTCCTCAAATTCTACATTAGAAAGAAGATAAGGGGGTATTTCATCAATCTTTCCTTTTTTGAGATCTGAGAGAAATTTGAGGAGATCAAAGATATTTCCATAAAGGCCATAAAGCTCAATATTTTCCACTATTTGAAGTGCAATAAGTCCCCTAAGATAGAGTTCCTGAGAAAGTTCTGCTTGCTGAAGAGGGCTGCATTTTTTAAATGAGACCATAATTCTACACATAAGGGGCCTTCTCTCATAAACAGAACAGAGCCCCTCTTCATTTAAAAAGGGACAGGGATGAAGTTCAGCTTCTTCGGGGGGAGGAGGTTCTTCCCCTGAGAAATAGAGAAGGGCAGTCTGATTGTGGGTTAGCCCTGGGCGAGGAAGGAGATTTTCATCTATTTCAAAGGTAATCCCCTCTGGCAAGCCCTCAAGTAAATATTTAGCTTCAAGAGAGGTTGCATAAATTCTTGTTGTGCAGCAAAGATTACAACCGGGTGAGCAGGCAAGCTCATATCTTGAAAAGGTTTTATCCAGATATTCATAAAGAGCTATAAGGAGCGCCCTTTTTTCTTCCTCACAGGAAAAGAGATCAACAAGAATAGAAAACCTCCTGAGTTTGTTGATTTTATTTTAAAAGATACCTCTTTCTTGTCAAGCTGTGAATATATTCCAAATTTGCCGATAGAAGTTCCAAAATTTAGATACTATCAAGCTTTTGGTCTTCTTTTGCTCTTTCAGTTATCCATTGAGGGAAATTTTATGCTCTTTTACCGGTCTTTTACAATGTTTTATCTCATCTAATCAGCCTCTACCCCTTTAATCTTCTTAAATTTGCCTGTTTTAAAAAAACACTACCCCCTCCTATTCCTTCCATCTCAATCTCAGCTCTTTGTTATGTATCCCTTTTATCCTGATAATTCTGCATGCCTTAGCCTTATCTTTTTATAAAGTATAAACTTCTCTACCTCTGCATATATCTTCAGACACAGCCTCCGGGCATGTTTTACTACCTTGCCAGCTACCTCTATGAAAATCCACCTTATGCTCTGAATTGTCTTTGTCCTCATAGACTCCGGTAATACAAAATACTTCTTCATGACAAAGCTATTGTAGGCAAGCACTCTACTACTTCCTCTGCAGGACATTCAAGGTCTGTTGCTATGCAGTGATATTTATATCCATCGCTGAATAAATCCCTTTGCCCTGCCCTCCACCTTATCACTATAAGTCTGAAACTGAATTCCAGCTTGTTCATTGCTTTAGGCATGCTTTATCCTCTTGCCATCAGGTAATAGGCTGTAAGGCTTCATTATTGACTCCATCACATTGCCAATTGCATTGCCCTGCCTCCTTATCCAATCCCCTACTGTTGAAGGTGAAGGTATCTTCTTCATGCCTGTGAGTTTCCTTAGTCCTTCATCCTCTATTATCTCCCTCAACTCTTCTATGTGCCTGCCACCTCCTATAAGCATCAATAATATAGGCTCTATATATTGCCATGCCTTGTATCCCCTGTTTGAACCAGGCTCTGGCATATGCCTCTCCATGGCATCCTTTATCCCAAAGGACTTTAAAAACTCTGACCAGATGGCTACTGGGTGATATTATATCATCCAGAAAACTAAATACAAAAGGAGGCTTTTGCATTTTTGATTGTTTCTATCGGCAATTTAGGGGACGCAGACACTTCTTTACTTCTTTTTTGAATAGGGTTATAATTTTCTTAAAAAAATTTTTTAAATGAGGAGGTGGGTTATGCTTTCTAAAATACCCTTTGATCTTGAAAGGATTGATGAGGAGGATCTGGATCGTCAGATTTTAAGGATTGCCATTGTGGCTGAGCTTGATGCCATAAACCTCTATGAACAACTTGCCAGTCTTACAGAGGACGAAAATTTAAGGGCCGTTCTTTTAGATGTGGCCAGAGAGGAAAAGACCCATGTGGGAGAATTTATGGAGATGCTTCTTAGAAAAGATGATGAACAGGTTGAGGAACTTGAGGCAGGAAGAGAAGAGGTAGAAGAAATCCTTGAAGGGGAAGAAGAGGCAGAATAGAAAGGGATTATCTCAATCTTTGAAAAGTAAATTTTTCTTTTTTCTTCTTTGTTTATTATTGTTTTCATATTTAAGAGGTTCTCTTTATGCCTATCCAGCGGTAAAAGCTTTAGAACTTACAGCCCAAAGGGTTGAAGTTCTTCAAGGTGGGAAAAAGGTCTATGCTGAAGGGGACATCATAATTGAAAGGGAGGGCTATCTTCTTTATGCTGGAAGTTTAACTTATGAACCGGGAACGGAGCTTTTAGAGGTATCCAATTTTAAGCTCTTTGATCTTACTCAGAATGCAACCCTTCTCGGGGAAAAGGGACAATTTGATTTAAGAAATGGTGAGATCTGGAGTTCTAAGATCTTTATCTATTACAAAAAAGAGGGATTCAAGATAAAGGCCTGGAATTTTTCTAAAAATGCCCTTAATGAATACTATGCTGAGAGAGCCCTCATCACAACCTGTGAGCTTGATTGTGAAAAGGAGGAGTTTCCTCCCTGGAGTGTGGAAGTCAAAAATATAGTTCTTACTCCAGAAGGGATTTCCACTGCAGATGCAACTACTTTCAGAGCAGGTAAAGTTCCTCTTCTTTATCTCCCTAAAAAGATGTTTTTACCCAGGGTAAGTCTTCCCATTTTTGAACCCCGAAAGGCTGGTTTTTTACCACCAGGAATCACTCAGGGTAGTAGGCTTGGTTTTGGTCTCCAAATTCCCTATTTTTTACCTCTCACAGATCAGATTGATTTTACCATTGCTCCTCTTTATACAACTAAGAGAGGTCTTATCTGGGATTTAGAAAATCAATTGGCTTTAACAGAAAATACTAAAAGCTTAATAAGGGTGCGCTATCTCAGGGATACTAAAAGAGGAGAGTATGCTACCGAGGAGGCCCCTAAAAATCGTTACTGGATCACCGGAAAAGTTGATATCTCAGCTGCGAAAAACTGGGATCTACACTTAGATCTTGATTTTCTTTCGGATAAAGATTTTCTTGAAGAGTTCAATGTGGGGGAGGGTAGTTTTGATAATATCAAGAAACTTTATCTTGATAGATTCAACCGAGATGTGGATGATAAAGCCCAGGACTTTCGCACCTCAAGTCTCTGGTTCCAGTATTTTAAGCATAGTCTTTATACCCGTTTGCAGAGTTCCTACCTTGATTACAATGGAGCTGGAAATAAGAAGGAAGTTCTTCAACCCTTAGCAGGTTTTCATCTTTCCCTTCTTCCCTTCCAATTTAAGGGTATTATTCCAGCCCTCAATCTTGATTATAATTATTTTTATAGAGAAACAAATTATTATGGTAATAGATTTGGTCTAAATCTTGAGGCCAGTTACCCTTTTTCCTATCAATTTTTGAAAAGTGAGGTCAAAGTAAATTATAAGAATTATCTTTATTTATTGGAGGATTCAGGAAATTTTACAGACAAATCCTTGCATACCAATCTCTTTGAGCTCTCTTTGACCACCTATACTCAACTTTTTCGCACCTTTAGTCTTGGTGAAGGGGCAAGACCCTTTCAATTCCAACATATCCTTAAACCCTATTTGACCTTTTTTTATCGGAAAAAAATAAACGGAGATTTCCTACCCACCTTTATGTATGAAGATTATCTAACAGAAAAGGCTAAGGCTATAGAATATGGGATCTGGCAGTATTTTAATCTGGCTAATCAAAAGAACTTTTTTGTTCTGAGGGCCTATCAACAATATGATTTTACTAAGGCTGAGAGATCTGCAACGGCAACCAAACCTGAGGAAAGGGCTTTTTCGGATCTTTTCATTCAGGCCTTTTCAAACTGGAAAGATCGTTTGGCTATGCGCTATGATACAGCCTATAATTTTTATGGACTTGGAATTAAAAAACATTCCCTCACCCTGGGTTTGAGAAAAATTTTGCTGGATGCCATAGATTTTACTTATCAGGAAGATAGAGCTTGGGATACGAAACAAGCAACTTTAAAGCTTGGAGAGCTTTTTAAAGAGAGATTTTTAATAAATTACTATATCTCAAGAAATTTAAAGATTAATGAAACCACCGAACAAAAACTTGAAGCCCTCTATCTTCACGATTGCTATCTTGTTGGGCTTGGGGTTTCAATTACCCCGAGAGATACCAAATTCTATTTCAGAGTTGATCTGAAAGGACTTGGAGGACTGGGAGAGAAGACTCTTTACCAGTCCGAAGTTCAATAATAACCAGATCAGGCGGGGTCAAAAATCTCATAGGAGGACCACCCGTGCCAAGCCCTTTACTGACCAAGAGATAACCTCCTTGTGTTAATGTGTGTAAGCCAGGATATTCAAGATCAAAAAAATATTTAAGAAGCCATTTTCCAACAGGATAATACAACCCTCCATGGGTGTGCCCTGAAAGCATAAGATCAAAAAGTCCATAAGCTGATGGATTTACCCTGGGTTTGTGTTTTAATAGGATCACAAACTTGCCTTTTGGAACCTCTTTAAGGAATACCTTTTCATCAAGAGGACCCTTACACCTTTTGAAATATCTGCAGTCATCATCATCCAGACCTGCTATAACAAGAAAATTTTCAATCTCATAGATATCACCCCTTAAGACCTTAAATCCCGCATCTTCTGTAAAGGTAAGAGCCTTTTCAATTCCTCGATAGTATTCGTGGTTCCCCACAATAGCAATCTTTCCATAAGGTGCATCAATAGTTTTTAAGGCGAACTTTAGATCTGCTTTGTTATCCATATTGCCGTCCACAAGGTCACCTGTTGAGACAATAAGCTGGGGCTTAAACCTTTGAACAGCCTTTTTTACTATGTCAATTTTATCAAGCCCCATAACAGGCCCTAAGTGGAGGTCACTGATTTGGAGTATTCTAAAAGGAGAGGTTTCTTGAGGAATCTTGGAAGAGGTGATTGTAAGATAAATAACCTCAGGTTTTAAGGTTTCATAATAGCTATAAAGGGAAAAAAGAATAGCCATTCCTAAGGAAAAGGAAAGTCTTTTGGTAAAGGGGCGAAGTATAAGGTCAAAGATAATAAAATAGAGGAGAAAGCCCATCCAGAAAAGGGCTGAAAAACTTATAAGAAATGAGAGAAAAGGGGAAAGATAATGATCAGAAAGCCGTATGAAAAGTGGGGAAAGGAAAGCAAGTATTAAGAGTAATTTAATAACAAGATGTCTGGGATGAAGTCTAAAATAAAGATAAAGGTGCATCAAAAAATAAAGAGTAAAAAAGGTGAAAATAAAAAGGATAGGGGAAAGCATTAGAAAAGTTTATAGACCCCAAAGGATAGGATCCATGCCAGGACAAAACTATAAAGCAAAAAGCCTATGGCAAGCCCTTTGGAACCTTCTTTCCACATGGTCACAAAGGTTGCTACACAGGAATTATAAATAAGAACAAAAACTAAGAAGGAAAAGGCTGAGGCCTGAGTAAAAAGTCCCTTTAGTTCACCCTTTAAAGAATCTGCCTCTATTTCAAAGGAGGAGGGATAGGGGTTTAGGAGAGAGAAAAAGGCCTTTTGAAAGGCTAAAAGAAGGCTTTCGCCCTGTTCCTTTAAAGCTGAAAGGGGATCAAATTTTTTAGTTTCCTTTTCTTTTTCTGCCTTAAGTATTACCGCAAGATTACTTAAAATGGCTTCTCTTGCCAGAAAGGCTGGAATAAGGGAGGTTGTAATCTTCCAGTCTCCAAGGCCAATGGGTTCAAATATCGGGGAGAGGGTTTTTCCAATCCTACCTGCTAAGGTCTTTTCAAGATCCTTTTCTCCATAAGGAAGATTTAAGATTAGCCAGATCCCTACTGCTATGGCAAAAATAACAGTGCCTGCTCGTATAACAAATCTTTTTACATGTAGAAAAACAATGGAGAAAAGCACTTTGAAAGAGGGTATTCTATAGGGAGGAAGATCCATAATAAAATGAGAAAGCTCCTTTTTTAAAAGGGTTTTTCTTAGAATAAGACTGGTTATGAAAGCTAAGAAAATTCCTATAAGGTAAAGGAGAAAAATTAAAAGGGCAGGCCTTGTAAAAAAGGTCAGGGCAAAAAATCCAAAGACCACAAGCCTTGCCGAACAGGACATAAAGGGAATCATAGAGATTATTAGAAGGCGATCCTTTTTATCTTGTATAGTGCGAGTAGCTAATATGGCCGGAACATTACATCCAAATCCCAGAATCAAGGGAATTACACTTTGGCCATGAAGTCCAATTCTATGCGTAAAGCGATCCATAAGAAAGGCAACCCGAGGAAGATACCCTGAGGTCTCAAGAAGAGTAAGAAAGAAAAACATAATAAAGATGAGAGGTAAAAAGGTAAGAACAATTCCAAGCCCACCTAAGACTGCACCAATTAAAAAGTCCTTTAAAAGAGAAGGGGCCTGAATTGAATCCAAAAGACTTAAAAGAGCTGGCTCAAGGAAGTCCTGAAAAAAGCCATCAATAAAATCTACAAGAGGGGAAGAGAGATCAAAAACAAATTTAAAGGTAAGATAAAGAATGAGAAATAGAAAGAAGAAGCCAAGGATAGGGTGAAGGAAAACTTGATCAAGTATTTCAGTAAAGCTTTTTTTGGGAAGAAGGGGCTTTTTTACTACCTCTGCGTAAATCCCTTTCACTAAGGAGTGCCGTTTTTCCTCTTTTAAAAGCTTAGGCTCATTTTCAGCTAAAAAGAATTCAGGTCGTGGTAGAAGGCCCTTTTCATGGGTGTCAATAATAGCAGGCAATAACTCTTTTACCCCCTCCCCTGTGCGTCCAATGGTTTTTAAAACTTTTATTTTGAATAGTTCAGAAAAGCGTCTCTCATCAATGTAGATGCCTATGTTTTCAGCCTCATCACTCATGTTGAGTGCTATAAGCATAGGTTTTTGAAGCTCACAGAGTTGAGTAGTCAAAAAGAGGTCTCTTTCCAAACGGGGACTTTCAATAACATGAAGGATTAGATCATAGTCTCCCTGTTTGAGGGTTTCAAGAGTTACCACTTCATCCTCTGAAAAGGCCTTTTCTAAGGTGTAAACACCTGGTAAATCTATAAATTCAATTTCATAGTCCTGAAAAAGGGTTTTTCCTTCTCTTTTTTCAACAGTAACCCCTGGCCAGTTTCCAATTTTAAGATTTGTGCCAGCCAGATGATTAAGAAGACTTGTTTTCCCTACATTGGGATTTCCAACAAGAAGAACTTTTATTTTTTTCATTGGTAGTTAATCCTTCAAGAAAGGGCAGATTTTGTGAAGAAGTCCCCACCGTTTTCTTTTTCTAAGGAGTTTCCCCTCCTGTGGGCAAGCGTTATCGATAAATTCACAGGAAATGTCTTGGCAGATTTCAGGATTTCTTTTTATAAGTTCAACTTCTATCTTTTCAGCTAAGTCTTTACTGATTATCAGCCTGTTTAAACCATTGCGGATGAGAATATTTCTTCCACATTTTCTAAGCACCTCAAACTGAGATCCTTTACGCAATCCCATAGCAGAAATCTTTTTGAGAATATCCTTTTCTTCAATAAAATCCCTGATTATCACTATATCTCCACATTCTACTTCCTTAAGAGTCATTTTTATTTTACCTCCCGGCAATTAGGACAGATCCCAAAAATTTCTAAATGATAGGTAAGAAGTTTATATCCTCTAAAGTCTTCGTGTTCTTTAATAAGCTTATTTAATCTTTCATCTACAACCTCTTCAACCTTGGCACACCTTATGCAAATAAAGTGAAGATGGGGCATTTTGTTAAGGGTGACCTCGTAGTGGGAGTGGCCTCCCTGTTTGTAAACCTCTTGAATATAACCTGCTTCAATAAGCAGGGGAAGAGTTCTATAAATGGAGGCCTTAGATATTTTGCTATTTTTATTTTTAAGGCGTAGATGTAGACCCTCTACATCAAAGTGATCTTTCAGAGAAAGTATCTCTCTTAAAATTTCCTCTCTTTCAGGAGTATATTTTAATCCCTTTTGCCGGATAAATTTTCTGAATTCTTCAATAAAGGTCTCCATAGAGCCCTCACAGATTTTTTGAAATTTATTCTCAATTTTAAAATAAATTCTTTTCTAAGATTGTCAAGAACCAGTATGCGTCCATATCTTTTGAGGCTCTATAGGATTTTTTACTATTTTATTTTTTACCTCTTTCCCCTTTTCTACCCTTTCTTTTTCTTGTAAGGATATGCACTTATACAAAAGTCCAGATCTTTACTGCATACACAGACAGGTTTTTTAGAAAGGGTAACTGTATTTGCGATAAGGTTATCTATCAAAAGGTCTGTGAATTTGGTATTGACTATTCCCAGGGCTATTATTTTCACTCTCCTCTTTCCCCTCCAGAATTGAAAAAGTACTTAAATCAGATTGAGTTTTTATTTCCCTTTTATTAGCCCCGCATCATCCCTTTTTCCAAAGATTTTTTTAATACTTTATAATAATTTTTTCTGAGCCTTTTAGTTATCTTATAATCCTTTTCACAGGGGGTGCATGAGTTTGTATCCTTACAATAAAAAGAAAGATTTGAAAAAGGAAAGAAGTAAGAGGTGAGAGGTAGTAGAAAAAATCCTCTTGAGTCTTAAAAGATAGGGACGCATACAACAAGTTGATTGATTCCAAGGCATATATTAAAATGATGGGAAATTGAAAAAATAGTTTTATAAAAGCGTTTTTTTTTGAAAGGGGGAAAGGATGTTAAGAATTATTCTCTGGATAATTTTGGTTTTGGGGCTTACTCTCTTTGTGGTTTTTAATGTGGAGCCTAAAGTCACCGTGCATCTTTTACCAGGAGTTTCTCTTGAAGGGATGCCTCTTGCTTTAGTGATTATGGTAAGCTTTCTTCTTGGGCTTCTTTTTGGGCTTTTAATCCTTTTTCCTCAGATTATTCGAGCAAGGCTCAGGGAAAATCAACTGACAAAGGAGTTGCAAGGTCTCAAAACAGTAAAGCCTGAGGATAAAGAGAATGCCAAAGATAGTCCCAATTCTTGAACTTCTTAAGGAGGGAGTTAAAAAAGGGGTCTTCCCGGGTGCTGTTTCAGGAATTTTTTATCAGGGAAGAACCTATGTAATTGCAGGAGGCTATGCCTCCCTTACTCCTTTTCTTGAACCTGTAGAAGAGGCATTTCTTTATGATCTTGCTTCCCTAACCAAACCTCTGGGGTTAGGCTTAACCTTAATTTATCATCTTAATAAAAAGCCCCTTCTTGATCTTGAAAAACCTTTAAGGACTTATCTTGAGGTTGAGCCTCCCCTTGGAGAGGTGCCTCTTTTTCGTTTTCTCAATCATACTTCTGGACTTTCAGCCTGGCATCCCTTTTATAAAGAAAAACCTCTAACTCTTGAAAAGATCTTTCAGCATATAAAGGAAAGGCCTCTTGAATACGAACCCGGGAAGCGCTGTCTTTATTCGGATCTAAATTTTTTCCTCTTTACCTATCTTCTTGAAAGAATTTATGGAAAATCCATTGAGGAATTATTTGAAGAGGCCAAGGCAAAGATTCCCTTTTCAAGAAAAGCTGTTCTTACTTTTAAGCCCCTTTTAAAGGGAATTGATGAAGAAAGAATCGTTCCAACCTCAATTGATCCTGAGACCAAAAAGATCTTGAGAGGGATTGTTGAGGATGAAAATACAAGAGCCCTATCTGGAGTTAGTGGGGTTGCCGGGCTTTTTGGAAATATTTACGGGGTTCTGGAACTCTTAATTGAGCTTCTTAAGACTTATAGAGGAGAAAAAAGTTTTCTTAATTCGGAACTTATAAAATATTTTTTTGAATTTGAGGATCCCCTTTCAGATTTTGCCTTAATTTTTATGAGGCCTTCAAAAGAGGGTTATTCAGCGGCAGGAGAAGCTCTTTCAGAAAAAACCATCGGGCATCTTGGATACACAGGTTGTTCTTTTTTTATTGATCTTGAAAGAGATTTAATTATTGTGCTTTTAAGCAACAGGGTTCATCCTCAGAGAGGAAATGAAAAGATAAAGGATTTTCGGCCCATATTTCACAGGGTAGTAGTTGAAAATTTATAATCTACCTTATTGAGTATAGAAGATGCGGACACCATTAAAGGGATTGCATTAGTAGGAAATTGCATGAGAAAAAATTAACATTGATTTTGAAAAAAGAGGCCTTAAAATAAAGCTATGAAGAAAAACCTACCCATCGGGATTTCAAGCTTTGAAAAGATTAGAAGTGAACCCTATTATTATGTGGATAAAACTCCATTTGTGGCAAAACTCGTAGAAGAGGGAACTTACTATTTTCTCTCTCGCCCAAGGAGATTTGGAAAATCCCTTTTTGTGGACACCCTAAAACAGGCCTTCTTTGGAAGAAAAGAGCTTTTCCAAGGGCTCTATCTTGAAAAGAACTGGGACTGGAGTGTCAGGTATCCAGTTATTCATATTGATTTTGGGGGAAGAACCCTCAAAGGAGAGGAACATCTAATAACTTATATTCTTGAACAACTTGAGAAAAATCAGGAAACCCTTGGAGTCTCCTGTTCAGAAAAAGATCTTTATGATAGCTGTTTTGAGGAATTAATCCTTAAAAGTTATGAAAAATATAAACAAAAAGTAGTTGTGCTTGTGGATGAGTATGACAAACCGATCCTTGATTGCATTGAGGATAGAGAAGCGATAAAAAGAATAAGGGATATTCTTGTAAAATTTTATATTGTTTTAAAGCCTCTTGATAGGTATCTCAAATTTGTTCTTTTAACAGGGGTTTTAAAATTTTATATGTCTTCAATTTTCTCAGGCTTAAATTTCTTAAATGATATTACTTTAAGCAGAAAGTATTCAACTATTTGCGGATTTACTCAAGAAGAGCTTGAAGAGGTCTTTAAAGAAGAACTGCAAGATAAAGACTTAAAGCTTATTAAATGCTGGTATAATGGTTATTCCTGGCTTGGGGAACCCGTTTACAATCCCTTTGATGTGCTTCTTTACCTAAAAGAAAGACAAATTCAGCCTTACTGGTTTGAGACAGGGACTCCCAGTTTTCTTATTAAACTCCTTGTGGAAAAGAAATTTTATATCCCCCAGCTCTCAGAACTTATGGCTTCAGAGCGCCTCCTTGGAAGCTTTGATGTGGACTTTATTGAACCAGAAAACCTTCTCTTTCAAACAGGCTATCTCACCATAAAAGGAGTTGAAGAAATCCCATCGGGATACCTCTATTACCTGAGTTATCCCAATAAAGAGGTTAGAGTTTCCCTGAATAATTACATAGTGGATTATTTGACAAGGAAGGGGCCTGAGAGTGCAAGGCTTACCCTTAAATTAACCAGGGCATTGAGGGAGGGAAGGGTTTCCGCCTTTGGAGAGGTTTTAAAGGCCCTTTTTTCAGGGATTCCCTATGAGTGGTATAGAAGTAATGAGATAGCAGGTTATGAGGGGTATTATGCCAGTGTGGTTTATAGTTTTCTTGAAGGCGCAGGCTTTGAAGTAATCCCTGAGGATTATACAAGCCTTGGAAGGATTGATTTAACAATAATTTTTGAGGAGAGATGTTTTATAGTTGAGTTTAAGGTGGTTGAGATGGAAGGGGAGAGTCCTAAGGCTATAGAGAAACTTAAGGAAAAAGGATATCATCAAAAATATCCTGGACGCTTTAAGGAGATATATCTTATTGGGTTTGATTTTAGTAAAGAAAAGAAGACTCTCTCAAATTTTGATTGGATAAAGCTTTGAAATCTTGAAAATTTGGCCTGTCCGCACAGGCAGGGAGGGAAAAATGAAAGTAATTTTATCTACTGAAGAACTTCCAAGAAAATGGCTGAATCTTGCTCCCTATCTTCCAGAACCCTTAGAACCACCACTTGATCCTCAAACCAAGGAACCAGTCTCTCCTGAGAAGCTGCTTGCTATTTTTCCCGAATCCATTGTGGAACAGGAGGTCACTCAGGAGGAATGGCTTGAGATCCCCGAAGATGTCCTAAAGGTCTATTCCCTTTACAGGCCAACTCCTTTGATCAGGGCAGAAAATCTTGAAAAATACCTTGAAACCCCTGCTAAAATCTTTTATAAATATGAAGGGGTTTCTCCTCCAGGAAGCCACAAGCCCAATACCGCTATACCCCAGGCCTATTACAACAAAATCTCAGGGATTAAAAGGCTTACCACTGAGACAGGGGCTGGGCAGTGGGGAAGCTCTCTTGCCTTTGCTACTCAGTTTTTTGGGCTTGAATGCGAGGTCTATATGGTAAGAGCAAGTTTCAAACAGAAGCCCTATCGAAGAATCCTTATGGAGCTCTGGGGAGCAAGTGTCTCCCCTTCCCCTTCAGATAAAACAGAGTCAGGAAAAAAATTTCTTGCTATAGATCCAGAGCATCCTGGAAGCCTTGGAATAGCCATTTCTGAGGCTATAGAAAGGGCAGTCACCTCAAAGGACACCAAGTATGCCCTTGGAAGTGTGCTCAATCATGTTCTTCATCATCAGACGGTGATCGGTCTTGAAGCTGAGCTACAGATGAAGAAGCTGGGGCTTTATCCCGATTATGTGGTAGGGTGTGTAGGAGGTGGATCAAACTTTGCAGGGCTTGCCTTTCCCTTTTTGAAGCACAAAATCACAGGGGAAAAGACCCATACGGAGTTTCTGGCTGTTGAGCCTGAGTCTTGTCCAACTCTTACAAAAGGGGAGTATCGTTACGATTACGGAGACACCGTAGGGCTTACCCCCTTAATCAAAATGTATACCCTTGGAGCTGATTTTGTGCCGCCCCCTATCCATGCAGGAGGACTGAGGTATCACGGAGATGCCCCTCTTCTCTGTGCCTTCTATCACCATGGTTTTATCAAAGCCAAAGCCTATTCCCAGGGAGAGGTCTTTTCAGCAGGGGTTCTCTTTGCCAAAACAGAGGGAATTGTTCCAGCCCCTGAATCAACCCATGCCATAAAGGCAGTCATTGACCTTGCCCTTGAATGTAAGAAAAATAAAGAGGAAAAGATCATTCTCTTTAATCTTTCAGGGCATGGATATTTTGATCTTTCTGCTTATGATGCCTATTTAAAAGGAGAAATAAAATAAGGTTTTTTTGCGTAGCTTCAGATGCTTACAAGAAAAAGGAAGAGTGGTAAGAGGTGAGAGGTGAGAAGTGAGAGGTGGGAGTAGGGGAAGCCCTTGTATGTCTGCCCTGTGTAGGGGTTTAAAATTTTAAAACCTTGTAAGGGTTCAAAATCTTGAACTCCTACATTGATGCCAAAAACATATAACAGGCAAACATATAGGTTTGTCCCTACAAAATACAGGTTTATTTTCCTTGAACTGAAGCAGCAGAAAAAACCCCCTTTAAATTTCAAAAGATATGGACGCATACATTAGTTTGACGCTTTGCAGGCTTTGTGCTAAAATATTTTCAAGACCGGCAATGTAAAAGGAGTTTTTTTATGCGTGCTGATATTCCAAAAGTAGTTAAGGTCTATGGTGATTTTGGTATCATTAAAAGACCCTCCAAGCTTTCAGAAGAAGAAAAGGAAAAGATACTTCAAAGGCTTTTTCAGAAGGATGCAGAGCTTTTTACTCTTGATCCTGATGTTAAGAAGAAGATTCAGGAACGCTTAGATTGGGTAGAGGGCTATAAATATATTGAGCCCAAGCTTAAGGAGCTTAAGACCTTAGCTGAAGAGATAAGAAGGGAGTATCAGTTTGTCCTTTGGTGCGGGATGGGAGGCTCAGGTCTTTTTCCCTTGGTAATATCTCAGATTTTTACACCAGCTGAAGGCTTTCCTGAGCTCAAAGTCCTTGACACCAATGACCCCTTTCATATTCAAGAAGCTGAAAGGCTACCCCTTGAGAAGACCCTTTTTGTTATTGTCTCAAAATCAGGAACCACTCTTGAGACCCTTTCTCACTTCAAATACTTCTGGGAAAAGGTTAAGGCCAATAATTCCGAGCCGGGGAAACAGTTTATAGCCCTTACTGATCCGGGCTCCCCTCTTGAAGGGTTAGCCCTTGAAAGAGGTTTTAGGAAGATTGTGCATCATCCCCCCTATGTAGGAGGGAGATATGCAGCCCTGACAGAGATAGGCTTTTTAGCCTCTGCTCTTATGGGGCTTGATTTAGCTAAGGCCCTACATTATGCCAAAGAAATGTATTCTGCTTGTGAACCAGGTATTCCCTGGAATTATAATCTCGCCACCACCTTAGCTGAATTTATTACTGAATCTTACATCCTTGGACAGGATAAGCTAACCTTTATTGTGGACCCCCTTTTAAAACCCTTTGCCCTCTGGTTGGAACAGCTGATAGCAGAAAGTCTTGGGAAAAATTATGCAGGGCTCATACCTGTTGTAGGAGAATCCCCGGGGGCATCAACTGTTTATTCTTCGGATAGATGTTTTATTTATCTTACTTTAAGGGGTAGAGAGAGGCTCTATCATCGCCTGATTTCAGATCTTAAGGAAGGGGGCTTTCGGATCAAGCAGATTGTTCTTGAGGATAGATATGAAGTCTTTGGTGAGGCCTATAGGTTCATGCTGGCAACAGCCCTAACAGGTTACTTTATCGGTGTTAACCCCTTTGATGAACCCGATGTTGTGCTCTCCAAGACAAAAACCAGGGAACTTCTTGAAAAATTTAAAAAGGAGGGAGATTTTGGCTTAGAGCTTTATGTAGATAGTGACACAGGCCTTGGTTTTTATTATGAGAAGACTCTTTCCGTTGAGTATCCAAAGCTTTCAGCCCTTTTTAAAAAGTTCTTTTCTGATTTTGCCCCCTGGATTTATGTTGGGTTCTTAGCCTATCTTTCCTATGATCCAGAGATAGAGGATATTATCCGAGATATAAGAACCTTTGTCCGGGAAAAGAAAAATTGTGCCACCCTTTTTGGTTATGGCCCGAGATATTTGCATTCAACAGGGCAACTTTTTAAAGGTGGTCCTCCTCTTGCTCGTTTCATTATTTTTACTCGCCGGGGGCGGATTGATTCTCAGATCATTCCTGAAGAGGGATATACTTTTTGGGATCAGCAGTTTGCCCAGGCTTATGGGGACTTTCGCGCCCTTGTTGAAAGGGAAAAACCTGTCCTTTTGATCCATCTTTTTAATGATCCTAAAGAGGATCTAAGGCTTGTTTTTGAACTTATTAAAAAAGCCTTAACCTTTTAAAGGAGAAAATATGGTATGGTAAAAATGTTAGCCATGGCAAATCACCTCGGAATTACTAATCCTTCTATTAAATTTTTGATGGGAATAGAATTAAAGTTGTCCCTTACTCCAACCGCCCGTGTGGTGATGGCTTTTAAGCCCAGGTGAAATGGAGTTCTTGTCCCTCTTTTTTAAAATTAAGCAAAGGAGACATGCTTATATTATAAACAAAAAAATTGCAGGAGGTTAAAGAATATGATGTTTCCTGAATACCGGGCCAGAAGACTCAGAAAAAACGAATTTGTTAGATCTTTGGTTAGAGAGACCAATCTTTCAGTGAATGACTTTATTTATCCCCTGTTCATTGTGGAAGGCAAAAACATAAAGGAAGAAATAAAATCCATGCCCGGAATTTTTCGCTTTTCCTTAGACCAGGTGTTGGATGAAGTAAAGACCTCCCTTGACCTTGGGCTTAAAGCCTTCTTACTCTTTGGAATTCCTGCCAAAAAGGATGAAGCAGGAACTTCAGCCTTTGCCAAGGAAGGTATCATCCAGAGAGCGGTTAAGACCTTAAAGGATAAATTTCCACAGGCAGTTATAATAACGGATGTCTGTATGTGTGAATATACCTCTCATGGACACTGCGGTATACTTAGGGGCGGGGAGGTTGACAATGACCTTACACTTGAACAATTAGCCCGTATTGCTGTCTCCCATGCTAAGGCTGGAGCGGACTGGGTGGCTCCTTCTGATATGATGGATGGAAGGGTAGCCCGAATTCGTGAGGCCTTAGATGAGGCAGGCTTTACAGAGGTTGCCATTATGAGTTATGCTGTGAAATATTGCAGTTCCTTTTACGGGCCCTTTAGAGAAGCAGCTGAATCAGCCCCTCAATTCGGGGATAGACGCTCCTATCAGATGGATCCTCCCAATGCCAGGGAAGCCATGCGCGAGGCTTTAATGGATGTTGAAGAAGGTGCCGATATAATAATGGTAAAGCCTGCTATGCCCTATTTAGATATTATAAGAATGCTTAGAGAAAATTTGCATCATCCCATTGCCGCCTATCAGGTAAGTGGAGAGTATTCCATGCTTAGGGCAGCTGGGAAACTCGGATATCTTGATGAAGAAAGAGTAATGTGGGAGAGCTTGATTAGTATTAAAAGGGCAGGGGCTGACTTAATTATCAGCTATTTTGCTAAGAGGGTAGCTGAGCTTTTGCAGAGGGCCTAAGGAGTGAGGTTCCTCCTCTTACTTCTTAGCTTAATTCTTGTTTCCTGTGCAAGACCTCCAAGACAGCCTTCTCCACCACCTCAAATAATTGCACCAGAAGAGTCAAGTAAATATCTTCCTGGTTGGATGCGTCCTTATACTATTAATGGAAAGACCTATTATCCTCTTCCGAAGGCAGAGGGCTATGAAGAAGTCTGTCTTGCCTCCTGGTATGGCCCTGGTTTTCACGGGCGTCAAACCTCAGGGGGGGAGATTTATAATATGTATGAATATACCGCAGCTCATAAACTCTTGCCCCTTGGAACTTATGTCCTTGTAACCAACCTTGAAAATGGCAGAGAGCTTGTGGTGCGAATTAATGACCGAGGGCCCTTTGTGGAGGATAGATGTATTGATTTAAGTTTTGCCTCAGCTAAGGAACTTGGTCTCCACGGAAAGGGTCTTGCCCGGGTAAAAATTGTAGCCCTTTCAGAAGGAGAACTTATAAACTCAAAAGTTGTCTATAAAGATATACCGAATTTCAGATTTAACGAATTTTATCTTCAGGTAGGGGCTTTCAAAAACTATGCTAATGCCTTGAAATATAAACTCGAACTTGAACAGGAATTTGAGCAGGTCTCCATTGAGCCCTATCAGCATCCAGAAAAGGGACTTTTTTACAGGGTCCAGATCTTTCTTTCCAAGGATTTATACAAGGCCCAGGAGCAGGCTTTAATTCTTAAAAAAGACCGCTTTAGGACCGCCTTTTTAGTTGCAAAATAAGATGGAAGAGCACTTTCAGGAACTTGAAAATGCCTTAGGGATCAATTTCAAAAATAAAGAGCTCCTTAAAATAGCCTTAACCCATAGTTCTTATCGTATAAGCCATAAACATGAAGACCTTGAAGATAATGAAAGACTTGAATTTGTTGGAGATGCCCTTTTAAATCTATGTATATCCCTACTTCTTTACGAGAAATTCCCTAAGGATAGAGAGGGAGACCTTACGAAAAAAAGGGCCTATTTAGTCTGTAAAGAGCGTTTGATAAAGGTAGCTGAGTCTTTGAGGTTACCTGAGTTTTTGCTTACAGGACGCAGGGAAAAAACTCTTGATCTCAAAAGCAGGCTAAATATGGCAGGCAGGGCAGTTGAGGCACTGATTGGGGCTATTTTTTTGGATCAGGGTCTTGAAAAGGCCTGTAAAGTGGTGCATAAACTTTTTGCTCCCTATTTTAAAACCTTAAAATTGAAGCCCCTTGTTGATGCCAAAAGCAGACTCCAAGAATATTTACAAAAGGAAAAGGGGATAATTCCTGTCTATGAAGTTCTTGAGATTACAGGGCCTGCACATAAACCGGAGATTGAGGTTGTAGTAAAGGTGGAAGATATGGTTTTGGCAAAAGCTAAAGGAACCTCCCGGAAAGAGGCTGAGAACCTTGCAGCTAAAAAGGCCCTTACTAAATTGAAAAAGCAAAGCAAAGCATGAAGTGCTATGTGGGGACTTCAGGCTGGAGTTATTACTCCTTTAAGGGGATCTTTTATCCTGAAGAATTGAAACCCAAAGAATGGCTTAAGTTTTACAGTCAACATTTTAAAACAGTTGAAATAAATGCTACCTTTTACCGAACTCCTCGGCCCCAAACCTTTAAAAAATGGTATCATGAGACACCAGCAGATTTTATCTTCACTATAAAGGCCCCTAAGGTTATCACCCATATTAAAAGACTCAAAGAGGTTGCAGAGGAACTAAAGGTCTTTTTAAAGAGTATTGCTCATCTCGGAGAAAAGGCAAAAGTCTTACTTTTTCAATTACCCCCCTCTTTAAAATATGAAAGAGGGCTTATAGAGCAGTTTTTAGAGCTTTTATCAGAGGATTATAGGTCTGTTATTGAGATACGCAATGCAAGCTTTCATAATGAGGAATTTGCAGACTTACTCAGGAAGAAGGGAGTTGCTCTATGTTTCTCTGATTGTGGAGGACGATACCCTTCTTGGTATGAAGTTATAACTGCAGATTTCCTATATCTGAGACTCCACGGCTCCCCCGAGCTATATGTTTCTAATTATACAGATGAAGAACTTAAAAGCCTTGCAAAGCTTGTGAAATCTTATCAGGTAAAAGAGGCCTATGTTTATTTTGATAATACCGCTCTGGGTTATGCAGTATTAAATGCTCAGACCTTTTTGAAATTTTTTGAAAATTCTTAAAAAGATTTTAAGTCCTTATTTTCTGGGTAAGTTTAAAGAGGTGAGGAATTTCCTCCTCATCTCTAAAGAGTTCCCGAATGGAGAGAATTTCATCCTTTATTTTGAAAAAGATCTCCACAAGCTGAGGGTCAAAGTGGGCACCCTTTCCACGCTTTATAATTTCAAAGGCCTCATTTATAGTCATAGCCTTACGATAGGGCCTATCTGTAGTTAAGGCATCAAAGACATCCGCAATGGCTGTAATTCTGGCCAGAAGGGGAATCCTTTCTCCTTTAAGTCCCTCAGGATAACCAGTCCCATCCCATTTTTCATGATGATATCTGGCAATTTTTTCAGCAGCTTTTAAATATCTTATCTTTGAGCCTGCCAAAATCTCCGCTCCAATAATAGAATGCATCTTCATAATTTCCCATTCAGAGGGAGTAAGAGCCCCGGGTTTTAAGAGAATCGCATCAGGAATACCAAGCTTACCTATATCATGAAGAGGAGAGGCGTAGCGAAGAACATCTAAGGCCTCATTCTCTAACCCGAGATGAGCCCCTATAGCCACACTATAATGGGCAATTCTCTGGATATGATAGCCTGTGTGCTCATCTCTGTATTCAGCTGCCTTGGCTAATCGGTAAATAGTCTCAAGAGAGAGCTCTTTAATCTCTTCAAAGGCAAGTTTCAGATCAAGATTGGCCCTTAAAAGATCGGCAGTCTTTTTTTCCACTTCCTCTTCCAGTCTTTTTTGATAGTCTTTCAAAAAATCATGGTAGAGCTTAACCTTTGAAAGAGACTTGATTCTTGCTTGAAGTTCAGGTAGCATAAAGGGTTTAGCAAGGAAATCGTCTGCTCCAGCAAGCAAACCTTTGACCCTTGTGTCAAGGTCATTAACTCCTGTAATCAATATAACTCCTGTATCCATTAAATCAGGGTTATTTTTAATAAACCTGCAAAGGTTTATCCCATCCATCTCTGGCATAAGATAATCGGTAAGCACTATATCTGGCTCAAAAGATGAAACCTTTTCTAAAGCTTCTTTTCCATTTTCAGCTGTTTCTACTTGATATCCCTCAGCAAGAAGGATTTCATATATAGAATCCCTGATACCAGGGTCATCATCCACTACCAGAATCTTAATGATACGCTCTAAGTCTTTTTCTGGAAAAAACATGTCTCTATCTTGGTAAGCTCCTCAAGGTCATTAATATTGAGGAAACATTTTCCTTTAGGGTCTATTTTATGCCAAAAAACAGAGGTTGCAAGCAACCCTTTTCCTTGCAGAATAGATAAAAAGGCCTTAAAGCTTTTCCTTGGAGAAAGAGTTAAAAAAGATTTTAGTTCCGAGAGAAGAATAGTATTGTAAGCCCCTGGAAGTGGCTCAAGCTCCTCTTCTTTTTCAAATACAAGGGCAGGGGTTTTTATTTTTTCAGTTTCTTCCAAAAGATATCTTAAAAGGTCTATTTTTATAAGGGGCTGGTCAACAGCAGAAACCAGAAGTAAAGCTTCAACATCAATATAATTAAAGGCTGCATAGAGACCACTTAGTGGACCAAGATTTTTAAAATTTTTATCATCAAAAATAAATTCTAATTTTTTTGTGCCTCCCAAATATTTTTCAAGGGAATCCTTTAAAACCTCTTTTTGTTCTTTTGATTCCACTGAGATTAAAATTGGAATATTCAGTTGAAGATAGGGGTTAAGAGCCCAATAAAGAAGAGGTTTTCCAGCAAGGAGTTTTAAAGGTTTATTTCCACCGATTCTTTTGCCCTTTCCACCAGCAAGAATTAACCCGAACTTCTTCAAAGATTTCTCCTCATTTTAATGGAGCTTCCGCCCTCTGGATTTTTGATTACCTCAAGGACAAGGGGAAAACGCTCCTTGAGTTCCTTTAAATGGGAGATAACCCCTATGATTTTTCCTGTTCTCTGGGAGAGATTAAGTAAACTCTGAACGACCCTGTCTAAGGTTTGTTCATCTAAGGAACCAAAGCCTTCATCAATGAGTAGGGTCTCAAGAGGTCCTTTTTTGGAAAGGGTTAGCAGAACATCAGATGAACCAAGGGCAAAGGAAAGAGCTGCTAAAAAGGATTCTCCCCCTGAGAGAGTCTTTACCTCACGCTTTGAACCAGTATAGGTGTCAAAGACCTCAAGAATAAACCTTTTAGTAAAGATATCTCCCTCAACAAAGCGATATCTTCCAAAGGTAAAATCAGAAAAATAGGTGTTAGCCTTTTTGAGAATAAGACTTAAAAACCGCGAGAGAACAAAGGAGTGAAAGGAAATGTTGGTATTTTTTCCGGAAAGAAGAAGGCTTAGTTTTTCAAGATAGGGATACTCCTCTTCCAGAACCCTTTTTTCCTTTAATATCTCTCCATAAGACTTTAGATAATTTTCAGACTGATGAAGAAGCTCCTCCACCTTTCCAAGATTTCTCTCCCTTTCCACCTTTTCTTTTTCTATTTTAAGCTTTTCCTGATTCAATTTGGTTAGTTCTATAGTAAGTTGCTTTAAGGTTTCTGGATTTAAAGTTAGATTATTTTTAGAGGCCTCTTCTTTTAGCTCCCTGAGGGCCAAGGTGAGTCTGTGTCTATCCCTTTCAAAATCAAAAAGATATTTCTCATAGTGGGGAAGATTTTTAATTTCCTGAAGGCCCTTTTTTATTTCAGAAAAATTTTTAAAAAGTCTCCCTTTTATCAAGGAGACTAATTCCTTAGCAAAAGCCTTTAGTTCTTGCAGACGCTCTTTAATCTCTCTCTTAAGGTTTTCATAATTGGCCATATGGGTGTGAAGGACCCTTTCAAGTTTTAAATGGGTTGCCTGAAGTTTTTTAGAGTTCTCTTCAAAGAGTTTGATTTCTTCAGTAATTCTTTTAATCTCCTCTTTAAGTTTTTCTTCATCTTGAGAATCCTTTAAAAAGCCCTTTAAGGCCTTAATCTCTCCTTCCAGGGATGCCCTTTTTTCCGAGACCTGGAGAAGTCTATTTTGAAGCTCTTTTTTTTGTCTTTCCAAACCTTCAAGCAGAAGTTTAAGCTCTTTTTCTTTTTTTTCATACTGAGTAAGTTCTTTAAAAGAAAACTTTTTCTGAACAAGTTCCCCATAAGATTTTTCCAGAGCCAAAAGACTTTCCTTTATTTCTTCTTCCTTTTCTTGAACCATATTTTGGAGGAAAGAAAGCTCTCCTTCAAGGTGAGAGGCCTCTTTTTTAGTATTTTCAATTTCTGCCTCAACTTTTTCTAAATTTTTCTGAAGGTGCTCAATCTGAGGCAAAAAGAGGTCCCTTTGGGGTTTAGCAGGATGGACAAGGGATCCACAGACCGGACAGGGCTCTCCTTCTCTCAGGTTTTGAGATAGAATTATGGCAAGGTGCTTCATTTTTAAGTGCTCAAGCTCTTTCTGCAGGTAGTGCCTCTGCCTTTCAAGTTCTTTGAGTTTTTCTTTAAGCTTTAGAAGGTTTTGATTTTTTTCATAAAAGGCCCTTAAATAAGATAGCTTTTCTTTTTTTTCCGCCAGAGCTCTTGAGATTTCAAGTAAATTTTTTAGCTCCTCCCTCTCCTTTTGGATTAATTCAAGCTTCTTTTGTAAAACTTCTCCTGAGGATTCTACAGATTCCAATTCATTTTTCGTATTCAGGTATATTCTTTCAAGTTCTCTAAGATTCTCCTCATAAAGCCTTGCCTTTTGTAAGGTTTGCAAGGCCTCTTCCTTTTTCAAAAGCTCCTCTCTTTTGATTTTAATGTGAGCTTCCCTTTCAGAAAGTTCGTTTAACCTTTGAGAGTTCTCTTTTAAGGCGATATTGAGTTTTTCAATAGAGGTCTTTTCCTTCTGCAAGGCAAGATGTCTTTCTTTGATAAGGATTTTATTTCGCTCTAAGGCCTCCAAATATGGAGCTTTCCCTCGTAGGGATTTTAATTTTTCAACCTTTTCCTTTAAGGCCTCTATCTCAGGAAGTTTTGTGGATAGTTCCTTTAATTCTTTCTCAAGAGAGAGTCCTTTTTGAAGAAGCTCAAGGGCTTGCTCCTTTTTTTTAATGTCTTCCTCGCAATGTTTTAATCCCTGGGTAAGTTTTTTTAATTCCCTTTGAATAAGCTCATTCTGATTTGAGAGGTATTTAAGCTTTTCAACAAGTTCTTCAGGTCTGGACACCTCGGCAAGTTTCATAAGCTCAGCCTCTCTCTCCTTAAGAAGAGTGAGCTTTTCTTTTAAGGCCTTAGCCTGTTCTTTAAAAAATTCCTCAAGTCTTGATAGGGTCTCTGTATCAAAGAGTTTTTCAAAGAGGGCCTTTCTTTCTTTAGGATCAGAAAGGAGTATCTCTCGGTATTCTCCCTGAGGGATTAAAAAGACCTTCTTGAATTGTTTTCCATCCAGGCCAAAGAGCTCACGAATCTTTTCTGAGACCTCACCTGCCTTTTGAGAATATAGTTTATTTCCAATCCAGAGGGAAACTGTGCCTGTTTGTCTCTCATAAGGGGGTCTGCGCAAAACCCTGTAAATCTTTCCCTGATAGAGAAAATTGAAAGTTACCTCTGGGACAATTTGAGGGTATCTTTTAAGCAGATGGGAGATAAGATCCTTAGGTGTGCGCTCAGGAAAGGAAGCCTCTCCAAAGATAGCAAAAAGGATGGCATCAAAGAGGGTGGTCTTTCCAGAGCCTATCTCCCCTGAGATAAGAAAAAGTCTCTCTTTGTGGATCAGATAAAAGATATTTTCGTCAAGGACTGTTTTTAAATAGGGGCCAAAGCCCTGAATTGAGAGATAAAGAGGGCGCATAAATGAGGTCTTACTTTATTTTTCCCTTGTATTTTCGTCTGATTTCCCGATCAAGTTCCCGGCGTTTAATGTCTTCCCGGCGATCAAAGACCTTTTTACCCTTAGCTAAGCCTAATTCTACTTTAGCAAGACCTCTTTCATTAAAATAAACCTTGAGAGGCACAAGGGTATAACCTTTTTCCTGAACCTTTCCGGAGAGGCGTTTTATCTCCCTTTTGTGCATAAGGAGTTTTCTTGTGCGAGTAGGGTCAAGGTTTTTCGCCTCAAGACTGTGAGGATAGGGACTTATATGAAAGTTATAGAGAAAGAGCTCTCCATTGAGAATTCTTGCAAAACTATCCGAGAGATTGGCTCTACCTTCGCGCAGGGATTTGACTTCACACCCTAAGAGTTGAATACCTGCTTCATAAGTTTCCTCTATATCATAAAGATGATGGGCCTTGCGATTGGTACAGACGATTTTCTGGGGCATAAAGCTTACACCCCCATAAAACGCCTAAGGAAGCCATGCATTTTTCCCGGGCTTTTGAATTGTTTCATTAAGGTCTTCATTTCTTCAAAGCTTTTAAGAAGTTTATTTACATCCTGAACTGTGGTTCCAGAGCCTTTGGCAATTCTGCGTTTTCTGCTGGCATTAATGATGTGAGGATTGCGTCTTTCCTGAGGGGTCATAGAATTAATGATAGCCTCCATCTTATGGATCTCCTTCTCATTGATAGGGAGATTGTCAATTTTCTTTCCTAACCCGGGTAGAAAACTCAAAATATCTTTTATGGACCCAAGTTTTTTCATTTGCTGAAGCTGTTCTCTTAAGTCTTCAAGATCAAATTGAAGTTTTTTAAGTTTTTTTTCAAGCTCGCGCGCCTTTTTAATATCAAAGGCCTCCTGAGCCTTTTCCACCAGGGTCAAAATATCCCCCATTCCAAGGATTCTTGATGCAAGTCTTTCAGGGTGAAAGACTTCAAGGGCATCTAATTTCTCTCCAATGCCCAGAAATTTTATAGGACAGCCAGTGACCTCTTTAATAGAAAAGGCTGCTCCTCCACGGGCATCTCCCTCTACCTTGGTAAGAATAATTCCTGTAAGGCCTACTCTTTCCTGAAAGGTTTGGGCTACATTCACCGCATCTTGCCCCATCATAGCGTCAGCTACTAAGAGAACCTCTTGAGGTTTTAAAAAATCTTTAATAGCCTTGAGTTCCTCCATAAGGGCTTCATCAATATGTAATCTTCCAGCGGTATCCACAATCAAGACATCTCTGCCTGAGTCTTTTGCAATTTTTAAGGCCCGCTCAGCAATTTCAAGAGCCTTTTCCTGAGGGGTAGCTGAAACAAAGGGCAGCTCAATCTTTTCAGAAAGGATGCGTAACTGGTCAATGGCAGCAGGTCTGTAAATATCTGTTGAGCAAAGTAAAGGATTGTGTCCCTTTTTTTTAAGATATTTAGCAAGTTTGGCAGCTGTAGTAGTTTTACCTGAGCCTTGAAGCCCTGCTAAAAGAATAACGGAAGGTTTTCCAGTAAGATTTAAGCCTGAGGCCTTGCCTCCGAGGGTCTCAACCAGTTCGTCATAGACAATCTTGACCATCTGTTGAAAGGGGGTAAGACTCTCAAGAACCTCAGAGGAAAGGGCCCTGTTTTCCACTCTTTGCAGAAAATCCTTGACTACTTTGTAATTAACATCCGCCTCAAGGAGAGCAAGCCTTATTTCCCGTAAGCCCTTTTTAATATCTTCTGCACTAAGTTTGCCCCTATCCTTAAAGCCTGATAAAGCCTTTTCTAATCTTTCCGTTAAGTTTTCAAACACAAGCTCCCACCTCTTTAATGATTTAGATTATAAAGTAGCACAAACCTTTTTAGAATTCAAGCGGGATATCTCCTAATGCCTCCTTTAATTTTTTGAAGGAATTTATTTTACCTCCCCCTACTTTTTATTGTCAATTTTTTCCCCGGAAATAATCCCCTTTTTTTCTCTAAATATGCTCTCTCGAGCATTTTCTAATACCTCCTTATCTTTCTGTAAAGCTCCTTTACCTTCCCACCCACTTTTTCCTTTGAAATAAGTTTTACGAAAGAACTAAGCTTGTAAATTCAAGAGGGGCGAAATAGATATTTTTATCGTGAAGGTTCAAGAGAGGAGCTAAGATTTTTTATATGAGGCAACGATAAAATTTTGAATAGATTTTTAATGAGGCAATTCGACATCTTCCAAAATAAAAATTAATTGTTAAAATTTAATTTTATAGGTAACTTTTGATTATAAGGAGGAGCTATGGAATTTGGAATACTTGAAGATTATGCTGTGAGGATGGTGCTTTTTCTTGCGCAGAATAATGGAAAAATCATCTCCCGAGGTGAGATAAGTGAGGCAATGGCGATACCTATAACGGTTCTTGCAAGAATTGGCCAGACCCTTGAAGCTGCTGGAATTGTGGAGATTCATAGAGGAAAAAGAGGAGGATATAAGCTGAGAAAACCCCCTGAAAAAATTACCCTTCTTGAGGTTCTTGAAAGTTTCATCGGGAAAATTGCTATAAATAAGTGTGTAGATAATCCTAATTTTTGCGTAAGAGAGGGAGTTTGTCCTGTAAATCGCATTTGGAAGGAGATAAATGAAAAGTTTAGAAATCTTTTAAGGGTTGATTTTAAGACCCTTCTTGAGATGGAGAAAACCTTAACTTAAAAGTAAAAAGCTTTATGAAAAATTTTATTATTTTCCGGCACGGTCCTATTGCAGAAGAGTATCGTAAAGTGTTTTATGGTCAGGTAGATGTTCCTCTATCCTCTCAAGGAGAAAAACTTTCTCTTGAGGTAGTTGAAGGGCTCAAGGAAATTCCTTTAAAAAAACTTTTTTCAAGCCCTTTAAAAAGGGCTCTCTATCCAGCTCAGATTCTCTCAAAGGAAAAGGGACTTCCCCTTGAGGTAAGAAATGAACTGAAAGAGATAAATTATGGAACCTGGGCGGGAAGACCAAGGGAAGAGGTCTATAAAGAACCCCTTTACTGGGAAAGGCTAAAAAAAGATTATCTTTCTCCTCCAGGTGGGGAATCTCTAAGGGATTTAAGGGAGAGGGCAAAAAAGTTCTGGGAGCTACTGAAAGGTCTTGAAGCTGGAAATTATGCCATCTTTACCCATGGGGGCTTTATTCGGGCCCTTCTCTGTGAACTTTTAAACCTTGAAAACACTTTGTTCTTTGCCTTTGAAGTCTATCATTTAAAAGCTGTCTTAATAACCCTCTTTGAAGATGGAATCTTTGTTATTAAAGGAGTTAATCTTAAGATTCAAGAAATATCCCAATTAATGGAATCCTCTTATTGGTAGCCTATTCCACTAACATTTTAACAGGATTTAAAACAAAGGTGTATGCACCTCTATCTTTTGAGGCTTAAAGCTACCTCTTTTGACAGATAAATCTGCCTTTCACCTCTCACCTTTTTCCCCTCCTTCCTTTTTCTTGTAAGGATCTGAGCTTATGCAACCAAAACCTTATATGGAGAGAGAACTTTTTTCAATTTTCTACAAAATTCATAAAATGTTGCAAAAATTAAATCTGGTATTACCCTCTAAAACTAAAAATACTAAGGAGGAGGGGGATATGAGGTGGTTACTTCGTACTTTCAGTATGGTTGCGCTTCTTCTTTTATTTACATGTGTAATTAGTATGGCAGCAGAGACTACTCCTCAGGTTATGGAGGGGGGCTCGAGTTTTCCCTGGTGGGCTTGGCCGCTTTTGCTTTTTATCGTAACCTTTATTTTGGGGATCATTGCTGTGCTGGGAGGTGTTGGAGGAGGAGTTCTTTTTGTGCCTATAGTGGGTGGATTTTTTCCATTTAATTTAGACTTTGTAAGGGGTGCAGGATTACTTGTAGCCCTTTCTGGGGCTCTTGCTGCTGGCCCAGGGCTTTTAAGAAGAGGGCTTGCGGATTTAAGACTCACTATTCCCCTTGCCCTAATTGCCTCAACAAGTGCTATCTTTGGTGCTATGATAGGGCTTTCTCTTCCCAAAAATGTAGTAAATACCCTTCTTGGACTTACTATTCTTGGTATTGTAGTTATTATGCTTACTGCTAAAAAGTCTGAATATCCTGAAGTTAAAAAGGCAGATGCCCTTTCCCGGGCTTTAAAGATTTATGGAATTTATTATGAGCCTACTACCGGAAAGGAAGTGGAATGGAAAGTGCATAGAACACCTATTGCTCTTCTTCTTTTTGTTGTGATAGGAATTATGGCAGGAATGTTTGGACTTGGAGCTGGCTGGGCCAATGTCCCTGTTCTTAACTTATTAATGGGTGTTCCCTTAAAGGTTGCAGTTTCAACCAGTAAATTTTTGCTCTCTATTACGGATACTTCAGCTGCCTGGATTTATCTTAACAGTGGAGCTATCATACCCATGATAGTGGTTCCCTCTATTGTTGGAATTATGCTTGGTTCTATTGTGGGAGTTAGAGTTTTAGCAGTTGCCAAACCCAAAGTGATTCGCTGGGTAGTTATTGGTCTTCTTGCTTTTTCAGGCTTAAGGGCCCTGCTTAAAGGCCTTGGAATCTGGACTTAAAAAAACTTTTAGAAAGGAGGGAAACAATGGCTAAAGAAATCAAACCTTCAGAAGAACAGCTTTCCTATGCAGCTCTTCTTGATATAGGTATGAAATTAGGTCTTATTGGAATTGTGATTACTTTTGCGATTTATGTTTTTGGAATTTTTTCTCCTTACCTACCCGTTGAGGATTTGCCTCAGTATTGGAAACTTAATGTCCACAAATATCTTGAGGTTACCAGGATTCAGTCTGGTTGGGCCTGGATCACCCTTCTTCACAAAGGCGATTTTTTGAACTTTTTACCCATTGCCTTTCTCAGTGCTTTAAGCATAATTTGTTATATAAGGATTCTTCCTATTTTTCTTAAAAAGAAGGAGTCCATATATGCCTTTTTGGCTCTTCTTCAGGTATTGATTCTACTTTTAGCTGCCTCAGGAATTCTCAAAGTGGGAGGGCACTAAGAGGATTTTGAAATTTAATTAATCTGCATTATAATTTTTCATTAAGGCTATTGGGGGCTTGTGCGACGGATCCCGGTGAACCCCGCCAGGCCCGAAAGGGAGCAACGGTAGCCGGGCTCTCCGGGTGCCGCAAGTTTCCCCAATAGCCCCTTGCATTTTTTAAATGGAGGCGTGAGGGGGCTGGTGCCCCTCCCGGGCTTCAAACCCGGTGCACCCCAAAAAGGGGTGGGTGGGTTCAATTCCCATACGCCTCCGCCATAAGGATAAATTGGCCCCCCTCATTTTAACCAGATCATTTTTTATCTCCTTTCTTTCTCTATGCTATCATTCTGGAGGATATAACCTATGCTTAAAAGGGTAATTACCTTACTCTTAATTTTTGTTTTTATTACAATCACCCCTCTTAAGGCTCTAATTTCCCTTGAGGAGGAAGAGAAAATTGGTAAAGAAGTGTTACAGGAGGTTTCCAGAAGTCTTGAGATATTAAAGGATGTGGAGGCTGTAACTTATGTCAATCTACTTGGTGAGCTTCTTTCTCAAAAAGGGGTTTCCTTTTCTCCCTTTAATTTTCGTTTCTTCATTATCAAAGATAAAACTTTCAATGCCTTCTCCGTTCCAGGGGGCTATATATTTTTAAATACAGGACTTTTTGAGTCTCTTGAAAGTGAGGATGAGCTTGCTGGTATTCTGGCCCATGAAATGAGCCATAATTTAGCAAGGCATGTAGCCAAGAGGATTGAGACTATTAAAAAAATGCAGATAGCTACAACTGCAGCAACCTTAGCAGCAATTTTTCTTGGTGGCGGGCAGGCAGGACAGATTGTGGGGATTACGGGAACTGCCTTGGCTCAGACCAAGCTTCTTGCTTACAGCCGAATGGATGAAGAAGAGGCAGACCGCATGGGTTTTGAGATTCTCACCAAAGCAGGATTTAATCCTCAAGCTATGGCACGGGTCTTTCAAAGGCTATCCAAGGAAAGCTCCTTTGCCATAGAATTAAATTATCGTTATCTCCTTACCCATCCTTTACCTCAGGAAAGATTGAATTATCTGCAAAATCTTGCAGAAAGGAGTGCCATTCCCTTCAAGGATCGCTATACCCTTTCGGGAGATCCCTATTATTTTTTAAGATTAAAGGCAAGAATTCGGGGTGAAGCCGAGGACTCAAGTGACCTTATTCTGGTTTTAAAGGCCCAGCTAAAGGAAAAGGATGATCCCCTTTTGCGCTATCAATTAGGTATTGCCCTGATGGAGAGTAGATTTTTTGTTGAGGCAGAAAAAGAACTTACCACAGCCTTAAAAGGTCTTCCCTCCAGAGATTACTTTAAACTTGATCTTGCAGAGCTTTACTTTCAAAAAGGTGACTATGTTAAGGCCAGAGAGATCCTAAGTGCCCTTTCTTTTTCTAAATCAGGACTTGGAGAAATCCTGGAACTCAAAAGAAAATATCTCTTAGCCCGAGCCTACTCTGAGACAGGGGAATTAAACCAGAGTTATCAAATTTTTAAGGCCTTAGATGAAAACAAATTCCTCAAACAGGATCCCTTTTTTTATTACCACTTTGGTCTTCTCTGTTCCCGTATGGAGCTCTTAGGGGAATCCCATTTTTATTTTGGGAAATACTATGAAAATAGAGGAGACTTTAAGACAGCTGTCTTTCATTACAAAAAAGCCCTTTCCTTTTTACAAAAAGACTCTAAAATGTATTTAGAGGCAGAAAAAAAGGTGAAGGACCTTGACAGAGGTAAAGAAAAGAAGGTTTTACCTTAAGGGCTTTAAAGCTTCAATAGCTGTCTTATTTTTATTTACAGGAATAGCTTTGGCAGGAGGAAAGGCTATGCAAATATCTTCTCCGGCCTTTTCAGATAAAGGTAAGATTCCAGTTAAATATGTAATGCCTGGGGCTGGAGGTAAGAATATATCTCCTCCTCTTAAGTGGGAGAGTATCCCTGAAGGGACTCTATCCCTTGTTTTAGTCTGTGTGGATATTCACCCCGTTGCCAGAAACTGGATTCACTGGGTTATAATCAATATCCCCCCTACAGTAAAGGAATTTAAAGAGGGAGCTTCCATGAAAGAGATTTCTCCTCCAGCTAAGGAATTGATCAACTCTTTTGGATTTAAGGGTTGGGGAGGACCACAACCCCCTCCTGGCACAGGGGATCATCCCTATGTTTTTAAACTTTTTGCCCTCAAAGTTTCAGAAATAAAACTTACAGAAAAACCAAGCTATAAAGACCTTTTAAGGGCTTTAAAGCCCCATGTGCTTGCCGAAGCTGAATATACCGGCTATTTTGGAAGGTAAAGGAGGTCAAATGGAAAAGGTCTTAGCTACTGGTAAGACCCACAAAATAAAAGTTAAAAAACCCTTTCTTTTGCCAAGAAAGGAAAAGATAATTTGTCCCTTTTGTGGTAATTCTGAGGAATTTTATGATATTATTGAAAATGCCACCTTTTATATCCACTATCTTCAAACTGAAGAGGGTCATTTAGAACCTGTAGAAGAGGAGGCAGAGGTTCTGGGGCCAGTTAAGTTTTTCTGCGGATCCTGTAATGCTGATCTTACCTATCTCAAAAAATAAACCCTGATGTCCCCTTTTTATGTCATTCCTACTTATCAATCCCTTTTAAGAAATTTTCCCCTTTTAAAAAAGGGGGACCTCCTTTTAACCAGAATTCCCATCAGACCAGATAACTTCCATCTTATTTTTGATCTTCAATGTCGTGAAGTCATATCTTTTCCAAGCTTTCTGTCACAGATCCTGAGTGCCTCAAAGGTTGCTCAGGCAGAAATTTTGAGAGAATTTATGCCTCCTTATACCTATGTTATCAAAAATCAGGTCTCTCTTCTTCAGGTTATGCAAAATCCCCCACCTTATGCAGGTTTTATCACTAAAAAGGATCAGGCTAACTGTGGATTAGGAGTTAAACTCTGGAGAGATCTTGAGGAGCTTTTTAATCTTGCTGGAACGCAAGCCCTTGAATTTCCCTTTGTCTTACAGCCTTTATTTAGAGACTGGAAGGACTTGAGAGTGATTGTTCTTGGTGAGCTTTATAAGGAGGCCTATTTAAGAGAAAACCCGGACAACTTCAGACAAAATCTTTTCTTTGGAGGAAAAGCAACTCCCTATGAACTATCTGAGGAGGAAACCACCTTTTGCAAAAGAGTGATGGAAAGAGGAGGTTTTTTCTTTGCTCATCTTGATCTTGCCTATATTGAAGGAAAGGGCCCCTATCTCTCTGAAATCAATCTGAAGGGTGGTATAAAGGGTGCCTCCATTAAGCCTCTTGAATATGAAAAGATACTCCACCGGCTAAGAGAGGATTTTTTCAATCACTGGAAAGAGGAGCATCAACCCTTTGAAATACTCTAAGATCCTTCAAGGGCAGGGAGAAAAAATCTCTTTATAACACTTTCCCAGTCAAGTTTACTCAGATAGGGCTGAGTCTTTTCATAAAGGTAAAGTCTTTCCTCTTCTGTTTTAGGCAATTTCTTGTAGATTAATTCTGAATATTTAGCTATAGCTAACTCTTCAAGGACATCTCTTTTATCCTCAGAAAGAGTTAAGAGAAGCGTTTCAGGAAGGTCCTTAGCAATCTCTACAAAATTTATAGCCACATAGGGTTTAAAGTCTTCTGAAAAAATCTTTTCAAGAAAAAAATAAACCCCGCAGGAGGTTGAAAGCAGAGAAAGACCCCCGGATGGAAGAACTTCAATATGAGAGATTCCAAAGGGTTCATAGATGGAAAACCCCAATTCCACATCACTTGCCAGTCTTAAATCTCTGGTGGTTATGTCTTCAGGAAAATCAATACCACATTTTCTTTTGGATAATCCAAATTGATTAATAAAAATAGCTTTAATAGCTTTAGCTTGGGAATTAAATTTCTCAATAAGTTGGTAAACTTCAATTTCATAGCCTACCAGATCTGGCCAACCAATTTTGTGTTCAAAGGGCCAGCCATATTCCTGGACCATTCGGTCAACAGCCTCAACAGGTCTTCCCTGGGGGACTTGTGAAGCAAGAAGAAAGAAGATCCCTTTTAGGTTTTCCCTTGCAAGCAGGGAATCTAAGAAGAAAAAGAGTTTTATATCCCTCCAGACACCTTTACTTTTAACTAATCGACAGGCATGAGAAAAAATAAGGTCAACCCTATCACATCCCTTTTGACTTAGACATTTGGAAAATTTTTTCCTGCTAAGTTGAACCTCTTCAAAGGATATGTGATCTACAGACAGGCCATTATAAACTACCTTAATCTTTGATGGATCTGCTTCTGGGACAAGAAATTTATATTCCTCAGCAACAAGATCGCCTACTGCAAATATTTTATCAAAGCGGTGAGCCAGTTTCACAAGGGCTGTTCTATACCAGTCCATCTGAGGTCCAAATATCTCTTCAAGACTTCGTTGGTTAGCTTTGGACTTTTCAAGAAGATTATAAAAGGTGATATCATGTCCAGGCAAATTTTCCACAATTCTACGAACCGGTGCTACCTCATGGGCATAAAATATTCTCTGATGCTTTTCAGGATTAAATTCAGGGTGAAGTTCAAGAGCTAATAGAGAGGGAATTCCCATATACTCATGTCCAAAATGGTAAAATTTTGAGGCTTTTGGATATAGTAGTTTTAAAAATTCAAGATAGCAGAAACTGATTCTAAGATACTGCTCATAGTCCCAATCTCGTTCATATTTATCTGAGGAAAGCCCAAATTTTTCCCAAAAGAGGTATTTTTGATAAATTACCTCCTCCTTTTTCATCTGGGTTATGTCAACAAGCAGGACATCAACCTTTGCCTGACGGGAAGGATTTAATTCACTAAGGAGGCGTCTTTTCCCATATACAATATCAATGTTATATTTTTCAAGAACAGGTTTGAAAAGTTCACCAAAGTGGCCTGTGTCATAGTGATCTTTACTGGAATAGTAAACAACTCCGTCTTTTCCAAGGCGCGTTGAAGCAGAGCCAATGTATTCAAAGAGGGGGCCATAAAAGAGGGTCTTTTCAAAAAAGTTTTGATAACTTGGAGCTGTGCAAAGCCCTGCGAGAACTTCTCCAATGCCACCAATTTTATATAACGCCTCATGCGATATGTGTATAGCCACCTTCATAAGATTTTCCCCTTTGAAATCTTTATTAATTTTTCAAGTATCATAAAAGGATATTTCCTTATGTCAATATATTTTGTCAATATAAGCCTCTTTCCCTTTCCCCACCTCTAAAAACATAAGTTCCTATCCCTACAAAAAAAAAGAAGGGTTGGAAAAGGAGGAAAGTTCATTTTCCTACAACAGAAGCAGTAGAAAAAATCCTCTTAAGTTTCAAAAGATATGGACATAAATACTCTTGACAAACCTCAAATTCAGGTTAATTTTTAAAATATTTTGATTTAACATAACAGGGCCGCTAGCTCAATTGGTAGAGCAATGGACTCTTAATCCATAGGTTGGAGGTTCGAGTCCTCCGCGGCCCATTTGTTTCTTTGGTTTCAGGGTTAAAAAATCTGAAGGCCTTTTGAGCCTCTTTTGTGCCCCTTGAAAACTAAGCTAATCTTCCCTTTCGTTGCCCATCAACTGTAATCTCAAGTTTTTTTCTCTTACTTTAAAAATTTACAACCTTGCATGGGTCATACACCTAAGGTCTGCCCCTTAGTAATGACAAAAATTGCCCTGTTTTTAAAAAAGGATTGTATAAAAAAAGAACTGACATTGATTTTTCAAAAAAGAGACCTTAAAATAAAACTATGGAGAAAAAACTTCCCATCGGGATTTCAAGCTTTGAAAAGATTAGAAGTGAACCCTATTATTATGTGGATAAGACACCTTTTGTGGCAAAACTTGTTGAAGAGGGAACTTACTATTTTCTCTCCCGCCCAAGGAGATTTGGAAAATCCCTTTTTGTGGACACCCTGAAACAGGCCTTCCTTGGAAGAAAAGAGCTTTTCCAAGAGCTCTATCTTGAAAAGAACTGGGACTGGAGTGTTAGGTATCCTGTTATTCATATAAGTTTTGGCGCTGGCAATATCTTAAGTGAAGAAGATTTCCTTTTGCGGATAAAAAGAATTCTTAAGAAAAATCATAAAACCCTTCAATTAGATTGGGAAGATTCCTCTGATTATAGGGCTTCTTTTGAGGATCTTATTGAAAAGGCCTATGAAAAATATAAAACCAAGGTAGTGATTCTGATTGATGAATATGACAAACCCATTCTTGATCGCATAGAAAACAAAGAACTAAGTTTAACCTTAAGGGAGCATTTAAAGAATCTCTATGGGGTTATAAAGGATGCCGATGTTTATTTAAAGTTTGTCTTTATTACAGGGGTTTCAAAATTCTCAAAGGTCTCCCTTTTTTCAGGCCTAAATCAGTTAAGAGATATTACTTTAAGCAAGGAGTATTCAACTATTTGCGGATATACTCAAAGGGAACTTGAAGAGGTTTTCAGAGAGGAACTGCAAGATAAGGATTTAAAGCTTATAAAATGCTGGTATAATGGTTATTCCTGGCTTGGGGAGCCTCTCTACAATCCCTTTGATATCCTTCTCTATTTAGAGGAAAAAAAATTCCACCCCTACTGGTTTGAAACTGGGACTCCAAGTTTTCTTGTAAAACTTTTAATGGAGAAGCGTTTTTATCTTCCTGAGCTTGAAAATCTTGTGGCAACAGACTCACTTATTGGGTCCTTTGATATAGATAGGGTTAGGCCTGAGAATCTCCTTTTTCAAGCAGGCTATCTTACCATAAAAAGAATGTTTAGCCTTGCAGATAAGATTCTTTATGAGCTTTCCTATCCCAATAAAGAGGTAAAGTTAGCCTTAAATGAGGTGCTTGCTGAGTATTTTACAGGGGATACAGGGGAAGTTCCTTTAAAGACAAGGGATTTTCTTTTGGCTCTTGAGGGAAATCAGTTTGAGAAGATGAAGAAGGTTCTTGAGGGGCTTTATGCAGGGATACCCCATGATTGGTTCAGGAAAAATGAGCTTTCCCGTTATGAGGGGTATTATGCAAGTTGTTTTTATGCCTTTTTATGTGGGTCAGGGCTTGAGGTAATCCCTGAGGATATAACGAATAAGGGGCAAATAGATTTGACGGTGCTTTATAGGGAAAGAGTTTATCTTTTTGAGTTTAAGGTGGTTGAGGGGGAGGAGGGAGAGGGTAAAGCTTTAGCTCAATTGAAAGAAAAAGGGTATCATAAGAAGTATGAGGGGAAGTCTAAGGAGATTTATCTTATCGGGATTGAGTTTTCTTCAAGGGAGAGGAATATCAAGGGCTTTTTCTGGGAGAAGATAAATTGATGTGTTACCTTGGTTTATATCCGTTAGATAAAGAAGAAGGATGTGGCTGAAGTAAGGGATGGCTTTTTGTGTATGTGTGAGGGTGGAGAGAGGAGAGAAAAGGCAAATACATGGGGTTGTCATGGGGGTGGATGCGGGGGTTGTTTGGGCTTAATACTTGATACAGGTTTATAAACAAATTTTAAAAAATCAGGGTTGACTTTTTGGAGAAATGTGGTAAGAGATGGGAAGATGGGTTGAAAATGAGTAGGTCTTTGACAAGTGAATAGCGTTTTTTCTTCTTTTGGAGTTTGGGTTTAAGTTAAGAGTTTGGGGCTAAGTTAAAGAGGATTTTTGGGTTGAGAGTAATGGGGAAGGTGTGAGCTTTTTAAAGGTGTGTATAAATATATTAAGTGAAGAATATGATAATTTTTTAGGGACATGAAGGGTTGATATAGCAAGGGTTTTAGGGGGTAATTTTTGGGGTAGGAAATTGAGAATCAATTGCAGTTATAGGGTGAAAAAGTGTGGTTATAAGTTATTGATATAATGGGGAAAATTTTGTGTTTCCCTGGTTTTGGAAGTGAGGGATGATGCGGGTTTTAGGGGGTTGATTTGAAAAATATAGTTTGTGATAAACAATCACAAGGTAGGATTGATGAGCTTTCTGAGGTGTAAGGGTTGAAACCTGCCCTACTTCAAAAGGGATTGCGACCATCCAGCTGTATCAGTGCACCATGTTAAATCCACTCTTTCTAAGGTTGAAACCTGCCCTACTTCAAAAGGGATTGCGACTAAAGATGGATTATTTGTGCAAACACCTATTATGGTTGAAACCTGCCCTACTTCAAAAGGGATTGCGACTTCTATGGGCATGATTTTGTGAGAGATGAGTCAAAATAGGGTTGAAACCTGCCCTACTTCAAAAGGGATTGCGACTTTTTGAACGAAAGACCAATAATGCATATGATTATTTTAAAGGTTGAAACCTGCCCTACTTCAAAAGGGATTGCGACCAGGCACCACCCAAAAACTCCCCTTCAGCAACTCTCTTTGTTGAAACCTGCCCTACTTCAAAAGGGATTGCGACTCAAATAAAACCGCTTTAAAAGGATCATTCAACTTGTTGAAACCTGCCCTACTTCAAAAGGGATTGCATCAGGAGAGTAAAGGGATTGCATCAGAAGGGTAAAGGGATTGCATCGGAAGGGTAAAGGGATTGCATGAGGGGTGAAAAGGAATTGCATAAGGGGTGTAAAGAGATTGCATGAGAAAAGGTAAAGGGATTGCATGAAAGGGAGTAAAGGGATTGCATGTGAAGAGTAAAGGATTGCGACCTATCGGGGCTCAAAATCTTTTGCCCTTATCAAACCTGTGCTAATTTCTGGCTTAATTCAAATAAGACAGCATGGAGTGGTAGAGGATTGCATGGGGGTAATTTGCCAAAAAGTCAGTCTTATTGTGAAAAGCTCGAAATTACTTGCTAAAGGATGCAGATTTAAGTCCCAAAAGATAAGAGGGCAAACAAACACGAGTTTTCTATCCTTGAATAAAAACTTGATGTTTTATTTTCTTAATAACTTTTTATAAAAAATATAAGTTTCCTTTGGACCTAAAAACTTACAAATTATAATAAACACAAAGGCTCCTAAGGGTATGGCAAAAATTAGTCTGAGACCGGGAGAGAAAAGAAAACTCTTACTGAATAAAATAACTCCAGAGAGGGCTATAAGAGAAATAAAAAAGGTTAACAAGCTTCGCAGGAAAAATTCTTTTTCAGGAAAACCAAGGTATCTAAAACTTAAAAATAAAAGAAAAAGGCATTGGGCAAAAAGCCCCCCAGTGGTTCCAAGGGCTACCCCTTTTATTCCAAATATTTTTATAGTAAAAAGGATTATCAAAAGATTTATGAAAACAGCAAGAAAGGACCCTGCTGCAGGAACACCTGTCCGATTTAGAGCATAAAAAAGGGGAACTGTAGCCTTTGAAAGACCATAAAAGGGAAGGGCTAAAGAAAAAATTTTAAGAATCTCTGAGGTCCACAAGGTATCCTCTGGCTTAAAGGCTCCTCTTTCAAAAAGAATCTTGACAATCTCTTCGGAGAGTAAGAATAATCCTAAGGCTGAGGGTAAAGAGAGGCTTAAAGATACAATCAGGGCTCTTCCATAGGTTTCCCTTGCAAGAGAAAAATTTCCCTGGGTAATGTTTCTTGTTAATTCAGGCAATAGGGCTTGAGAAAGGCCAACCCCAAAAAGCCCTAAAGGCACATACATAATTCTAAAGGCATAGCTATACCATGAAACTGCCCCCTCCCCACAGGAGGTGGCAAAAAAGGTATTAATAAAGATATTTATCTGAACCGCAGAAAATCCTATGATAACAGGAAAAATTAGTCTGAGAATTTCATAAAATTCAGGCAGAGTAAAATCAACTTTGAATCTAAAGGTGAATCCTTTTTTCTTAAGCAAAGGATACTGCATAAGGGCCTGAAGGAGGCCTCCAAGGGTTACTCCGAAAGCCATGGCAAAAATGGGTTCATATCCATAAGAAAGGAGTAAATAATACCCAAAAACCCCGATTAAAATTGAGGAAAGATTAAAAAAACCTGAGGAAAGGGCAGGAAGAAAAAATATTCCTATGGAGTTTAAAAGCCCTGCAAAGATTGCGGAAAGGCTGATAAAGAGAAGAAAGGGCATCATAACACGGGTAAGAGAAACGGTTAAAGCAAACTTTGAGGAATCAGTCTTAAAAGCAGGAGCAATCACAGAGACAATTATTGGTGCAAGAAAAAAACCTATAAGAACTATTATTAAGAGGATTAGCAAAAAATTAGAGATAAGGATGGAGGCTTTTTTAAAGGCCCTTTCGAGGCCCTCCTTTTCAGTGGTTGCTGTGAAAACCTTTACAAAGGCTCCTGCAAGGGCTCCTTCTGCAAAGAGATCGCGAAGAAGATTGGGGATACGGTATCCCACAACATAGGCGTCCATAGCCTTTCCAGCCCCAAAGAAGTAAGCAAGCACCTGTTCCCTGAGAAGGCCAAGAATTCGGCTTATGAAAACAGCGACGGTAACTGATGTTGCACCCTTAGTGACCTTTTCAATTGAAGACACTTGTATCTTCTTTTAACCAAATCTTCCGGTTATGTATTCTTCGGTAAGCTTTTTCTCAGGATTCGTAAAAATCTTTTCTGTTGATCCGATTTCAATAAGTTCTCCCAAATACATAAAAGCTGTTTGATCTGAAATGCGAGCTGCCTGCTGCATATTATGGGTCACAATTACGATAGTTATCTTGCTCTTGAGTTGAATAATAAGGTCTTCTATCTTTCCTGTGGAGATAGGGTCAAGGGCAGAGGTTGGTTCATCAAAAAGTAAGACCTCTGGCTCAACTGCAATGGCCCGGGCTATGCAAAGCCTCTGCTGTTGCCCACCTGATAAGCCAAGAGCACTTTGATTGAGTTTATCCTTTACCTCCTCCCAGAGAGCCGCTTCTTTTAAGGCCTTTTCCACTCTTTCTTGAAGCTCTTTTTTATTCTTAATCCCCCGGAGTCTTAAACCATAAGCCACATTATCAAAGATGCTCATAGGGAATGGAGTGGGCTTTTGAAAAACCATCCCAATCCTTGATCTAAGCTCAATAAGATCAATCTCCCGTGCAAGAATATTTTTTCCTTCAAAGATTATTTCTCCTTCATAGCGATTGCCTGGATAAAGGTCATGAATCCGGTTTAGACATCGCAAAAGAGTAGTCTTTCCACAGCCTGAGGGCCCGATAAGGGCGGTTACCTTGTTTTTTTGAATCTGGAGATTTATGTTTTTTAAGGCGTGAATTTTTCCTGCATAATAAAAATTGAGGTTCCTAATCTCAATTTCAACCTTCAAGACCTAAACCTCCTCTTGATAAGGTATCTTCCCAGAACTGCAAGAAACAAAATAAAAAGGGTAATAAGAAAAGAAGCTCCCCAGGCCTGACGATGCCAGTCTTCATAAGGCCCCATTGCATATTGAAAAATAGTTACAGTAAGAGAAGCCATGGGTTGAAAGAGATTGTAAGATGTAAAGGCATTATTAAAGGAGGTAAAGAGAAGAGGTGCTGCCTCGCCTGTAACTCTGGCAATAGCAAGAATAACTCCGGTAAAGATCCCCACCCCTGCCCCTCTATAAACTATCTGAAAGATAACCTTATAATAAGGAGCTCCGAGGGCAAAAGCTGCCTCTCTAAGGGTCCAGGGAATAAGAGAAAGCATGTTCTCTGTAGTTTTTACAATTACAGGAATCATAATAATAGCAAGGGCAAGCCCTCCTGAAAGGGCATTAAAATGTCCAACGGGCCTAACAAAAAGGGCATATACAAAAGCTCCCACAATAATGGCTGGTACACTTACCATAATATCAGAAAGAAAACTTATTATCCGGGACACCTTAAGATTCCTTCCATATTCCGCTAAAAAAGTGCCACCAAGTATACCTAAGGGGACACCAATTAGTGTAGCGGTAAGGGTAATAAAAAAGTGACCAATTATAGCGTGTTTTAATCCTCCTCCAGGAATACCTGGAGGCGCTGGATCATTGAGAATTAAAGAGGGCGTAAGAGCTGTAAGTCCATGTCTAATAACATCAATAAGAATAAAAAAAAGCCAAAAAAGTCCCCAAATTGCGGTCAAAATACAAAAAAATAGGGCTATATTATTTAAAATTTTTCTTTTTTTTATCATTTTGTCTTAATTCTTTCTGTAAAATATTTTCCAAGGGCAAGAATAGTAAAGCTCATCAAGAAAAGAAGAAAGGCTAAATAAAAAAGGGCGGCAAGATGGATATCCTTTTCTGCTTCTGTAAATTCATTTGCAAGTTTAACGGTAACTGTGGCTGTGGCTGAAAAAAGTGAGGTGGGAAACTGATTCAGATTCCCAAGGACAAAGGCAACAGCCATGGTCTCTCCAAGGGCTCTTCCGAGGGAAAGACCGATTCCTCCAAGTATTCCAAGTTTGCAATAGGGAAAAACCACATCCTTTATTACTTCCCATTTTGTTGCCCCGATTCCATAGGCAGATTCCTTAAGAACCGAGGGCACAATCTGAAAGGCATCTCTGGCAACTGAGGCTGTAAAAGGAATTATCATAATGCTGAGGATAAGACTTGCGGTAAATAGATCTATTCCCAGAGGGGTTCCGGAAAAGAGTTTTCCCAGGAGTGGGAGCTTGCCAAGGGTTTTTTGAAGAAAGGGCTCCACATATTTTGCCTGGAGAGGGGCAAGGGTAAAAAGCCCCCACATACCATAAATTATGCTTGGAATAGCAGCCAAAAGCTCTATTGCCATTCCTATAATTTCTTTAAAGGCCTTAGGGGCTACCTCTGTGATAAAAACTGCAATTCCAAGAGCAATGGGAACCGCAACAATTAAAGCTAAAAAAGATGTAATCAGGGTGCCAAACAAGGGAATGGCTCCCCCAAAAAGCTCTTTAACAGGATCCCAAGAGGAAGATAGAATAAAATTCAGGAAACCAAATCTTTGCATAGCTGGAAAGGATTCCTTAAAAAGGATTAGAAAAATTCCAAAAAGCAAAAAAATTATCAAAAAAGCGGCAAAAAAGGTAATTATAAGAAAAAAAAGATTGAAAAGATGCTCCTTGCTGGGAGATATTTTCATTTAATAGAGGCCTTGGCTTTTCCAGTAATTCCTGATTTTTTCTTTAACTTCTTCAGGTAGAGGCACATAGTGAAGCTGTAAGGCTACATTGTCTCCTTTCTTATAGGCCCAGTCAAAAAATTTAACCACCTCTTTGTTAGTTTCCACTTTTTCTCTTGCAAGTAAAATATAGGTAGCTCCAGCAATAGGCCAGGCCCTTTCGCCCGGAGCATTGGTCATCCAGGCATAAAAATGTTTTTCAGGGTTGAGCTCAGCAGAACTTGCAGCCTCTTTAAAGGCCTCCACAGAAGGAGATACCACTTTTCCCTTAGCATTTTTCATATCAGCAACCTGCATCTTGTTTTGCACTGCATAAGCATATTCCACATAGCCAAGACTATAAGGGGTTCTTTTGACATAATTTGCCACACCCTCATTTCCTTTGGCTCCAAGCCCTGTCTTAAAGCTAACAGAGGTGCCATAGCCTACTTCTTTTGCCCAATTCTTACAAACATCACTTAAATAATGGGTAAAAATAGCGGTTGTGCCAGATCCATCTGAACGATAAACCGGAGTAATAGGCTTATCAGGTAAATTAAAATCTGGATTTAAGGCCTTTAATTTAGCATCTGACCATGATTTGATCTCCCCAAGATAGATCTTGCAAAGGGCCTCACCATCCAAGACTAATTTCTTCTCCCCTGTCTCTGGTAAATTTACAGCCACAACTACCCCTCCCACCACAGCAGGAAACTGCAAAAGCTTTTTTTCTTCTACCTCCTCAGGCTTCAAAGCCATATCTGAGGCCCCAAAGTCAACAGTTCTTTCTGCAATCTGGCGAATTCCTCCTCCTGAGCCAATGGACTGATAATTAACCTTTATTCCCGTTTCTTTATAATATGCACCTGCCCAGGTTGAATAAAGGGGATAGGGAAAGGTGGCCCCGGCTCCATTTAAAGTCTTCCCCGCAGGGATTGACTTTTCTTCCTTCCCCTTGCAGGAAACAAGAATACCAAGAAAAATCAAAAACAAAAAAAGAATTCCTTTCATTTTAAGCCCCCTTGTGGTTTTGCTTATATTTTAGAAGATTTACCTTTATTGTCAATCTACCTCTCACCCTTTTACCACCCACCCTTTTTCTTGCAAGGATATAAACCTATGGACTGTGAGGCTAATACCAGGCTGAAATAGGATTTTCAAGATATTCCATCGCCTTCCTTAGATCTTCTTTTCTCCCTGTAAGTATAAGGATATCTCCTTTCTGAAGAAGGATATCTGGAGAGGGATTAAGTAAAATTTCTTTATTTCTTTGGATGGCAAGAATGGTTGCCCCGGTTTTGGCTCTTAAATCAAGATTTTTAATGGAAAGTCCAGTAAGGGGACTCCCCTCCTTTATTAAGTAATTCTCAAAGTTTAGGATTCTCCACCATTCCTCCGTAGGTATATCGACAAGAGATAATGGACCTTCTTTTCTTAAGGCCTGATAATGTCCCTTGCGAAGCTCATCAGTTAATTCTTTTAACAGATTTTGGGGGATTTTATAAAATTCAAGGACTCGGATAAAAAGCTCAATAGAGGCCTCAAATTCCTCAGGCACAACTTCATTGGCACCAAGCATTAAAAGCTCATCAATTTCCGTTACAAACTGGGTGCGAGCAATGATGTAAAGATGGGGATTTAAAGTCCGGGCTACCTGAATGATTTTCCTTACAGCAATATGATCACTGATGGCAACCACTAAAGCTCTCGCCCTCTCAAGCCCAAATTTTTTTAATATTTCAGGATGGGTGGCATCAGCAAAATAAATAGGCTCTCCCTTTTTCTTATAGATGCGTACAGTAGCAGGATTTAGTTCCAAAATAATATAGGGGATTTTTAAAAGCTTTAATCCATAAACCACATTTTTGCCACAAATTCCATATCCCACAACTACAGTATGTCCACTTAAGTGCTCCTCCTCTCTTTCCCTTATTTTTTGAATAAGCCCTAATTTTTGAGGTAATATTCGTCTCAAAAGGAACTCAGAAAAGCGATGTGCACTGGTTACCACAAAAGGTGTAGCCAGAAGGGTAAGAATAGATATTCCAATAAAGAGCTGATAAAAGGCTTCAGAGGAAAAAAGACCCAATTTTTCCCCCTCAAGGGCAAGCACAAAGGAAAACTCTCCTATCTGGAAAAGATAAAGTGAAGAAAGTAAAGAAAGTCGCATATTCTTACTTAAGAACATAACTACCCCAAAGATTATCCCTACTTTCAGAAGGACAACCAAACCAAAGGAAGATAAGCTCAACAAAGGATTATCAAGAAGGACCTTTGGATCTAAAAGCATTCCCACAGAAATAAAAAATAAAGCCATGAAGAGATCTTTAAGAGGCTTTACCTCTGCCATCACCTGATAGGCATAATCGGATTCTGAAATAATAATACCAGCTAAAAAAGCTCCCAGAGCCATAGAAAGTCCAAGTTTATAACTGAGTAGAGCTGTTCCCAGCGCAATTAAAAAGAGACTAATCAAAAATATCTCCCTGCTTCTGGTCTTCATCACCATATCCAAAAGAAAGGGAACAAGTCTGAAACTCACTAAGAAGATCCCGACCAAAATTCCAAAGGACTTCGTTAAAGTTAAAAGTATGAGAGTATAAGAAACTCCCTCACCAGCAAGGAGGGGAAGAAAAAGCATAACCAGTATTACTGAGAGATCCTGAAAGATCAGGATTCCAAAGATGTATCTTCCGTAAGGAGAATTCAACTCCCCTCTTTCCATTAAAAGTTTTAATACTACAGCGGTGCTGCTAAAGGCAATGAGAGCACCGTAAAAAAGGGACTGGGGAAGAGGTTTTTTGAGAAATAAAAAAGAAAGTAAAGAGGTAACCCCTAAGGTAAAAAAGACCTGCAAAAGGCCTCCCCAGAGAACCTCTTTTCTATAAGCCAAAAGCTTTTTAAGGGAAAATTCAACCCCCAAAAGAAACATCAAAAAAATAACCCCGAGCTCTGCTAAATTTTCAATTAAATGGGGATCCTTTACCAATGAAAATCCAGCTGGACCAACTAAAAGACCACTTAGCAAAAATCCAACTAAGGGAGGCAGCTTTAATCTTGCAGAGAGATAACTTATAGGTAAGGCCACCAGAAAAGCTAAAAGTAATGTTGAGAGAAATTCCTGAAGCATAGCTATATTATAGTCTAAAAAACCAGGACTCAAAGCCTGAGACCATTTCTATATTGTTAGTGCTAAAACATTGTGCTTTTTTTCTCATTTTCTGAAAAAATTCCAAATTACCTTTACTTTTTCTTATAGATGCCTTAAGTTTAAACAAAAAGGAGTTGATTATCATGCCTGATACCCTTAAAAATCAAGCTAAAAAGGGAGTAGTTACTGAGGAGATTAGGCTCTGTGCTGAAGCAGAAGGCCTCTCACCTGAGACCTTAGTTAATCAAATAGCTAAAGGGGAAGTTGTTCTTTGTAAGAACAAAAAAGCCAAGCTTTCAAAGCCCTGTGCTATTGGTAAAGGCTTAAAAACCAAGGTAAATGTGAATATTGGCACATCCAAAGACCGTCCTTATATTGAAGAGGAACTTAAAAAACTTGAAATTGCCCTTAGATACGGCACAGATGCAGTTATGGATCTTTCAACAGGTGGCCCTATTGATGAAATAAGAAAGGCTATTCGGGAGGCCTGTCCTGTTCCCCTTGGAACAGTTCCCATCTATCAAGCTGCCCTTGAGGCTGTTGAAAAACATAAAAAATCCATAGTGGAAATGACGGTTTCCGAAATCTTTGAGGTTATTCAAAAACAAGCAGAAGATGGCATTGACTTTATGACTGTGCACTGCGGAATTACTAAACATACCTTAGAGAGGCTTAAAAACAAGGAAAGAATCCTTGGTGTGGTTTCAAGGGGGGGCTCCTTTATAGTGGAATGGATGGTTTACAATAACAGGGAAAATCCTCTTTATGAGTATTTTGATGAGCTCCTTGATATAGCCTCAGCCTATGATATTACCCTTTCCCTTGGAGATGGAATCAGACCTGGATGTATAGCAGATGCAACCGATGGCCCCCAGATTCAAGAATTAATTATTCTTGGAGAATTAACCTTGAGGGCCTGGGAAAGAGGGGTTCAAGTGATGATTGAAGGCCCTGGGCATGTTCCCTTAGATCAGATTACTGCTAATGTGAAACTTCAAAAAAGGCTCTGCCACAATGCTCCCTTTTATGTGCTCGGGCCTTTACCCACAGATATTGCCCCAGGCTATGATCACATAGTGGGTGCCATAGGAGGAGCCATTGCTGCAAGTGCCGGGGCTGATTTTCTTTGCTACTTAACTCCTGCTGAGCACTTGAGACTTCCCACCCTTGAAGATGTTAAAGAAGGCCTTATTGCCTCAAAAATTGCTGCTCATGTGGCAGATCTTGTGAAGGGAGTCAAAGGGGCCTGGGAATGGGATCTTGAAATGGCTAAAGCAAGAGCCCAACTTGACTGGGAACGCCAGATTGAACTTTCCATTGACCCAGAAAAAGCCCGTAAATATCGCCTTGAAGGTGGTATTTCAAGAAGTAAAGCCTGCTCTATGTGCGGAGAATACTGCGCTATAAAAATCTATGAACATGCCTATAAGTTTTTAAAAGGCGCCCATTGAATGAGCCCTTAACGCAGTTAAGACCTCTTTAAAAATTTGATAATAAATATCTTTTTTTATTTCTTTGTAATATTTTTTGGCTGTTTCTTCATCATAAATCTGAACCAGAAATTTTCTTATAAGAAGCATTTCATAGAGGTTTTCTTCATAATCCTGAGAAATAAGACCTTCCTTTAATAAAGATTCAAAACAACTTCTTGGGGAATAACATTCAATCCCGCGAAGGCACAAAAATTCCTTTATTGCCTTCCACATGGCTTCAAAGGTGTATTCAAATCTCTTGGTTAAAATCTCAATTTGAAAGTCCTCACTGAAAACTTCCTCAAATAGAGGATTTCCTAAGATTTCTTCAAATTTTCTAAATGCTCTCTCAAAGCGCTCAAGGCTCCTTCTGAACTTTTCCATATATATCCCTCTGCAATAATTTTTTCTATAAATTCGGGATTTTTTATTCTTTTGAGATCAACCACTTCTATGGTTCTCAAAAGAGGAAGCCCCTCAAGGGCTTTCTCAATCTCTGCCAGAATTTTTGCTGAAAGTTTTTCTGAAGAAAATATGGCTACATCAATATCTGATGTCCTTCCAAATCCTCCCTCTATAAGGGACCCAAAAAAGATAATAAGACTCTTCTCAGGCAATAACCTCTCTAGGCTCGCCCCAACAAGACCTAAAATTCTCTCTTTCTCCTCTTTTACCCTCTCTTTTTCCTTCATACTTTTAATTTTATATCAATCTTTCTAAGTTTTTAGTTTACTTTTTGCCTTAAATAGCTTTATTGAAGCTCTCATCTTTAGAAATCCCCTTGACTTTAACAGAAATAGAGCAAGAAGAAAAAGGAAACCAAGAAGTCCCCAGAAAGCAACTGCCCGAAAGGTTTCTTGAAAACCCCAGCTTAAGGCTTGAACATACTGGGCCTTATAAAGAAGGGCGGAAACCTTTTTCTCTGCAAGTTCACCCGAAAAAAATTTTTCTGCAAAATAAGTCTTTTCTTGCAAAAATTGTTTTACTATTCCATAATTTTGAAGCTCGGTTATGCGCAAAAAATTTTCATTGGTGTAGTATTCCAGATGATTGGTTGCCAGAGCTGTTCCAAAGGAGCCTCCAACAAAACGCTGGTAATGCATAAGAACCACTCCAAGGCCTGTTAAAGGCCCAAGTTTTCGTAAAGAAATGGCAGTAAGGGGCGCAAAAAAGGTGCCCATTGAAATCCCAAGGGGTATACAGAGAAGAGAGGACTTCCAGGCTGGTGTGTAATAATTAAGCTGAGGAATAAGATAATAACTGGTAAAGATAAATATAAGGGAACTGAAAAGAAGAATTCTTCCCGGGGCAAAGCGATCAGAAAGATATCCTGAGATAACACTGAACGTTCCTATAAAACAGGCAAAAACAAGAATGTGAACCCCTGCCTGAAAAGTAGTAAGCCCTTTAAGGTTTTCATAATAGAGGGGAAGAAGATAAAAAATCTGATACATTCCAAAGCCAAGGGTAAAAAAGTGCATTCCCATGGGAAGGCCAAATTCAGGAATTTTATAAATAGAGAGATTAAGAAGGGGTTTTTTTGAAAGGAGTTCACTCAGTAAATAAAGGACAAATCCAATAAGACTTACAAAAAGAAGTATCAGAATTAGATCAGATTGAAACCAGCCAAGCTGTTGCCCTTTTGAAAGCATGATAAGAAGGGAGGTTGTAGCAACGGCAATAAAGAGATAACTTAAGTAATTAAAGTGAAAGATCTTTGATCTTCCAAGTTCTTTGGGGAGGTAAAGAAGGGCTGCTAAGAAATTGAGGATACCCACAGGGATATTCACAAAGAAAACCCAGCGCCAGCTTAAGTGTTCTGTTATAAATCCGCCAAGGGTTGGGCCAAGGGCAGGGGCAAAGCTTACTCCAAGACCAAAAATCCCCATAGCAAGCCCTCTTCTTTGCGGTGGATAAGAGGCAATCAAAATAGTCTGAGCAGAGGCTGCAATGAAGGCTTCCCCCAAGCCCTGAACCACCCTGAAAAAAATCATCTGAGGAAGATTTTGGGCGGTTCCACAAAAAAAACTTGAAATAGTAAAAATACCAAGGCCTGTTATAAAGGTATAGGGATACCCTATGAATCTTGCAAAATTTTCAGTAAAAAGAAGTCCTGTTGCAGCTGCCATCATATAACTTGTTATAACCCACTGAATGCCATAAAGATCCGTAGATAAAGGCCCCATCATTTTAGGAACAACTATATCCACAATGGTGGTATCAAGAATAGCCATAAAAAAACCTACCATCACAATGATAGTAATGAGAATTCTTTCAACCCTGATGATTCTCTGATGAAAGGTTTCAAAATCCATAATTTTTAACGGACTCTTTTTATTTCAACCTCGCCACCAAGCCCAACCTTTAGAAGACCTCTATCTCCTTTAGTAATTTTAATTTTAACTGGAATTCTTTGGGCAAGTTTGGTAAACTCTCCTGCGGAGATATCTCTCGGGACAAGGGCAAAGGTTGCAGCTGAAGCTGGAAGTATTTCTTCAACTTCTCCTTCCCAGACCTTTCCTGGATAGGCATCAAGCCTTATTCGGGCATAGGCTCCTTTTTTAATTCCCTTAAGCTTTGTCTCTTCAAGAAGAACAAGGATATAAAAGGACTCAGGATCAACCACAACATAGATAGGCTCCCCTGGAGCAATTACATCTCCCTCTGAGTGAAATTTCTTGGCTATAACTCCTGTGATGGGACTTTTAAGTTTGGTGTATTCATAATAAAGAAGGGCTTCTTCTTTTTGTTTTAGAAGGGCTTTTTCCTTATACTTTAATGCCTCTATCTGGGAAGCCAAACTTTTTACAGTAAAGATTTCATTTTCCAAAAGGGTGCGCGTTTTCTCAAGAGCCTTTATATCTCTTTCAATGGAATTTAATAGTTCCTTTTCAGCCTCAAGCTGATGGTTTAGCTCTTTTTCTTCTGTTTCTTTGGCCTCAAGACTTTGTTGAGAAATAAGGCCCTCTTTATAAAGGTTTTCAAGCCTAAGTCTATCCTTTCTTACTAAATCAAGTCTTGCCTTTATAGCCTCAAGCTTGGCAATTTGAGCCCTTTTCTTGGCCTGGAGAGACTCAAGCTGTTTTTGAATCTGCTCAATTTTAAGAATTATTTCCCTTTCAAGTTTTCTCTTTGAATCAAAAAGAGAGGCCCTCTGAGAAGAAACCTCTTTTACTGACTCCTCAAGCTGGGTAACCCTTTTTTCATAATCAAAGGGTTCAAGCTCTGCAAGGATTTCGCCCTCCTTTATCCAATCTCCCTCTTTTTTGTATAGCTTGATTAATTTTCCATTAATCTTTGGGAAACTAACATAGACCAAACGATCTGCCTGAACAAAAACCGCATCTGTTACCGCATAATGATATCTTTTCCAGATAAAATAACCAAAAAGTGAAAGAAAAAAGAGAAGAAAAAAACCAAGAATGTAAATCCCTATTTTCTTTTTTTGCATAAGCGCCTTCCTTTAAATTTATGTTAGTGCTTACTTAACTTTTAAGTCTAAAGATCTAATTCTTTTTGTCAAGGTTGTGTATGCGTCCAGGTCTTTTGAGACTTAAATAGTAGGGGTTTAAAATTTTAAACCCCTTGAATTTTTTTGTGGGTCTGTTGTAGCACAGACATTCTTGTCTGTGTTTCTTTCATACATTGGAGTGTAATTTACCTCCACAGGCAAGATTGCCTGTGTTACTTTTACAGACTTGTAAAGCCTCTCTTGTATAGATATCTAATTCCTCTTTTACCACCCTTCCTTTTTTCTTGTAAGGATCTGAACTTATGCAGGGTTGTAAATCTTCAAAGGACTAAGACTTAAAAATTCCCTCTTGACTTTTTCATTTTTATAAGTAATCTCAATTAGTAAAGCATTTTTAATTATTATAATTTATAAGGAGGTGGGCTTATGAAGGAAAGTTTAAGAAAGAGTTTGGAGAGTATTAAGCTTGAAGGACTTTTAAAAGAGATTGCCTTTTCTGAAGCCCCTATGGCAACCCTTTTCCCAAAAGGGACCTCTTCTTGAGGCTCAAGCTGAGGCGATAAGCCCAAAAGGAGCGGAGTTTCCGCTCTGAAAAATAACTAAATCTTTTTTAAGGAGGTGAGGGCGATGAATAAAGAAAACCTTAAATCAACTCTAAAAGGTGTGAGTATTTCTGCCCTTTTAACCCTGGCCTTGAGTATTGGAACTCCTTCTGTTAGCCTTTCTCAACAGGGTAGCTCTGGTTGAGGCGGAAGTCCTAAGAAGGGCGGTGGATCTGCCCCTGCAAAGGAACAGCCTGCTAAAAATGCAACTGATAACGAAACTAAAAAGGACACTAAAAAGCCCAAGGGTAAAAGTGGCTGAGGTTAATCTTTAAAAGGCCTCTTTGAGGTCTTATCTTAAATTTATGCTCTATTTCCAGCTAAACCCCTCCCTTGAAATTTCAAGGGAGGGGAATGAATTTATATTGTCTTTTTTCCAAAATGCAACAAAAATTTTTATAAAAGCAGATCCTTGGGATTTACTTGTAATTAAAATTCTTATAGAAGAACTTGATCCTTTAGAATTATCAAAAAAAGAAAATCTCACATTATCACTTATACTTCAAGCTTTTCACTCAGGCTTTGAAAAGGGTTATCTCATTAGAGAGGAAAGTAAAATCGTAAGAAAAGAGCCCCCTTTTCAGAGAGCCTTTTTTCCTGACGATACCTTTAGGGTTGCTGAGGTTTTTACTTTACAGTGGCATCTAACCAATAGATGTGATCTTCATTGCAAACACTGTTATGATCGATCAAGTGTTTCGGAATTATCTTTAGAAGATAATTTCAGAATCCTTGAGGATTTCTTTAGATTCTGTTCAGATATGAAAGTTCATGGACAGATAAGTTTTTCCGGAGGAAATCCTTTTATGTATCCCCATTTCTTTGAGCTTTACAGGTCTGCTTCTGAGATGGGATTTAGCCTTGCAATTCTTGGAAACCCTGTCTCAGAAACCCTTCTTGAGAGGCTCTGTAATATAGAAACCCCTGTATATTATCAGGTAAGTCTTGAGGGCTTAGAAAAGACTAATGATGAGATTCGGGGAAAAGGTCATTTTCAAAGAACTATTAAATTTTTAAAAATACTTAAAGATTTTGAAGTTCCCTCGGGAGTTATGATGACTGTTCACGAAAAAAATCTTGATGAGCTCATTCCCCTTGCTAAATATCTTGAGGGAAGGGTTGAGGTTTTTTCTTTTAATAGGCTTTCTCTTTTCGGTGAAGGTAAAAAACTATCTCCTTCTGAAAGGGAAAAATTTTTTAAAGTTCTTGAAGAATACCTTGAGCTTTCTTTTGAATTGCCCTATCTTTCCCTTAAAGATAATTTTTTTAATTTTTTTCTTTATAAGAAAGGGTTGCCCTTTTGTGGAGGGTGTACAGGTTTTGGATGTGGGGCAGCTTTCAATTTTCTCACTCTTTTACCCAATGGAGAGGTCCATGCCTGCAGAAAATTCCCATCTCCCTTGGGAAATATTTTAAATAAATCTCTCAGTGAGATCTATCATTCTAAAGAAGCTGAACTTTATAGGCTTGGGCCTGAGGCCTGTAACAATTGTATCCTTTATGGAGTTTGTAGAGGTTGTCTTGCGGTGATTTCAAGCTTTGGTTTGGATCTTACTAAAGATAAAGATCCTTACTGTCCTGGAAAACTTATCTCCCCTTGACAATATTTTAAATTCGTTTAATTTATCTGATTAAGCTTGGGGGATCGTCTAATAGGCAGGACAGTGGACTCTGGATCCACGAGTGGAGGTTCGAGTCCTCCTCCCCCAGCTTTAAGTTCTAATCATAGATAATCGGTGCGCTTCCCTTAAAGGTTCGGGCATTCTAAATTTAACTGCGGTTTTTAAAACCCATTCAACTGCCTCCTCTGGAGTAATAAGATTTCCAGGAGAAACAAAAAGAGGGCTTACTCCAGTCCTTGTTCTCACTACATAACCTGAAAGTTCTCCTGTAAGATAAACTGGAAGCTTTGACCCTCTTTCTTTTGGAAGTTCTCCCTCAAATTTAAGAAGAGGTTTTTTAGCACAACCGATAGTTGGAATCTCAAGTTCCACGCCAAGATGAACTGCAAGCCCTGCCTTTCTTGGATGAGCTATCCCCTGTCCATCAACAAGAATTAGATCCGGTCTATTCTTAAGCCTTTGAAAGACCTTAAGAAGAAGGGGAGCCTCCCTAAAGGATAAGTAACCCGGAATATATGGAAAGGTTATCTTCTCTATACTATCTACAGTTTCAATTATTTTAAACTCAGGATACCTCATCACTACTATGGCTCCTTTTGCCAGCCCATTTTCAAAATACCCTACATCACATCCAGCTATTAATCCAGGTTCCCTTTCCAGAGGAAAAAGCTTCACTTTCTTTGAAAGCTTAATTTGAAACTCTTTTAACTCCTCAACCATCATAGCTTCAAAACTTTTTTGCCTAAGTTCTTCTTCTTTCAAGATTCTCCCCCTGCATGTTCAGACCGGTCTTCCTGTGCAGGAAAGCATCTATACATAGGATTATAATACTACATTTGGCTATGTTTAAACCTGCCTTGGTTCAAAAATTGATTGTAATAAAATGTAGGGTTCGAGCTTTTGAACCCCTACAAATCATAAAAAGATTAAATAGGGGGTTGAAAGAGGCAGATTTAAATCTCAAAAAATGGATGCATACAAACTTTTGACAAATGGCTTTTTATACCTTAGAATAATAACTATGCTAAAAAAATTTTTTACATCCCTTTTTCTTTTCTTTTCTTTCATTCCACTTTTAGGGGGATTTTTTATGCCAGAGGATTTGCATGCAGAAAAAGCCCTTGTTGAAAAAGTGATTGAAAAGAAGCTTCCCTCTGGGCTTACGGTTCTTTATATGCCTTTTAATAGAGAAAAAGTGGTTGCCGTTTACCTTTGTGTAAAAGTTGGCAGTAAATATGAATGGGATGAGGTTGCAGGGATTACCCATCTTATAGAACACATGATTTTTAAAGGAGGAGAGGGCCAAAAACCAGGAGAGGTAGCAGGAAAGGTAGAGGAAAAGGGAGGCTATATAAATGCCTTTACCTCTTATGATCAGACCTGTTATTATGTGGTAGGACCTGTTGAGGTTCTGGAAACAGCTTTTGAGGTGCTTTCTCAGGCAGTTTTTAAACCCTATTTTGATCCCGCAGAGCTTGAAAAGGAAAAGGAAGTGGTTATTGAAGAGATGAAAATGCGCCTTGATAATCCCATGATTGTGCTCTATGAAGAGCTGATGAAAGCCTCCTATACCAAATATCCCTATAAAAGACCTATTATTGGTTTTGAAAATTCTGTTCGCTCAGTAAAAAGGGAAGATCTCTTTTATTTTATTAATCATTTTTATACACCTGAAAATATGGTTCTTATTGTTACAGGTGATATTTCAGAAGAGGAATTAGATAAACAGCTTGAAAAATATTTTTCAAAACTTCCTAAAAGAACTTTAAAGAAAGTGACCTTTCCTGAGGAACCCTATGTTAATGAGCCAGAACTTAAGTGGGTGGAAAGAAAAGTAAAGGAATCCTATTTTGCCTTTACCTTTCCAGCTCCCTCTATCCATGAAGATTCAGCACCTCTTATGGATCTTATAGCTGAAATCCTTGGTGGAGGAGAATCCTCAAGGTTATATTTAAAATTAAAGAGAAAACTAAATCTTGTTAAAACTATTTCAGCCTCTGCTTTTAACCCTGATGGCCCGGGTTTATTTGAAATCATGGGAACTGCATCTCCAGAAAATTTTCAAAAAATTATTGAAGAAACCTTAAAAGAAATTGAGAGATTCAAAAAGGAAGGTCCTACTCTTAATGAGCTTGAGAGAGCAAAAACTCAAGTTTTATCTACCTTTATTTATTCTCAGGAGACCGCAGATGGTCTTTCAAGGTCTCTTGCTACCTTTCAACTCACAAGAGGCAATTATAAAGATCTTCTCTGGTATAAGGACCAAATTAAAAGGGCAACCCCTGAGGACTTAAGAATTTTTGCCCAGCGTTTTTTGAATACCCATAAACTTGTCACAGTTTTCCTTTCAGAAAAAACCCTTTTTGATAAAGGGGCTTATAAAAAAACCCTTGCCAAAACTTTTAAGGAATCCTCTCTTAAATCTTTCACCCTTGATAATGGATTAAAGGTTATCCTTTATCCCAGACATGATGTGCCAGCTGTGGGTATTTCTCTTGTTTTTCCAGGGGGGGTTAGATTTGAAAATCAAGATAATAATGGTCTCTATCAGGCGCTGTCCCTTCTCTGGACCAGGGGAACTAAAAAACACACTGCTGAAGAAATTTCTGAGGCCCTTGAGGGTCTTGGTGCAAGCATTAAGGGCTTTACAGGAAGAAATACCTTTGGACTTAAAGCCCTGACCCTTTCAAACAAATTACCTGAGGTGCTGGATCTCTTCCATGAGATTCTTCTTAACCCCTCCTTTAAAGAAGAAGAGATAGAAAAGGCCCGCCCTGAACTTTTATCTCTCCTCTATCAACAGGAAGATCAGCCCTTTTATCTTGCCCTTAAGGAATTTTTAAAGGACTTTTTTCCTGATCATCCCTATGGACTAAACCAAGCAGGCTCAAAGAACTTTTATCTCACCTTTACCTCTAAAGACTTGGTTTCTGCTTATTCTAAAATGGTTAATCCTGAAAGAGGCGTTTTAGTTGTAACAGGTGATTTTGAAGTTGAATTTCTAAAGAACAAACTGACAGAACTTTTAAAGGATTGGAAGCCTAAAAAAACGGATATTCGTGAAGAACCTGAACCACCCTCGCCCAGGGATTCCATAAAGAGGGTCAAAAAAGATAGTTTTCAGACCCAGATCCTACTTGGTTTTCAGGTTCCAGGTCTTCTAAGCAAGGATCGTGTTGTCCTGGAAGTTTTAAATAGTGCCATTTCAGGTCAGGACGGAAGGCTTTTTAGAATCTTAAGAGATGAGAGATCTCTTGCCTATGCAGTTACTTCCTTTATGCTTCTTTATCCCAAAAAGTCAGCCCTTATCTTTTATATAGCCTGTTCTCCTGAAAAGGAAAAAGAAGCTGTTGCTGGCTTTTTTGAAATTCTTGAAAAAATTAAAAAAGAGGGGCTCAGCGCTGATGAATTGGAGAGGGGGAAAAATAGACTCCTCGGGAGACATAGGCTCTCTCTTCAGAGCAATCTTGCCAAGGCTGAGGATATGGCAGTAAATGAGGTGCTGGGTCTGGGCTGGAATTACTCTGAAAAATATGAAGCCCTTGTAAAAGGTGTAAACTCAAAAAGTATTAGAAAGGCCATTCAAGAATATTTAGATCAAAACAAGGCCTTTCTTTTAATCCTTGGTAAGGAGTAAGACCCCTGGAGATTTTAAGTAAATCTTCTAATGAGACTAAAAAATTTGCTCGTATCCTTGCCAAATACCTGAAACCAGGCGATATTGTGCTTTTTTATGGTGACCTTGGAAGCGGAAAAACTACCTTTATTCAGGGTATCTGTGAAGGCTTAAAGGTTGACCCAGATATTGCCATTACCAGTCCTACCTTTTCCATTATTAATCTCTATGAGGGAATTTATCCTATTGCTCATGTTGATCTCTATCGCTTAGAATCCTTTAATATTGAAGAACTTGGACTCTGGGAATATCTTAATACCCATATTATGCTTATTGAATGGGCTGAAAAATTAACATTTCTCCCCAAGGAAGATTTTCTTGAGATTAAAATTCAATTTATTGATGAAACCACAAGGTCTATTTCTTTAACTGGCTACGGAGAATGGTTTGAGCTCCTAAAAGCCCTGGAAAGGGATGCAAAATTAGATAAATAGGTATCCTTTCAAGAAGAGTTCTTAATTTTTCAGTAAAATAAAACTCCTCAAGAAATCTCTGTTTAAAATAGGGATCTTCAAAAAAATTTTTTAAATTTTGTAAAACACCTCCCCCGAGATAAATCCCTCCAAAGGGTTGAAGGGTAACTGCAATTTCATAACAAATTCTTCCCAGGATTGAAAAGATCTTTTCTATTACCTTTAGGGCTAAGGGGTCTCCATTCTTTGCTTTTGTGCTAATTTCTTCAGGGGTAAGCCTTTCTTTGCTATAAAAGAAATACCAATTCGCCAAAGCTCTGCCTGAAAGGACCTCTTCATAGGTGCCTTTTAATCCATGATGACTTAAATTCTCTAAAAATTCAAACTCTTCTCGGGATTGTGCAGGAAATGGAGTGTGTCCTCCTTCTGAAGCAAGAATTTTTAATGGGTTTTTACTGAGTAAAAAGGCTATTCCAAGACCTGTGCCCACAGCTAAAAAGGCCTTTGGATAGGGTTTTAAATTTTTACCTTTTTTGATCTCCAGTATATCCCCTTTAGAAAGCAGGAAAATACTTCCAGCCAGGGCATAGAGATCATTAACCATGATAATCCTTTGAAAGGGAAAAACCTTCTTTAAATCTTTAGCCTTTACTGTCCAGTTAAGATTTGTAATTTTGACTTCTCCTGCCAAAACTGGCCCTGCTAACGCAAGAAAAAGAGAAAGTTCATCAAGGTGTCCTATCTCTTTTAAAAAAATAGAAAGGATTTCTTGCAAATTTGAAAAATTCTGATTTTTATAGATCTTGAGCTGATTAAATTTATTTTGAGGTAAAGATAAGAGGGCAAGCCGAGAGCTTGTCCCTCCTATATCCCCGATAATCCAGTATTTACTCAAAGTTTATTTTTTGGTTGATGTTCCTGTTTTACTTGTTTCCTTGGACTTGGGGGCTTCACTTTTTGGAGCTGGGCTTACTCCTTTTCCTTTGGTTTCATCATAATGCCTATTAAAAAGATCAACAATAACAGGAGAAATATCCACTTTTGGAGAGACATAATAAATACCGGGTTGTCCTCTTTCCATAATTAAATCATATTTTTCCTTTTCTACATAGCTTTTAATAATTCCTTCCAGTTCTTTAAAAATAGGGTCAAGGAGCTTTTTTTCGTATTCCTGCATTTCAAATTGAGCATCCTCTTGTAAGGTCTTAAGCTCTCTTAATTTTTTCTGATACTCACTCTGTTTCTTTTCTCTCATATCTGCTGACCAGAGCTGACTTTTTTTCTCAATCTCATCTTTTAGGGCTTCAAGCTCCTTTCCTTTGGCCTCAAGTTTGGCCTGAAGTTCTTCATACTTCTTTTGAAGTTTTTCCATAACTTCCTGGCCATACTTTGAGGTATTAATAACCCTTTTAATGTCAATCATTCCGATTTTTACAGTTTCCTGTTGTGCCAAAGCCACTCCATTAAATTGGACTAAACTTAAAATTAAAAATCCAAAGAATAAAGCAAATCCTCTGTTCATTTTATTTCTTACCTCCTTTTGTTTATAATATAAGTATATCTCCTTTACTTGATTTAAAAAAAACGATGGACAAAAACTCCATATTACCTGGGCTTAAAAGCCCCAAAAGGGGGCTGTCTCTCTGTCCTTCAACTTCCATTTTTACCTTAACATATTTTCTGATAGTTGACTCCTTATGGGGATATTATTTCAAAACAAAATCAACTCTTCTATTTATAGACCAGCAAGACTCATCACTTTCCGTGCATAGGGGTTTTTCTTCACCAAAGCTTATAACATTAATTCTGGATTCATCAACTCCAAGTTTAACCAAAACCTTTTTAACTTCAAGTGCCCTTTTCATACCAAGAGCCATATTATACTCATTTGTTCCTCTTTCATCGCAATTTCCCTGTAATTCTACCCTGGCATTTGGATTTTCAAGTAAGTATCTCACATTAGCCCTAACTCTATCCCACATATCTGATCTAATGGAAAAGTCATCGTAATCAAAAAAAATGGCAAGAAGAGGTGGGGTTGATCTTCCATAAAGTTTCCAGAGCTCTCTATCCATCTTTGATGTAGGAGCTATTTCTCTTTTTTCCTCTCCTAAAATTTTGGATATTTCCTCTCCTTTTTTCTCACCCATTGAGGGTTCTTTTTTTACTTCTTTTACTTCAACTTGAGGAGGCGTTGGAGCTTCAACTACAGGAGGAACTTCTTTTTTTGCACAAGCTGAAATAAAAAAGACAAAGCTGAAAATTAAAAGAAACTTTTTCATATTATACACCTCCTTTTGCAGGGACAGACATACAGGTCTGCCCTATATATTACGAATATCCCGTTATATCCATCTCAAAAAGAAACTCTCCCAATAAAAACTGGTATTCCCTTTTAATATACTCACAAAGTCTATAAAGTAAAGTCAACTCCTCAGCAATTGCCTGAGTTAACTTTATATACTCCTCTTCTCTAAATTTTTCTTTAAGTCTCTTGCAGAAGAATTCTCGGCACAAATAGGGCCGGGCAAAAATTTTACAGCCCTTAGGGCCTACAAAAAAACATCTACCTGAAACCTCTCGCTCTAATGGTATTTCTTTATTTAAAAACATATTTATTAAAAGAATGTTAATGGTTACCTCATTTTCAAGCCCTGCTTTGCAACAACCTTTCTTATCAATTACAGAACAAATGTAACATTCCTCAAAACTTTTTATCTTTTCCATGATTGAATTAGAATTTAAAACTGCCTGCTCATATTCTTTTAAAAGATTCAAAAAGTCCTCTTGTTTTAGAAAATGGTCCTTCCATGAAGAAAATAGGTCTTCGGCTATAGTAAATTTTTTATGAAGAAGTTCCTCAGGGGAAGAATAGGTTCTTTGAAAAAGAAATTTTAGTCTTGTAGACATAACCTTATATTCTATTTTATTTTTTTGAATTTAAAAGATAAAAGAAAAATTATATGTAGTCCCTCTGGAATTGAACATTAACATCTGAGAACTTAATATAGCTTCCTTTTAAAATTTAAAAATTAAAAGAAAAAGCCCTTTAAATCCATGTAGAATTTTATGTTTAAAACTCAGGAATTTTTTAACATAAAATTAAAGGAAAATTTTTCTTCTAAATTGACATGGATTTAGAAAGGGAGTTTAAAATTTCAATAGAAAAAGCGGTTGATTCAAGAAAAGAGATACCACCAGGCTTTCTTGCAAACCCACCATCATCATTATAACAGGCTCTAATAAAATGTTGGGCTTTATGAAATACATTCCTATGTATACTAAGACCTGAAAGTATTTTCAGAGCATAAAAGGTATTTTCAAGGAAAGAGGTAGTGCCTGGATAAAAGCCAAAACCACCATCGCCATTCTGACTTCTTAAAACAAAATCAAGGTATTTATCTTTAAGCCCGTGATTTATCTCTGAAAGATAAAAAAGATCTTCAAGGGTTTTAAATTCAAAGGAACTTGCTCTATTTTCTAATGCAGTGGTTATCATCTTCTCATTAATGAATTTTGATAAATACCAGAGGGCAAAAATTCTTGCTGGTTTTAGTGCTTCTGAAAGAGACCAGAGGGTTAATTTCTCTTTTATATATTCTTTCAGTTCTGAAGGAAGTTCTACCTCTAAGACTTGATAAAGTTTTATCCCTTGGTAAAGTTTGAAGGGGTCATGGAGATCATAAAAGTTTAATTGAAATAAAAATCTTTTTATCTTTGGTTTTACCTCTTTAAAAAAGGTAGCTGAGAGAAAAAAGCTTGCTAAAGTTCCAAAATAGGTGTCTTCAAGAGTTGAAGGAAGAAGAGGTGTTGCCCCAAATCCCCCGTTATCTTTTAATCTTAAAAGGAGAAATTCCTTGGTTTTTTCTTGAGAAAACATTTAGTATTTTAGAAATTTTTTAATAAAATATTTATATAGTAGATAAAATCCCATATTTAGAAGGGCGATACTTAGCCAGAAAAAATCTATCTCCCTTTCGGTAATGAGGTCTCTTATAGTATCCACAAGGGCATAGACAAGAATTAGGATAAAAAAAGTTGGTATTTCATTCTTAAGGGCCTTTTTAAGGTTAAAGGTTGTGTTAAAGGGGGTCCACTTCTTCCAGAAAGCAGGATAAAAAGCAGGGGTTACTTTAGCCCAGGCCTCCCAGGTCTCTCCAAAGGTTTCTTTTAAAAAATAATCTTCTGCCTTGACAATAAAATAATAATAACCAAAGAAAAGGATAATTCCTAAAATGATTAGCCACCAGATTTCAGTAAAAAGAAGCCATCCAAGAAATATGGGAAAATTTCCCAGAAAGTATATAGGGTGTCTTATTATAGAATAAAAACCAGAGGTATTTAAGGTAGATGCTTTTTGAGATCTGGTATTTCTTCCAGAAGTTCCCTTTGGGGTGTATCCAGCAATAATAAATCTTATAATAAGTCCTGTAAAGGAAATTAGAAAACAAAAAGCTTCAAAAAAGTTCTCAAAGAGGGGACTATTTTTTTCAAAGACTTCAGGGGTTATAAAGGTTTTCCAGGCAAAAAAGAGAAAAATTAAGGGAAAGAAACTTCTCCACCTGAAGAGAAAATTTCCAATTTTTACTGTTAAACTTATAAAACCTCCAGAGAAGATCAAGGTAAATTTTTTATAATAACAATGGGTTGAAGGGTAATAAGGCCATGTTTAACAAGTCCATTTATTTCCGTTAAAAATTTATTTATTTTTTCTTTGGTATCAACAATTTCTATCATGATGGGAAGATTGGAAGAAAGATCGGCAAAAGAGATGGCTCTAATTTTCCTTGAAGGCCCATATCCCATAATAGCTCTAAAGACAGTTGCACCAGAAAGACCAGATTCTTTAGCCATCTCTAAAATTTTTTTATAAAGAGGCATTTTTTCATAACGATCTTCCTCTCTCACATAGATCCTTAAAATATAACCTTCTTGATTATATACCTCCATTTTACCCCCTAAAATCTATTTATAAAATAAAATTCTTCCCATAGCAAGGCCACCAATTCCAGATAAAAGAGAGAGAAAAAAATTGGAAAAAATATTTAGCAAGGCTAAAAAGGTATATCCTTCTTTGAAAAGAAAGAGGGTATCATAGGTTACTGAAGAGAGAGTGGTAAAGGATCCAAGAAATCCAACCACGATAAGGTATCTATAAAGGGGGTCTGTTCCTGAGGCAAGAAAATAAGTCATAAGAAAGGTGATTAAAAAGGAACCAAGGAGGTTAACAAAGAGTGTTCCACAGGGGAAAAAGGCACAAAGGTGTTTAGCAAAAAAGTCAGAAATCAAAAATCTTGCTAAGGCTCCAAATGCCCCTCCTAAGGCCACAAAAAGGTAAATCATTCTCTCTCCCAGAGAGATAAGAGCTTTTGATAAAGAGTTAAACCCGTATCCCCTTCAGACACCTCAATTTCCAAAATAGGTCCCCCTTTTGTAGAATAATAATCAAGGAGGGGAAGATTTTGTTCATAAAACCACTTAAGCTTTTTCTGAAGGAGTTCTTCAAGATCATCTTCCCTTTCTTTTCTATCTCCAGCAGGATCATTTTTCAAACGAAAATAAAGAGTTTCTTTGTCCATCTTAAGATATATCACTTTTTCAATATGAAAAGAATAGGAAAGTTTTTCAGCCTGATAAAGATTTCTTGGAAGGCCATTAAAAAGAAGGATATCTTCCTTTTCAAAGTTACAGAGCTTTAAAAAATTTTTAAGAAGGTTTTCTGCCAGATAGAATTCTTCTGGTTTAAGTAGTCTACCATCTTTTAAAATTTCTATGATTAATTCTTTATCCCTTTCTGGAAGTGGTATTTCATTTTGGGCAACCTTTCTTAAGTTTTTTCCAAAATCAAAGTGATGCACTTTCTTTCCGAAAAGCCCTCTTTTTTCAAGCTCCCCTCCAAGAGGGGTTTTTCCTGCCCCTGTTGGCCCGATAAGAAGAAGGGATTTAATCGGGAAGAATGGCATTGATAAAGGCATGTTTATCAAAGGGAAGTAAATCTTCAGCTTTTTCTCCAAGCCCTATAAAAAGAATGGGAAGCTTAAATTTATAAGAAACTGCTAAGGCTATTCCACCTTTGGCTGTGCCATCCATCTTAGTAATAATTAGAGCAGAAAGGGGTATAGCTTTTGAGAAATGTTCTGCCTGTGAGATAGCATTCTGGCCAGTTGTTGCATCAAGCACAAGGATATTGACTCTATTTTCCTTTGGAACAAGCTTATCCATGACCCTGTTCATTTTTTTTAGCTCTTCCATAAGGTTATATTTTGTGTGAAGTCTTCCAGCGGTATCAACAAGAACAAGGTCTTTATTTTCTTTGATAGCCTTTTCAAGGCCCTGATAAATAACAGCAGAAGGATCACTTCCTTCTTTCTGATGGGAAACCTCTAAGCCAAGCCTTTCACCCCACATCTTCAATTGATCAATAGCTGCTGCTCTAAAGGTATCTCCTGCAACAAGAAGAACTTCTTTTCCATCTTCTTTGAAACGCTTAGCTAATTTGGCAATCGTAGTAGTTTTACCCACACCATTTACCCCGAGAAAGAAAAGAATCGAGGGTTTTTCGGAGGGTGGAAAGGGCTTTTCATATTCTATTAAAAGTTCAAGCATTTTTTCCTTTAATTGCCTTTTTAATTCCTTTGTGGTTAAGGGTTCTCCCTTTATTACCTTGTTTTTAAAAGGTTCAAGAAGATGTAGGGTGGTTTCAACACCAAGATCTGCTAAAATGAGTTTTTCTTCAAGCTCTTCAAGAAGATTTAGATCAACCAGTCTATCAACTTCAAAGACTTCACTTAAGGCAGAAGTAAGCTTTTCCTTGGTTTTAGAGAGCCCTTCTTTGAAACGCTCAAATAGATTCTTTTTCTTGGGGGCTTCAGTCGTATCTTCTAAAGGTTTATGTTCTTCCTGGGCTTCTTTTTGGGAAACTTTAGAAAAAAGTTTTTTGAGCACTTGAAAAACCAGCTGATTTAATAGATTTACGGAGGGGGAGGGATTCGAACCCCCGGAGGGAGAGCAAGCTCCCTCAACGGCTTTCAAGGCCGCCCCCTTCGTCCGCTCGGGCACCCCTCCAAACTTTGTCTATAAATTATAAAACATTTTTTAGGATTAACAAGCAGAGCCCTTGACAAATTCTGGCTGTGGGGAGTATTGTTTTTTTATTAAAGAGGATTATCTTAAAAAGGAAAACTTGAAAAATGGATAAATCTGTGAAAAGAAGCTTTTTAATTCTTCTCCTTTTTTTTGTATTTACCTCAGAGAGGATTTTTGCTGAGGAGCCTAAGAAGGTTCTTATTTTGCCTTTTGAGGTCTATTCTCAGCAAGATTTAAGCTACCTTGCAAGAGCTATCCCAGAGATGCTCACAAGCAGGCTTTTTATACCGAATAAAATACAGGTAATTGAGGCAGAAAAGATAGAAGAGGAACTCAAGAATAAAAAAATAGATAAAAATACAGCTCAGGACTTAGCCAAAAAACTCTCTGCAGACTATGTTATCTGGGGAAGTGTTACGGTAGCAGGAGAGGTGGTAAGTATTGATGCTCAAATTATGGACTTAAGTAACACCAAAAAGCCAGCTCAGTTCTTTCAAGAAATAAAAGGTCTTTCAGATCTAATTCCCCAGCTTACCCGTTTTGCAAGGAAATCAAAAAATTACATTGAAGGAAAGGAAGAGGACTTTTATAAAGAAGATCTTTCTCTTGCCATGGCAGGGGCTCCTTATTATGCTCCAGGAAGGGCTCATCCTGAAAGAGGTTATTTTGGATATGCACCCTATCCAGTAAGACCAATTCCTGAAGAGCCCCCTGTTGAGAAGGCCAAACCACGCTTTGGTGGTATAGGGGATCCTGCTTATGAAGGAGGACTTTTAGGAAATCTGGTTATTGAACTTTCAGGAAATAAGCCAAGAGTTGGTTTTGCTAAATCTGAAGAGGAAAGGGCCAAGGGAAATCAAACCCAGGCTCCACCTCCCTATCTCTATTACTATCCTCCTCAACCTTATTATAATTATTCACCTCCCCCTTATTACTATTATCAGAGGCAGCCTCAGGAGGAAGGGCTTCTTTCCAAGATGAAGAGATGGCTTTGGCCCTTTGGAGAGGATAATACTCGCTTAGTTTATCCTCAACCCCTTTATCCCCAACCTGTTCCTATAACTCCGCAAGGGGTAACTTCTACGCAACAGCCAGTGCCCTCTCAACCTTCTATCACTCCTCAACCATCCATATCCTCTCCTCAACCTCAGAGAGCTTCTCCTCCTTCACCGCCACAAGCCCTTACACCACAGGCACCTCCTATTCCTTCAACTCCCCCTCAAACCGTATCCCCACCTTCAGGACCATCCAGCAATCCCTGGCGCTGGGAATAACTTGTAAAAATTTATTTACTGGTAAGAAAGCCCCAATTTTACATCTTAATTTAGAAAAGGATCAGGGTTAAAAAGTTAAGAAAAACAAGGCTAAAATTCTTAGAATAAGTTTCTGGAAAAAAAGCCTTAGAATTGGAAAAAATTAACAGGTGAGATGAAAGGCTCCTGCTAAAGAGACTTTTTCTTTGAGAAGCTCGTTAAAGCGTTTTACAGCCTTTTCTGTGGGATAGGCCTCAAAAACAATTCCCAAAGCCTTAGCTCTTTCAACTACTTTGGGATCAATTCTCATAACGCCGCTTGCTCCTGTTCCAACAATAAGATATTGAGGTTTAAAGGAAAAGACCTCCTCCAGATCTTCAACCTGAAGGTAGTGTCCTTCCTTTCTCCACCAGTGGGAAAGGATTTTTTCTTGGGAAGAGCTTTTGAGAATGATTAAATCTTTGGTGAAAGTTTTATCCTGATAGGTAAGAGAGCCAAAACTATAGTGCGATATCATAGGGTTTAGGCAGCCAAGCGTAAGGACTCTTCTTCTCTTTTTAGGGATTCCATACGAAAGTGGGTTATTAGGGCATCAATAAATTCATCCAATCCTCCATCTAAGACTTCTGGAAGATTGTAATTTGTAATTCCAACCCGGTGATCAGTCACTCTATTTTGAGGAAAATTATAGGTGCGAATTTTTTCACTTCTTTCACCTGTTCCAACCTGGGATCTTCTTTCCTGCTGGACCTTTTCCATCTGCTCTTTTTGAGCAAGCTCAAAAAGTTTTGCCCTAAGGATTTTGAGGGCAGTTGCTTTATTTTGATGCTGGCTTCGTTCGTTTTGGCAGGAAACTACAATACCTGTAGGAATATGAGTGATCCTTACTGCAGATTCTGTTTTATTCACATGTTGACCACCGTGCCCTCCTGCACGCATGGTCTCAATCTTTAGTTCCTCAGGGCGTATCTCAACATCTACTTCATCTACCTCGGGAAGCACGGCAACTGTGCAGGTAGAAGTATGAATCCTTCCAGAAGACTCTGTGACCGGCACCCTTTGAACCCTGTGAACACCACTTTCAAATTTTAATCTACTATAAGCTCCCTTACCATCAATTCTTGCAATAACCTCTTTAAATCCACCAAGACCAGTTTCATTGACATCCAGAATCTCAAACTTCCAGCCCTTGCGTTCTGCATATCTTTGATACATTCTCAAAAGTTCTCCAGCAAAGAGAGCAGCCTCCTCTCCTCCTGCTCCAGCCCTGATTTCAAGGATAACGCTCTTCTCATCATTTGGATCTTTGGGAAGAAGTATAAGGGGAAGTTCTCTCTCCAAAGATTCTATTTTTTCTTCAAGAAGTTTAATTTCCTCTCGAACAAGGGCCCTGAGCTCTTCATCCTTTTCTTCTTCAAGGAGAAGCTTATTTTCTTCAAGCTCTTTTAGGGCTCGTTTATAATCCTGAAAAGTCTTGACTACATCCTCTAAGGAAGAAAGCTCCTTAGCAAGCTTGGCATATCTTTCGGGATCAGACATAACCTGAGGGTCAGAAAGCCATGATGAGAGTTCCTCATACCGAGTTTCCAGTGCCTGAAGTTTATCTAAGTAAAACTTAGCAAGACTCATATATAATAAAAATTTTTAGGACTCTTCTTTTTGATAGAATTTAGAGTATTTTTTCATGAATTTCTCAATTTTTCCTTCTGTATCAACAAAGCGGGTTTCTCCAGTAAAAAAGGGATGACAATTAGAACAGACCTCAACCCTAATCTCTTTGCGCGTTGAGCCAACTTTTATCTCATTTCCACAGGCACACCTAATCACTGCATCTTCATAATAAGGGGGATGAATATCTTTTTTCATAGCCAAACCTCTCCTTTTAAAAATTTTTCTTTAAAATAACCCTAAAATCCAAAAATTCAAGTTGTTGTATGCGTCCCCATCTTTTGAATCCTAAAGAGAAAAAATCCTTTTGATGATTACTCGTTGAATTCTTCCAATACAGTCCTTCTATAATTTTTGAGGTAGTATTTTTATTTATACAAAATATCCTCTTGTTGTTTCTGAGTTAATATAGATAGGTAAAAAATATGAATTTATCAATTTTCAAAGAGTTTAAAGATATCTTCAGAGCTCTTCGCAAGAATTATTTCTCTATGCCACTCCTTAAGAACTTTTCTATCCTCCTCCCTTGCAACCCTCTACCTCACTTCCTCCGGCACATACCCGAGCTTCACCTCTATAGCCTCAAGCACAAGCTCCCTTGCTTACTATATTAACCCCATGATATATCCCCTTGTTGAATCCCTTGCTCAATCCCCTGCTGATAAAACTTCTCTTCCTCACTCCTCTTTAAATCTACCACATGAAGCCTAAAAAGTTCCCCCTTTAACCCCTCTGGCACTGAAAATATCTTCTCTATCCTTTCAGGATACCCCCAGGGCTTATCCCCTTCATAGAATACAAGAGGTAAAACAGGCACATATCCCCTTCCCTCCTTGAGAGACTTTTCATTTAAAGCGGTTATGTAATTTAAGATCTGAAGGTAAATTCTTTTATCAGGTGCACTTTTGTGCTAAATAAGGATATAGAGATGGGCTTTGGTTGAAGGTTTACCTTCACTAAGAAGATTAACCTCAGCAACAATATCTGGGATTTCTCGCTTTTTTCTTGAGAGAGAAACTTGCTCTTCCGGGATAATTTTAAGGGAGTCAAAGTCAAGATGCCTTTTAATGTGATCAGGGAGGAAGGTTGAGAGGAAGGCTTTTAAGTTTTCAGGGTCTTTGAGGAAGGCCTTGGCAAAAAGGTCATAGGGAATGGGATGTTTCTTCCTTGACATAAAGGTATTTTGCCAGAATTTAGAGGGTTTTCAAGTTGTAAGGTTGGTAAGGGTCTTATAAAGGTTTAAAGGGGGGACCTGAGAAGTTGAGATTTTTAAATAAGGTTTTAATTTAAAAGAGTAGAAATAAAAAGTTAACTGGGTCTATGAATTTGCAGATTCTTAGTCCTGATAGAAGTTTATTGAAAAAACTTAATATTCTTGCTATGTCTGCAAGATATGATAATTCCTGTAGTAGTTCTGGAAGTAGAAGAGAAACACCTGCCCAGGGTATAGGGAATGGGTATATCTCTGGGATTTGCCATACCTGGAGTGCTGATGGAAGATGTGTTTCTCTTTTAAAAATTTTAATGACCAATTTCTGTAAAAATGATTGCAAGTATTGTATTAACAGAAGGCAAAATGATGTTCCCAGGGCCATTTTTACTCCTGAGGAGATTGCCAGTCTAACTATTGAATTCTACAGAAGAAACTACATTGAGGGGCTCTTTTTGAGCTCTGGGATTTATCGCTCCCCAGATGATACTATGGAGCTTATGTTAAGAGCTATAAAGATTTTAAGAGAGAAATACCACTTTGGAGGATACATACATTTAAAACTTATCCCAGGAGCAAGTGATGTGTTAATTTCAGAGGCTTTAAAACTTGCAGACAGAGTTAGCTCCAATCTTGAATTAGCTACAGAGACCTCACTCCGAGCCTTAGCTTCTGAAAAGAACTTTGCCCTTCTTTTTGCTCCCTTAAAGATAGTAAGAGAACAATATGAAAATAAAGAGATAAAGGCTCCAGCATCTACCCAAGTTATAATTGGTGCCAGTCCAGATACAGATAAAACTATTTTAAATTTGGCACAAAGATTATATATAAAAAAGATGGTAAGACGGGTTTATTATTCTGCCTATATTCCTCTAAATATGGATCCAGCTCTTCCTGTTCTCTCATCTCCTCCTTTCCTTCGGGAACACCGTCTTTATCAAGCCGATTGGTTGTTGCGTTTTTATGGCTTTAATATAGATGAACTTTTTGAAAACTCAGAAAATTTGGAGCTTAATCTTGATCCAAAACTTGCTTGGGCTTTAAGAAATCTTATTTTTTTTCCTGTAGAAATTACAAAAGCAGATTATTGGGAATTAATAAGGGTTCCGGGAATTGGGCCAACCTCAGCCAAAAAGATCATTCAGGCAAGAAAATATGGTCCCCTTTCGGATGAGATTCTAAAAAATCTTGGCGTTCCTCTTAAAAGGGCTCGTTATTTTATTACTATTAAAGGCAAATGTTTAGTTAGAAATAGAAAAATGAAAATATTAGAAAATAAGCACCCCTCTCTTTTTAAAGAATTTTCAGATACAGAATGGCCAAAAAGCTATGCCTATTTACCTATATGATGGCACATGGGAAGCCTTTTTAACTCTTCTTTCTCAATTGGTATTTGAAAAGTCTAATAATCTTAATGAACTACGAGTTTATAATTTACGCTTACTTTGCAGAAAGGGGGTTCCTTTCCTTGGAGAAAAAATTGAGGTATCCGAGGTTTGGATTGAAAAGATTAAAAAATTTATTCATGAAATTGGAGGAGACCAGTTGCTCAGAGAGGTTTATCACTGGTATCTATGTGATAGGGCCAATATTGAAATACCTCTTGCTATGTGTTTAAAAAAGGCTGAAAAAGATCCTGAAATATTTTTGAGACCACAGATTATTGAGGCTGTAAAATTGCAAAAGGCAAAGAAATCCCTACTTAGGGAGAGACACAGGTGGCTTGGTTTTTTGCGGTTTTACTCGCCAGAAGAAGGAGTGCTCTTTGCAAGCTTTGAGCCCCAGTATAATGTATTACCTCTCCTTGGTGGACATTTTGTTAAAAGGTTCCCTCAGGAAAAGCTTTTTATTGTGGATACCTTAAGGGGGCTCCTTTTTCTTGGACAAGGAAGAAGAAGCAAGCTCCTGTTTCTTGAAGAATGGGATGTGGATTTAAAAAAACTTAAAGATCCCTTTTTTGAAATTTGGAAGACTTATTTTAGGGAAATTGCAGTTCCAGAAAGGGTTGATTTAAAGCGTCAGCAAAAAAGAGTTCCTTTAAAAGTAAGGCCCTTTCTTCCAGAATTTATGTAACTTTTTCCCAGTGAAAGGAAACAATGTTTTTAGTATCTTTACTAAAATCAAAGCCAAGGAGATAGAGCTCTTTGAACTTCCCTCTATATTTTTCGTGATACCCCTTTTCTTTAAGCTGTTCTATTGCCTTAGGGCTTTCTCCTTCCATCTCAACCACCTTAAACTCAACTATAAAACATCTCTCCTCAAAAATTATAGTTAAATCAATTCTTCCAAGGCTTGTATAATCCTCAGGGATTACTTCAAAGCCTGCCCCCTCAAGAAAACTATAAACCACACTGGCATAATACCCTTCATATCCTGCTATCTCATTACTTCTATACCACTCATAGGGAATCCCTGAAAAAAGGGCCTTTAAAACCTCTCCAAAGGCGGAAACCCTTCCCTCCCTCAAAGCCCTGGTTAACTTAAGGGTAAGCCTTGCACTCTCAGGCCCCTTCCTTGTCAAATAATCCACTATGTAATTATTCAGGGAAACTCTAACCTCTTTATTGGGATAACTCAGATAATAGAGGTATCCCGTTGGGATTTCTTCAACTCCTTTTATGGTGAGATAGCCTGTTTGAAAGAGAAGGTTTTCTGGTTCAATAAAGTCCACATCAAAGCTTCCAAGGAGGCGCTCTGAAGCCATAAGTTCTGAGAGCTGGGGGATATAAAATTTCTTTTCCACCAGGAGTTTAATAAGAAAACTGGGAGTCCCTGTCTCAAACCAGTAAGGGTGAAATTGTCTTTCTTTTAGGTAAAGAAGCACATCAAAGGGATTGTAAACGGGTTCCCCAAGCCAGGAATAACCATTATACCAGCATTTAATAAGCTCTAAATCCTTATCTTGCAATTCTTCCCCAAAGACCTTTTCAAGCTCTTTTTGAGTGTATCCACAGATAGTTGAATACTCTTTGCTTAAAGTAATATCTCTTAACTGATTTAGCCCTGAAAAAAGGGAAACCTTTGAGAATTTAGAAACTCCCGTTAGGAAAACAAATTTGAGCTGGGCATCAAGGGGCTTAAGAACACTATAAAAGTTTTTGAGGACATCTCTTACTGCCTTTGCAGTTTCTCTATCCTCAATGCAATCAAGAATGGGTTTATCATACTCATCAACAAGAACTACTACTTTAGATGCATACTTCTGAGAAAGTTTTAAGATTAGTTCCCTGAAACAGGCATGATAATCATCTTTCCATTTGCAGGTAATATCATAGAGATTTTGATGTTCCTCAAGTTGCTGAAGTATCCATTTCTCAAGGGCTTCTGCACTTTTGACCTCTCCTCCCCCAAAATCAATATGAATAACGGGATACCTGATACTCCAGTCCCAGTTCTTTTCAAGATAGAGCCCCTGGAAAAGCTCTTTTCTTCCGAGGAAGGCCTGCTTCAGGGTATCCACAAAAAGGGATTTTCCAAATCTCCTCGGGCGAGAGAGAAAATAGTATTTCCCCCCGGAGGCAAGTTTTTCAACAAAATGAGTTTTATCCACATAATAATAGGGTTCTGAGCGAATCTCAACAAAGCTTGAAATCCCGATGGGTAGGTTTTTCCCCATAGCTTTATTTTAAGGCCTTTTTATCTGAATTTCAATATCAATATGTGGAACTTTAATATAAAAAGGGCCTTTATGAAGTAAGAGGAAGCAGTATAAATTTATGCAAGAAGTTAATTAAGATTCAAGAAGACACATGCGCCCCCGGAGGGACTCGAACCCCCAACCTGCGGATTAGAAGTCCGCTGCTCTATCCTGTTGAGCTACAGGGGCAAGCTCTCTAAAATTTAATCCAAAAATAATTTTTGACAAGACCTCCTGAAAGGTGTATAATCTTACTCAATGAACTGGGAAGACCTCAGAAATCTCTTTTTTGAAGACTTAAAGGCCGAGTGGATAGGGGAGCGTCTCTTAAAGCAACCACCCTGGGAGGTCTTGAAAGAATTAAAATCCTTCTTACATGATTCTTTACCTGAGATACCCAGAATTTTATCACAAAAACAGCCCCTTTTAGAGGATTATTTTCTCTCAACTGAGGGAGACCTTATTCCTCTGAATCAAATTACAAAAGAAGAAGATAATTATTTTTTTCGGGGGGCGAAAATTAAGGGAGCTATCTTAATGGCTGGAACTTATATAAAGGGAACACGCTTTTACTTTGGGGAAGGTGTTATTGTTGAGCCCTTTAGTTATATTGAGGAACCTGCCTATTTTTCAGAGGGCACTCAGATTCGTCATGCCTCCTATGTGAGAGGAAGTGTCTATACAGGGAAAGGGGCTGTTATCGGGCACACAACTGAAGTAAAAAATTCTATCTTTTTAAAAGAAGCAAAGGCAGCTCACTTTGCCTATGTAGGAGATAGTATCCTTGGGGCAGAGGTAAATCTTGGTGCAGGTACAAAACTTGCAAACTTGAAATTTTTAAAAAGGGAAATTACCTTTGAAATTAATGAGGTAAAATTTAAGACAGGTCTAAGAAAAATGGGTGCCATCCTGGGGGATAGAGTTCAGACTGGATGTAATGTGGTGCTTCAGCCAGGCACCCTCCTTGGAAAGGGCACTGTAGTGTATCCAGGGATGACCGCTGGGTCTGGCTTTTTTCCACCGGGAAGCAAAATAAAATCTTAAGGGAGGAGTATTAGATATGAAAAGGATCCTTTTGAGTGTTATTGCTATTTGTTTCTTTTTTAGCACTCAGGCCTTGGCGGAAAAATTAATAGCTGAAGTTGGCCCTTATAAGCTTTTTGATACAGAGCTTCAAAAAATTATGGAAGATGATCCCCAGATAAAGCAGATTCTTCAGGCCAAACCAGAATTAAAAACCCAGGTTTTACAAAGTTTGATTGAGAGATGGATGAATATATCTCTTTTTGCTTTAGCCGGTAAGGAGGCTAAGCTCACCGATGATCCCGAGGTTAAGAAAAAATTAATGGAATCTGAGAAGATGATCCTTGCAGAGGAGTATCTCCAGAAAAACATCTCAAAGATAAATATTTCAGAGGAAGAGATAAAAGACTATTATGAAAAAAATAAGGCCCAATACAAAGAGCCTGAAGGAGTTAAGTTAAGACACATCTTGATCTATGTTCCCAAAAATGCCGACAAAAAAACAGAAGAAAAGGCTTTAAATAGAGCCAAACAGATCAGAGCTCAGCTTCTTAAGGGAGCTAAATTTGAGGAGCTCGCTAAGATTCACTCTGATGATACAGCATCCCGTGACAAAGGAGGAGACCTCGGGATCCTCAGAGAAGGAGAGACCATTCCAGAGTTTGAAAAAAGTGTTTTTAAGTTGAAGCCAGGTGAAATCAGTGAACCCATCCACTCCCCTTATGGGTATCACATTGTTAAGGTTGAAAAGAAGATCCCCTCTCAGGAACTACCCCTTGAAAAAGTTAAAGATAGGGTTAGAGAAGACTTAATGAAAGAGAAGGAAAGAGAAGCTTTTCAGAAACTTTTACAGGAATTAGTTAAAAAATATGGGCCCAAGGTATATTTAGAAAAGGAAAATAGAGGTGCTTCAAAATAGTAAAAAACACCTTAAACGATATCTTCTTAGACCGGAGGAGGCCCTTTTTGTTGATATAGAAACAGAGGGCCTCTCCAAGGAAAGAAATGACATTACTCTTATTGGTATATACAAAAAAGATAGATATTTTGCCTTTGTCAAGGGTATCAACTTAGAAAAGGCTCTGAGGTTTTTAGCTACAACCCCTCTCTGGATAACCTTTGGAGGTGAAAACTTTGATATCCCCTTTTTAAAGAAGACCTTTCAGGGACTAAGCTATCCCGAGATTCATCTGGATCTCTATCACCTGACCGGGGCTATCGGGCTTAAAGGTGGTCTCAAAAAGATTGAAAAGGCCTTAGGCCTTGAGAGACAAACCGATGGAATGAATGGATATGATGCCGTCAAGCTTTGGAAGAAATGGGTTGAAGATAGAGATAAAAGCGCTTTACGAAAACTAATCCTTTACAATAGAGAGGATGTGGTAAATTTAAAGATTATTCTTGAACATGTGATTCGAAAATTTTTCTTTGAAGAAAGGGGGTAGAGAAGATGAAAAGATGGCCCACTTATAAGACCATATTGGTTATGCTTTTAATATTTGCTTTGGGGGTCTTTGCTCGGGAGACCCTGCGTCACCTTAATTTTTTCAAGGCTCAGGGAGTGATAGCTGAAGATGGAAAACTTCTCCAGGATGAAAACATTCAGCTTGCTCAAAAGTTTTCTCAGGCCTTTTCATTGGTTGCAGAAAAATCAGCTAAAGCTGTAGTTTACATTGAGACAGAAAGGGTTGTCTCTCATCCTCAACCCACTTTCCCCTTTGATTTTTTTGGAGAAGAATTTATGAAACGCTTTTTTTCACCCCCCCGTTTTAGAGAGAGAGGGGCAGGCTCTGGCTTTATTCTTTCAAGTGATGGTTATATTGTGACCAATAATCATGTTATAGAGGGAGCTCAAAAGATTACAGTTAAGATGCTTGATGGGAGAGTCTTTAAGGGTAAGGTAGTTGGAGCAGATCCCTTTTCAGATGTTGCTTTAGTAAAGGTTTCAGCTGATCATTTGCCTACCCTTCCTCTTGGAAATTCGGATTTGATAAGGGTTGGTGAATGGGTGATTGCTATCGGGAATCCCTTTGGTTTAACTCATACAGTTACTGTAGGGGTAATTAGTGCCAAGGGAAGAAGTGGTATTGGCATTACGGATATTGAGGACTTTATTCAGACGGATGCTGCCATTAATCCAGGCAACTCAGGTGGGCCATTACTTAATCTTAAAGGTGAAGTTATAGGTATGAATACTGCTATTTTCTCTCGCTCAGGTGGCTACATGGGAATTGGGTTTGCAATTCCTATAAATATTGTGAAATCTGTTGCAGAGCAGATCAAATCTAAGGGTAAAGTGGAAAGAGGCTGGCTGGGAGTGGTTATTCAGGATCTTACCCCAAGTCTGGCAGAAGAACTGGGGATAAAGGCAAAAGAAGGTGTTTTGGTAGTTGAAGTGGTTCCTGATTCACCAGCAGCTAAAGCAGGGTTAAAGGAAAAGGATGTAATTTTAAGAATAAATGGAAAGGAGATTAAAAATTCTGCGGAATTAAGAAGCACCATCCTTCTTATTAAACCAGGAACCACAGTTGATCTTGAAATCATAAGAGGCTCTGAAAGGAAAACACTCAAAGTAGTTATTGAGGCCCCAAAGAAATCAGCTTTGACCTCCAAGGCAGAAAGAGATAAATTACAAGAGCTTCTGGAGGAGTTTGGCCTTGTGGTCTCCGATTTAACTCCAGATATAGCCAGACGCTTTGGAATTCCATCTAAAATTAAAGGAGTGGTGGTTGTAGAGGTTCTTCCCGATACTCCCGCAGACTTTGCCGGTCTTGCTTCTGGTATGGTTATTGAAGAGGCTAATAAAAAAAGGGTCTCAAATACCCTTGATTTGTATGAGGCTTTAAAGGAATCTGCTCAGAAAAAAAGACTTCTGCTCGGAGTCCGTACTGCACGAGGTAAGTTTTTTGTAACTTTAAGCTTAGAGTAAGTATGCACTTATTGAGTATAATCTTTCTGAGTTTGTTATTATTTTTTGCATCAAAGGGATTTTCTGCTCAGGCTATAAATAAAATTGTTGCTATAGTAGGGGATGAGATTCTTACTCTTTATGAACTTGATCAGATGGGGGAGCCTTATTATCAAAAATTTATAAAACCTGAAACATCTCCTGAAGAGGCCGAGGCAATCAAAAATAAGATCCGTCGAGATCTTCTGGATCAATGGATTGAGGATACAGTCATTGGCCTTGAGGCCAAAAAATACGGTATAAAGGTTACAGATGCGGAGCTTAATGAGTATTTGAAAGAAGAACTTAAACAAGCAGAAGCCCAGGGCTTAAACCTTGCAGAGGTAAAGGAAAAACTCAAAGATCGTCTGATGAAAATAAAATTTATTCATCTGACAGTTAGAGAAAAAATTGCTATTCCTGAGGAAGAATTAAAAAAGGCTTATGAAATTAAGATTAAAAATTTTGATCCAACCCCCAAGTATCAGCTTGAGATCCTGTTGATTAAGGAGGACCTTTTGGTCAAGGATCTTTACGAGCAGATTTTAAAAGGAAAGAGTTTTCAAGAAATCTATCAAGCTAATAGGGAACAGACTCTTTATTTCAGGGAGATTTTTAAAGAAGAAGAGATTGACAAGAACATTTTACAGGAGCTAAAAAAGCTTAAACCTGGAGAGGTTACAGAACCTTTAAAAAGAGGAGAGGCCTTTCAGATTATCCGTTTAATCAAAAAAGAGGAGGGGCAACCTCCTGCTTATGAAGAGGTCAAAAAAGAGCTTTACGAAGAGCTTTTTCAAAAAAAGGCCCAGGAGTATCTCGAGAAGTGGATTAAAGAGCTCAAAGAGACCAAGTTTGTGAAGGTTTATTTATAAAAGGGTGCTGTTTACACTTCCCGCCCTTGTTCTTGATAAAGACAAGATTGAAGAGATAGATTACTTAGTTACCCTTTTTACACCACGAGGAAAAACACGAGTTCTTGCCAAAGGTGCTCAAAAGTCCTTAAAAAGATTTCTCAATCTTCTTGAGGATCTTACCTATTTGAGGGTGCATCTTCGTAAACCCCAGAGAGGAAAGATCTTTATTCTTGAAGGAGCAGATCTTTTATATCTTCCAGAAAGCCCAAGAAAGGAGCCCTTGAAATTTTATTTTTTTTCCTATCTTGCTGAGGTAATAGACTTTACCTCTCCATCTTCTCTTTCAAAGGAGAGTTTTTACTGGATTACGGAATATGTAAAAGATATTGATAGAAGAGATGCGGTAAAACTGGATAAATTCTTTTGGGAAATGAAGTGGTTAGAGATTTGCGGACTTTCTCCTTATATATATGATTGTGTGAGATGTGGAAAGAGGCCCCAGAGAATGTTTTACTTTTCCATTTCTCAAGGAGGAGTTTTATGCTTGAATTGTCGAGATGAAAATGTCTTTATTCTTAGCCCTTCTCAGATTGACCTTTTAAGAAAGATTGGTAGAATTAAAACACTTAAGGAGATGGAAATCCTTTGGGAAGGGCTTTTTGAGGAAGAGAGGGGGCAACTTTTAGAGCTTTCTGAGAGATTTTTTCTACATCACTTTGATTGGGAGCCAAGATCCCTTAAACTTTTAAAGGAGCATTGGGTTAACCATGGATGAGGCGATTAAAAATAGATTTTTAGAGGAAAAACAATATGTTCTTGAAGGTCTTCAGGCCAAGGAATCCTGGAGGCTCTTTAGAATTTTAGCTGAATTTGTAGAAGGTTTTGAGGTTTTACCCAGAGTTTATCCCGGAGTTACTGTCTTTGGTTCAGCCCGGACAAAACCGGAGGATGCTGATTATCAGAGGGCCTTTGAGCTGGGGAGGCTCCTTGTAAAATCTGGTTTTTCGGTAATTACAGGAGGTGGCCCCGGGATAATGGAGGCGGCTAATAAAGGGGCTAAAGAGGCAGGAGGTTATTCCGTTGGGCTTAATATCAAACTTCCTATGGAGCAGGAGCCCAATCCCTATGCCAATGTGAGGCTTGAGTTTCGCTACTTCTTTATTCGTAAAGTTATGCTGGCTAAATACTCCGTTGCCTTTGTCTTTTTTCCCGGTGGGTTCGGCACTATGGATGAGATGTTTGAGATTTTGACCCTTGTGCAGACTAAAAAGATAAGGCCTGTGCCTATTGTACTTGTAGATAGAGAATTTTGGAAACCTATGTATGCCTGGCTTAGTAAAACCTTGATTGCTACGGGTAAAATTTCTCCCTCAGATGTTGAACTTTTTAGAATACTTGATGAACCTCAGGAAGTGGTAAATCATATAAAAGAAAAACTCTGGATTTAGACACCATGCGACATCTCCTGGATATACAGAGCCTTTCTCAAGAGGAAATCTCAGAAATTCTGAGGCTTGCAGAAAATCTTAAAGAAATCCTGATCAGGCCCATTCCCAAGGTGCCAACTCTGAGAGGTAAATTGGTTTTACTTTTGTTTTATGAACCTTCAACACGCACCAAATTTTCCTTTGAAAGGGCCTGCAAGGTTTTGTCTGCTGATACCATGAGCTTTTCTGCCAAGGGAAGTAGTCTCGAAAAAGGAGAGACCATTCTGGATACAGTTAAAAATCTTTATGCCCTGGGAGTTAATCTTCTTGTTATAAGGCACAATCTCTCAGGGACTCCCCATTTTCTTGCCAAACATCTAAAAATTCCTGTGGTCAATGCAGGAGATGGTATTCATGAGCATCCTACCCAGGCCCTATTAGATTTGTTAACTGTAAAGGAAAAGCTGGGCACTCTTTCAGGTTTAAAGGTTGCTATAGTGGGAGACATTAAACATAGCAGAGTTGCTCATTCAGATATTCTTGCCTTTCAAAAAATGGGTTCATCGGTTTATGTCACAGGGCCTGCTCATCTCCTGCCAGAACCGAAAGAAAGGGAGTTTTTTGAGGTTAAATCCGGAGGCTTTAAGGTCTGCTACAAGATGGAGGACGCCTTGAAGGATGCTGATGTTGTAATGGCCTTAAGGATTCAACGAGAAAGACATGGGGAGCCCTTTATTCCTGCTCTTAAGGAATATGCTGAGATCTTTGGGCTTACACCAAAATACCTTGAGTTGATTAAAGAAAAGGCCCTTCTTATGCATCCAGGACCTATTAATTGGGGGGTTGAACTTTCCTATGAAATGGAAAAATATCCCTTTCAAGTTATTCTTGATCAGGTGGAAAATGGAGTGGCGGTAAGGATGGCGGTTCTTTTAAGATTTCTTTCAGGGGATTAAAAAATGAAGATACTTCTCAAAAAGGGGCGTATCCTTGATCCCTCTTCAGGATTGGATTTTGTGGGTGATCTTTTAATAGAAGATGGAAATATACGAGGTGTTGAAAGGGACATAGAGCTTTCGGAAAAGAATATTACTATGCTTGATTGTCAAGGAAAACTTATTTTTCCAGGCCTTGTTGATATGCATGTGCACTTAAGGGAGCCTGGAGAAGAGTGGAAGGAGGACATTGAGAGTGGCACAAGGGCAGCCCTTTATGGTGGTGTTCTTAGAGTTGCCTGTATGCCAAACACTAAGCCTGTTAACGATTCTCCTGAAGTGACTTCATATATTTTGAAGAGGGCTAAGGAAAAGGCCTGGGTCACTGTTTATCCCATTTCAGCTATCACCAAAGGCCAGGAAGGAAAAGAACTTTCCGAATTTGGAAGGCTTAAAAAAGCTGGAGCTATAGCGGTTTCTGATGATGGAAAATGGGTAGCTAACTCTGCTCTCATGAAAAGGGCTCTGCTTTATGCCAAGAATTTTGATCTTCCTGTGATCTCCCATTGTGAAGACCCTTTTTTAAGTTTCAAAGGGCAGATAAATGAGGGAAAAATCTCTGCCAAGCTTGGACTTAAAGGCATTCCCTCATCTGCTGAAACCATTGCAGTTATAAGAGATCTTCTCCTTGCCAAAGAAACGGAAACTTCTGTGCATCTTGCTCATCTCTCTGTAAAGGAAAATATACCTTTCTTAAAATGGGCTAAAGAGGAGGGGATTCCCTTTACAGCTGAGACCTGCCCTCATTATTTTACTTTAACTGAAAAGGAGGTTGAGGGCTATAATACCTTAGCTAAGGTAAACCCTCCTTTAAGAACAGAAGAGGATATTTATGCCATAAAGAACGCTTTAAAAGAGGGCTATATTGAGGTTATTGCAAGTGATCATGCCCCTCATAGTCCCCTTGAAAAGGAGGTTGAATTTGAGCTTGCAAGTTTTGGGATGCTCGGGCTCCAGTTTCTCTTACCTTTAAGTTTTAATCTTGTAAGAGAAGGAGTTTTATCCGAGCTCAAATTACTTGAATATATGATTACTAATCCCTCTAAAATTTTACGGGTAACGCCTCCCAGTTTTAAAGAGGGAGCTCTGGCAGAAGTGATTGTCTTTGATCCAGAAGAAGAATGGAAGGTAACAGAAGAGATTATTCAATCAAAGAGCAAAAATACGCCCCTTCTTGGAAAAACCTTAAAAGGAAAAGTCAAAATGATAATTTTACAAAAAACGATATATAGGGCAGACACATAGGTCTGCCTTATGCAGACAGGCCTGCCCCTACACTACGAATTGCCTCTATAAAAAATTTTTCAATTTAAATTCAGCACATTTCTTAAAACTTTACGGAAAAACTATCTATTTTGCTCTTCTTAAATTCATGAAAGGTTGACCTTAAGTCTCTTGGCAAAGCTTATTTCAAAGGAAAGAGTGGGTAAGGAGCTTTACAGAAAGATAAGGCAATATCAGAAAATGCTTGAGAGAGCATATTTAAAGAAAAAAGGGGATTATTTTCGAGGAAAAAATTGACAATAAAAAGGAGGGGGAGTTAAAATAAATTCCTTTAGAAAATTAAATTAGGCATTACGACTAAAAACAAAGGTGTGGTTTTTTTAATACATTTGTAGAAAAAAAGTCACACTCGGGAATAGTTTGGTCCCCATAAAATCCTTTAATTTCCTTAGTATAGAGTTGGGCATAAATTTTGATTGAAAAAATATGAAAAATTTTAAAAGGATTTGACTATGGAATATCAAAGAACTGTTGCAGATGTGGTAATTTTTGAAGGGGAAGGAGTTTTTTCAGGTAAAAAGATCAGGGTAGAGATTCATCCCTTAAGAGAAAATGAAGGCATTGTCTTTGAAAGGGCTGATCTGTCGGATAAACCCCGCATTCCTCTTGTTATTGAAAATATAGTTGGCCTTGAGGGGGCAGTTCTTCTCACAAATGGTAAAGAATCAATCTCCTTAGTGGAGCATCTACTTTCTGCTTTTCATGGCCTTGGTATTGATAATGCTTTAGTAAAGGTCTTTGGGGAAGAGATTCCTCTTCTTGATGGGTCTGCTTTTCCTATAGTTAGAGCCTTGCAGGAGGTAGGGTATTTATTATTGCCCGCACCGAGAAAGAAGTTTGTTCTCAAAAGGCCCTTTCAGCTTGTTAATGGAGTGGGAAAGATATCCTTCAAACCTTCCCATAAATTAAGTATCAATGCCAGGATTTATTTTGAACATCCTTCCATAGGGGAACAGACCTTTAAGTTTACTCTTACCCCACAGGATTTTATAAGAGAAGTCTCCTTTGCCCGGACTTTTGGTTTTAAAGATCTTCTTGAGGAAAGAAAAAAGAAAGGCCTTCTCAAGGGAGGAAGTTTATCCAATGCCATAGTGATAGATAAAGAGAAGGTCCTTAATGCTGAGGGATTGAGGGCCCAGGATGAATTTGTCAGGCACAAGGTTCTTGACATAGTGGGAGATCTCTTTACCTTGGGGCATCCCCTTTTAGCTGAGGTTTCAGCAGAACTTACAGGGCATAAACTTCATATCGAGGCTTTAAAAGCCCTTTCCCAGGCTGGGCTTCTGGAGGAGGTTTCTACACGGGCCCTTACTTTTTTATGGATTCCTAAAAAGAAGAGGAGGTCTTTCTAATTTTTCCAATTTTGTAAATCAGGCCATCAGGTTTACTTAAAACTTCTTCCAGAGTTAGAAGATTAATTCTATAGGTTAGGCCTTTGGATGAGGTAAGTTCTTCAAGCCTTTTTATAATATATTGAACCGGATCAGGAAAGCGTTTATCTATATCTGGAAAGGCTTGGAGATAGATTGAATTGTCCTCAATAGCCAGTTTGTAAGGCAAATAGGTTACAAAAACATCTGTTTTTAAGGGAACCATTTTAAAGAGTCTTTCAATATCTTCAGGATAGAGCCTGAAACATCCATGGGTAGTTCTTCTTCCAATGCTGTATGCCTTGTTAGTGCCATGAATAGCAAAGAGGCCTTTATCTAAATACAAGGCATAATCTCCCATAGGATTTTCAGGCCCAGGAGGGACGACCTCTGGAAGCTCAGGTTCTTCCCTGCGTATTGATTCCGTTGGATACCAGTATGGCTTTTCTTTTTTGCGCACAATCTTGTAATTTCCTGTGGGGGGAAGCTTGCCCTCATCTCCAATCCCAATGGGAAAGGTTAAAAAGGTCCCCTTCCGAAAATAGTAAAGTCGCATTTCTGGAAGATTTATAAGTATATAGTTTTCCTTTTTAAGGATAAATTCTTCTGGAACAATAAGTTTATAGGGTAAAAGAATTTTTGAACCAGGAGGAGGAACCCATGGATCAACCCCTGGATTGGCAAGAAGTAGTGCCTGATAGCCTAATTTGAACTTTACTGCAAGATCAACCAGAGTATCCCCCTTTTTTAGGATATATTCTTTGTCTTCAAAATAAATAAATTTATTGTTTTGCAAAGAAGTAAAGGCAAGCCCTTGAGAGTAAAGTAAAATGATATAGAATAAAAAAATCCCGGTCAAGGAGGTAAATCCATGCGCTTTCATAATATCCTTCAAAAGGTTGGAAATACTCCTATTGTTAAACTAAACAAGTTAAAAGTCAAGGGGGCTGTAGAAATTTGGGGGAAGCTTGAAAGTCAAAATCCAGGTGGATCTGTGAAAGATCGTATTGCCCTTGCGATGATAGAGGATGCAGAAAAAAGAGGTCTTCTTACTCCTGAAAAGATTGTTATTGAGGCTTCAAGTGGGAATACAGGAATTGGGCTTGCCATGGTTTGTGCAGCCAAAGGGTATCGTTGCGTTATTGCTATGCCAGAGTCTGCATCCCTTGAGAGAAGAAAGGTTATGCAGGCTTTTGGAGCTGAAATTGTTTTAACTCCTGCAGGCAAAGGCACAGATGGAGCCATTGAGTTTGTTTATGATCTTGTGAGGGCTGAGTCTGAAAAATATTTTTGCCCTGACCAGTTTAACAATCCTGCCAACTGGCAAATGCATTACCGAACAACTGGGCCTGAAATCTGGGCTCAAACCGAGGGGAAAGTTACCTTTGTGGTAAGTGCCCTTGGAACCACTGGAACAGCCATGGGAATTGCAAGATATGCCCTTGATAACCATCTTCCCTTTAAGGTGGTTGGGGTTGAACCCTATCCCGGGCATAAAATTCAGGGACTTAAAAATATGAAGGAATCCTTTCCCCCAGGAATTTTTGATAGAAAACTTCTTTATAAGGTGATTAATGTTTGCGATGAAGAGGCCTATGAGATGGCAAGATGGCTTGCAAGGAATGAGGGTATATTTGTAGGAATGAGCTCAGGGGCAGCTCTTGCTGGAGCTTTGAAACTTGCTGAAGAAATTGCTGAAGGAATGATTGTAGTAATCTTCCCTGATCATGGAGAAAGATATCTCTCAACTCCCCTCTGGGCCTTTGAAACAAAAGAGGTGGAAAGGGACCTTTATCTTTATAATACCCTTACTCAGAAAAAGGAGGCCTTTGTTCCTAAGGACCCCCCTGTAGTTAAGATTTACACCTGTGGCCCAACTCTTAACATCAGGCCTCACATCGGGCTCTATCGCAGGCTTCTTACTGCAGATATTTTAAAGGGGTATCTCAAACTTTTCGGATATACTCCTTTTCATGTGGTAAACCTTACTGATTTTGATGATAAAACCATCCAGACTGCCCTTGAAAAAGAAAGACCCTTAAAGGAATTAACTGAAGAAATAGAAAGAGCCTTTTATGAAGATCTTGAATTTTTAAGAATTGAAAGGGCTAATGCTTATCCCAGGGTGAGTGAAAATCTTGAGGAGATGAAGGAGCTTGCCTTTAAACTTTATGACCAGCACAAGGCCTATGAGAAGTTTTCTGCCCTTTATTTTGATGTGTCAAGATTCCCTGATTACGGAAGGCTTGCCAAAGTTGATTTGAAGGCTCTCAAAGGAGGTGTGACAGTTGATCAAGAGGAATATGAAAAGGAAGAACCCTATGATTTTGCCCTTTTGAAAAGGGTTCATATTCTTGAGATGAAGGCAGGCTATTTTCTTGAAACACCCATTGGAAGAGTGAGGCCTACCTGGCATATCCACTGCGCTTGTATAGCTTTAAAATATCTTGGGGACAATTTTGATATCTATACCAGTGGAAGGGATTTAATCTTTCCCCATCATGAAAACACAAGAGCCGTTGCCAAGGCTTTAACTGGTAAGGAACTTGCCAATTACTGGATTCACACAGAACTCAGCTATTTTGAAGGAAAAAAACTCTCCTCAGATAATAGAATCACCCTTCCAGATATCAAAGAAAAAGGTTTTGAAGGTCGGGTTTTAAGACTATATATGCTTCAGAGTCACTACAGTAGTCCTCTTAATTTTTCCTGGAAAGCCCTTGAGGATGCAAAAAGATACCTTGAAAAAATTGATACCTATCTTGCCTATATTTCCTTTGCAAAAGAAAAGGTTTTACCAGATAGGGAAAGGGAAACTCTCTGGGAAAAACTCTCCACCTTTGAAAAAAACTTTAAATCCGCTTTAAAAGAAGATTTAAACACCCCTCTTGCTATTTCGGAATTAACCGACTTTCTTAAAGATCTTTATCGTCAGGCAGAAAAGGGCTTTCCTGCAGGCTATAAAGAAAAAGTTTTTGAGGTTTTAAGGAGTTTTAACTCCATCTTTAAATTTCTTAAGTTTCCAAAAGAAATAAAAGACAGGGAAATACTTGAGCTTGCAAAGAGAAGAGATAGGGCACGAAGGGAGGGAAACTTTGAGGAGGCAGATATTATAAGAGAGGAGCTTATTAATAGAGGTTATAAAGTTTATGATACTCCCTCAGGCACCAGGGTTATAAATTTCCTTGATGAAGAATAAGATTTTTTTTGAAATTTTTGAAAAGTTATATAGGTTTTTTGGTCCACAGGGGTGGTGGCCTGCAGAGAGTCCCTTTGAAGTCTGCGTGGGAGCTATCCTTACTCAAAATGCAAACTGGAAAAATGTAGAAAAGGCCATAGAAAATTTAAAAAAAAAGAATCTTTTAACCCCAGAAGCCTTATATCAGCTTTCAGAAAGAGAACTTGCCGAGCTCATTAAACCCTCTGGATTTTATAATCTTAAGGCCAAAAGACTAAAAAATTTTTTAAAATTTCTCTTTGAAAACTATCAGGGAGATCTTAAAAGAATGAGGGAGGAAAATCCTGAGATTTTAAGAAGAAAACTTCTTGAGGTAAAGGGCCTTGGCCTTGAGACCGTGGATTCCATTTTACTTTATGCCTTAGATATGCCCTTTTTTGTGGTGGATGCCTATACCTATAGAATCCTTTTTCGGCACGGGCTCTGTCCTGAAGAAACCACCTATGAAGAACTACAAAATATCTTTCATGAAAATCTTGAAAGGGATATAGAATTATACAAGGAATTTCACGCCCTTTTGGTTGCCTGTGGAAAAATTTTCTGTAAGATGAAAGAGCCCCTCTGTGAACCTTGCCCTTTATCTGAGCTGAGGTAACCCTCCTTTATGGTCTGGATAATCCTTTCCATTCTTGCAGGGTTCTTTGTAGCCCTAAGTGATGCCTTAAACAAAAAATATATATCCAAAGAAGGCTTTGTAAAAATGACTGTTTCAAGAACCCTTGGAGCCTTTCCCTTTTTATTTCCTTTGTTTCTCTATTTTCTATTAGAGAAAACTTCCTATCTTTATTTTACCCCAGATTTTATAGTTAATACTCTAATTCTTCTTTTTCTTGAAATCATAGCTACCCTTTTTTACATGAAAGGTATCGAGATCTCTCCTCTTTCAGCTTCCCTTCCCTTTTTATCCTTTACCCCAATTTTTATCATTTTTACTGGATTTTTCATTCTTGGAGAAAGGGTAAGTGTGCCTGGTGCTTTGGGAATTTTTTTAATTGTTACCGGAGCCTATCTCATTCACCTTCCAAGAATTAATCAGGGAATCCTTGCACCTTTAAAAGGTATCTGGGAGGAAAGAGGAGGCCTTTTTCTTCTGGTCACAGCCTTTATCTATGGAATTACAAGTGTTCTTGGTAAAAGAGGCCTTCTTCTATCAGATCCCCTCTTTTTTGCCTCCTTTTATTTTTCCCTTCTTTCCTTTACCACACCATTAATCTTAAAGTTTATATATAAAATTGAAATCCTTTCTTTTTTAAAGAAAAATTTTAGAGGTATAATTCTGGTGGGAGGAACGCAGGCTCTTATGTGTTTTTGCCACATGCTTGCTTTAAGTCTTATTGAAACCGCCTATATGATTGCCTTGAAAAGAACAAGCATTTTCTTTGCAGTGGGGCTTGGCTGGCTTTTTTTTAAAGAGAGGCACATTGGCCTTCGCTTGGGAGCCTCAATTCTAATGTTTATAGGAATTCTGATTATTGCCTTCTGGAAATAGATAAAAATGTCCTCAAAATCTCCTTTTACCCTGATTATATTGCTTGGGCTTGTAAGTCTTTTTTCAGATTTTACCTATGAAGGGGCAAGATCCATTATTGGGCCCTATCTTGCAACCTTAGGGGTAAGTGCAACCCTTGTTGGATTTGTAGCGGGATTGGGAGAGTTTCTGGGATATTTTTTGCGTTTTTTTTCAGGCTATCTTACAGATAGATTGAGAAAATACTGGGCCATAACCTTTGCAGGTTATTTTATAAATCTTTTTTCAGTGCCAGCCCTTTATTTTGCAAAAACTCCCTTTCAGGCAGTAAGTCTTATTCTTCTTGAAAGAACAGGAAAGGCTTTAAGAACACCAGCAAGAGATACCATCCTCTCTTACGCAACTTTTAAAATAGGAAGAGGCAAAGGTTTTGGCATTCATGAGGCCATGGATCAGATAGGGGCTTTTCTTGGCCCTTTGATGGTTGCAGGAATTCTTTATTTTACCAAGGATTATAAAACCGCCTTTGCAGGTCTTTTATTTCCTGCCTTATTGGCTTTATTTTTTCTCTTTCTGGCAAGGAAGCTTTTTCCAAGTCCTGAAAAGTTTGAAAGGACATCCCCTCTCTCTGAAGGAGATAGCTTTTCTAAGGGCTTTTGGCTATATGCCCTTGCTATGGGAATCTACGGTGCAGGTTATGCAGATTTTGCCCTAATTAGCTATCATTTTAAAAAGATTGAGCTTTTTATAGGAGAAGAAATTGCCCTTCTCTATGCCTTAGCTATGGCAATTGATGCCCTATCAGCCCTTATCTTTGGTTATCTCTTTGATAAGAAGGGTATTTTAATTTTAATAGGGGCTATAGGACTTTCCTCTCTTTTTGCTCCTTTTGTGTTTTTGGGAAGAAAAGAGCTTGCCATATGGGGAATTATTCTCTGGGGGATAGGCTTTGGCGCTCAAGAATCAATTATTCGGGCAGGAGTTTCCTACTTTGTCCCTCCCCAGATGAGAGGAAGAGGTTACGGAATTTTTAATGCCCTCTTTGGGCTCTTCTGGTTTCTTGGTAGCACCCTCCTTGGAATCTTATACGATTTATCTTTACCTATCTTGGTGGGAACATCAATTTTTTTACAGCTTCTTTCCATTCTATTATTAATAAAAGTATCTAAAGTATCTCAATTTCCATAGAAAGATCTATCACTAAACACTATGCATATTTACTAACGCATTTTCATTTATAATTTCATACACTTTGAGCAATATTTATTGTATCAAGAAAATAATCCTTTTTTTTCAAAAAATTCAGGTTAAAATAACTTTGAGATTTTCAAGATGTCTATGAATTCAATTATAGAGATTATAACTTATTTTTCAGCCTTTTTGATGGCCACTGGAGTTATCACTTTTTGTGGAAGCAGGCTTTCTAAATATGGAGATATAATTGCGGAAAAATTGGGGCTTTCTCGCACCTGGATAGGTGTCATTCTTTTGGCCACAGTTACTTCTCTACCAGAACTGATAACAGGCATTAGCTCTGTGACCTATGCAGATGTTCCTGATATTGCTCTTGGAGATATTTTGGGAAGCTGTGTTTTTAATCTGTTGATTCTTGCTTTTCTTGACATGCAATTTAGAGGCTCACCTGTAACTTCCCTTGCCCATCACGGTCACATTCTTTCTGCCTCCTTAGGAATACTACTTTTCATCATAACCGCCTTGAGCCTCTTTTTAAAGGATAAAATTTTTCCTCTTGGATGGATTGGGCCTTATACCTTAATATTTATTCTAACTTACTTTATTGGTGTTAAAATGATTTACATATATGAAAAAAGACAGTTTGCCAGATATATAAAAGAAAAAGCTATAGAATTAAAATATGAAGAAATCTCTACTAAAAAAGCTATAATACACTATGCAATTAATGGTTTTTTTGTAATAATTACTGCTATTTTTCTTCCCATAATTGGAGAGGGTCTTGCTGAAGCAACAGGGCTTGGGCAGAGCTTTATTGGAACTATCTTCATTGCAATGACAACTTCTCTCCCTGAAGTAGTGGTCACCCTTTCTGCTGCAAAAATTGGTGCTATTGATCTTGCCATAGGAAATCTCTTTGGAAGTAATTTATTTAATATTTTCATTTTGGGAATTGATGATATACTTTATGTGAAAGGTCCCTTATTATATTATGTTAATGAAAATCATATAATTTCGGCTTTATCAGCAAGTGCCATGACCTCTGTGGCCATAATGGGGCTTATCTATAGGGCTGAAAAAAAGAATTTTTTCATTGCCTGGGATTCTCTAATAATTATAATGTTCTATCTTATTAATATGATGTTGCTTTACACCCTGCGCTAAGCCTTTAATCTTGAAGAAATTATTTTAATTCCCTCAAGTAAAATAGAAAATATTACCCATCAGGAGGGTAAAGTATGATTTATCAGGGATTAACCCATGAAGAGGCAGGAAAAAGGTTTGAACTTTATGGACCAAACGAGATAGAAGAAGCCAAAAAGATCTCTCCTTTAAAAATCTTACTTTCTCAATTTTTAAATTTTATTGTTATTATACTTATTATAGCAGGAATTATTTCTTTTTTTCTTGGGGAAAAAGTTGAGGCTTTGGCTATTTTTGCCATTGTTATAGCAGCAGGGCTTCTCGGATTTTTCCAGGAATATCAGGCAGAAAAATCTCTTCAGGCCTTAAAAAAGTTGATAACTCCCACAGCCAAAGTAATAAGAGAAGGAAGACTTATGGAGATTCCTGTGCGAGAGATTGTTCCAGGAGATATAGTTTTTGTTGAAGCTGGAGATAGAGTTCCTGCAGATGGAAAACTTCTTGAGGCAATAGATCTGTATGTGGATGAGGCTGTGCTTACAGGAGAATCCTTCCCTGTAGAAAAAAGGCTAAAAGAAACCCCTCAAGATGAAGAGAATAAAAATCTTCTTTTTATGGGAACTTATGTGGTGCGAGGTAAGGGATATTTTGAGGTCCTTGCCACCGGTAAAAATACCGAATTTGGAAAGATTGCAAGTATGCTTAAAGAGGTGGAAGAGAAAAAGACCCCTCTACAGGAGAAAATTGAGGCCTCAAGTAAAAAGCTTGGAATGGTAATTCTTCTCTTAAGTGCCCTGATAGCCCTTTCAGGGATTTTACGGGGATATCCTGCTTATGAGATGTTTATCTGGGGTGTGGCTTTAGCGGTTGCTCTAATTCCTGAGGCCCTTCCTGCTGTAAGCACAATCACCCTTGCCCTGGGTGTAAAAAGAATGGCTGAAAAAAGGGCTCTCATCAGAAAACTTCCTGCTGTTGAAACCCTTGGTTCTGTTACCTATATCTGCACGGATAAAACAGGAACTCTTACCAAAAACGAAATGACTGTGAAAAAAATCTTTGTGTCAGAAAAAATTCTTGAAGTTACAGGGGTGGGATATGAACCAAGAGGTGAAATCCTCTGGGAGGGTGAACCCTTTAAAGCAGATAAAGCCTTTGAGTTGCTCCTTAAAGTTACTCTCTTATGCAATAATTCCGAGCTTTATTTTGATGAAAGTGAAAGACGCTATAAAATTAAGGGTGATCCCACTGAAGGAGCTCTTATTACTTTTGCTTATAAAGCAGGGCTTTCTGAAGAAACAAGGGCTTTCAATCCACCTCTAAGGGAGATTCCCTTTTCCTCTGAGAGAATGAGAATGACAACCCTTCATTCCTTTGAAAATAAAATTTATGCCTTAACTAAAGGTGCTCTTGAGATTATTCTTGAGAGGTCCTCTTATATTCTTGTGGGTGATACCTTAGAGCCTCTATCTCAAGAAAAAAGAAAGGAGATTCTTCAAATTGCCCAAACCTTTTCTGAGTCTGCACTTAGAGTTCTTGCCTTTGCCTACAGAGAGGTTGAGGATTTAAATCTTCCAGACCATGAAATTGAAAGGGAGCTTATTTTTCTTGGTTTTGCAGGAATGATGGATCCACCAAGAGAGGAAGTCAAAGAAGCAGTAAGGATTGCAAAAGAGGCAGGTATCAAAGCTGTTATGATTACCGGGGATAATAGAGAGACTGCTCTTGCAGTTGGAAAAGAAATCGGGCTTTATCAGGGCGGACTGATTCTTACAGGAAAAGAGTTGAGGAATTTATCCGAAAGGGAATTTGAAGAAAAGGTGCTTCAGGTTGAGATTTATGCAAGAGCTATGCCTGAGGATAAGTTAAAAATTGTTAAGGCCCTTCAGAAGCGGGGGCAGATTGTTGCTATGACAGGAGATGGAGTAAATGATGCCCCAGCCTTAAAGCAGGCAGATATAGGAATTGCCATGGGGATTACAGGAACCGAGGTTGCCAAAGAAGCAAGTGCCATGATTCTTCTTGAAGAAAACTTTGCAACCATTGTAAGAGCTGTGGAAGAGGGAAGAACCATTTTTGCTAATATTAGAAAATTTCTCACCTATCTTATGACAGGAAATACAGCTACCGTTCTTGCGCTAACAACTGCGCTTCTTCTTGGACTTCCATTACCCCTTACTGCAGTTCAGATTCTCTTCATCAATCTTCTCATGGATGGCTTTCCAGCCCTTGCCCTTGGGGTTGAACCTCCTGAACCAGGAATTATGAAGCGAAAACCAAGAGATCCCAGGGAGGGACTTCTTCCTAAGGAAAACCTTCTTTTTATCGCAGGAATGGGGCTCTATATGGCAGGGCTTGCCTTTGCCCTTTATTATTATACCCTCAAGATTGAAAACCCCCTTAAGGCAGGAACCATCTTTTTTGCCTCCATTATTACTTTTCGTCTAATTAATGCCCTAAATTGTAGATCCATTGAATATAGCCTTTTTAAACTGGGGATTTTTAGCAATCGCTGGCTCCTTCTTGCTCTCTCTCTTTCCTTTGTGCTCATGTTACTTGCCCTTTATACTCCCTTAAGCCTTATTTTGCATACTCAACCTTTAAGCCTAAATGACTGGTTCCTTATTCTTGCTTGTGGAGTTCTTATTTTATTAGTTGATGAGATTCATAAAGGGATTAAAAGAAAAATAAGGGCTTGAAGAAGTTTTTTAAGCGTTTATCATATAATTTATGAATTTAGAAGACCAAGAAAGGAAAACCAAATCCGGTGTAGTTGCCATAATTGGACTTCCCAATGTAGGGAAGTCCACCCTTTTAAACAATCTCCTTGGCACTAAGGTTTCCATTGTTAGCCCCAAACCCCAGACCACCCGCTTTAATATCAGAGGAATTTACACTAAGGATAATTTACAGATTATTTTTGTTGACACTCCAGGGATTCACGAGGCCCAGAGTCTTTTCAATCAGCTCATGGTAAAACAGGCAATTTCTGCCCTTGAAGAGGTTGATGCAGTTCTCTGGGTTATGGATGTAACAAACAGGGTCCCTGAAGAGGAAAAAATTCTTGAAATAATTAAAAAAGTTGGAAAACCAACTATTCTTGCCATGAATAAAATTGACCTTATGAAAAACAAAAACGAGCTTTTACCCCTTATAGATTATTTTTCCAAACTCTATGATTTTTCTACCATTATTCCCATCTCTGCTCTCGAAAGAGACGGCCTTGATAGAATTATAGATGAGCTTGAAAAGATTCTACCCGAAGGTCCCTTTTATTATGATCCCGAATATGTGACTGATCTTCCTTTGAAATTGCTTGTTGCTGAAATTATAAGAGAAAAGGTTTTTATGCATACCTATCAGGAAATTCCCTATTGTGTGGCTGTAAAGGTTGATTCTATTGAGGAGGTTCCTGAAAAAAATCTCCTTCATATTCAGGCAACCATTTTTGTGGAGAGGGATTCACAAAAGGGAATTATTATTGGAAAAGGTGGAAGGATGCTTAAAAAGATTGGAACCCTTGCGAGAGAAGAGCTTGAGTTTTTACTCAAAAAGAGGATTTATCTTGATCTCTGGGTTAAGACCCTTGAAGGCTGGCGCGAAAAAGAAAGCCATATCAGAAGACTTCTCCCCTTAATGCTTGAATAATGCTTAAATAAGGTATAGTCTTTTATGAAGAAAAATCTTCCCATCGGGATTTCAAGCTTTGTTGAGATTCGCTCAGAACCTTATTATTATGTGGATAAAACTCCCTTTGTAGCCAAACTTGTCTCCGAAGGAAAATATTATTTTCTCTCCCGTCCAAGGAGATTTGGAAAATCCCTTTTTATGGATACCCTGAAACAGGCCTTCCTTGGGAGAAAAGAGCTTTTCCAGGGGCTCTATCTTGAGAAAAACTGGGACTGGAGTGTTAAGTATCCAGTTATTCATATTGATTTTGGGGGAGGAGTTATTTGAGGATTTGGAGAAATTTAATAAGGAGTTGATGGGGTATTTGATATGGTATAATGGAGAGAGGCCACATAGTGGATTGCAGCAGGTATCACCAATAAAATATTTGTATTATGCCATAAAAAAATACTATAAAGTCTCAAAAGATATGGACTTATACATTGTCTTGAAGATTTTGAAAATTTCATTATCATGTATTTAAAATTCTAAAACTTTTTGAAGTCATCTATTGATGGATAAAGAAGAAAAAATTTTTTATCAAAATCAAAAGGTTGTTATTATTAACGATGACTTTTTAACTACAAATCTTATACCCTCTAATTCTATAGACTTAATAGTCACTTCCCCTCCATATAATGTTGATATACATTACGCAACTTTCAAAGATAATATACCTTATGAAAAGTATCTTGAATTTACTCAGAAATGGCTAGAAAAAGCACTTGAACTTCTTAAACCAGATGGTCGATTATGTTTAAATATACCACTCGATAAAAGTAAAGGACGAAAAGAAGAAGGCTTTCAAAGTGTCTATGCAGATGTTTTATCTATAGCAAAAAAAATAGGCTGGAAATATTTTACTACAATTGTATGGAATGAACAAAATATATCCAGGAGGACTGCCTGGGGATCCTGGCTCAGTGCACGCTCTCCTTATGTAATCGCACCAGTTGAAGTTATAGTAGTATTGTATAAAAGTAAGTGGAAAAAAACAAGTGGAACAGGAATCTCTGATATCACAAGAGAAGAATTTATAGAATGGACAAATGGATTGTGGTCCTTTCCAGGCGAGAGTAGAAAAAAAATTGGACATCCTGCTCCATTTCCATTAGAACTACCAAAAAGATGTATTAAACTTTTCAGTTTTGTAGGGGATACTGTCTTAGATCCTTTCCTTGGTAGTGGAACAACTTTAATAGCTACTGCATTATTAAATAGAAAAGGAATTGGAGTAGAAATAGATAAAAAATATTGTGAACTTGCTTTGAAAAGATTGTTAAATGAAGGAAATATATTTCAAAAGAAGTTACATGAGTTAATAAAATGAGGCGAGGATTTATTTGTAAAAAAGAGATTCTGGATAAGCTTAAAAAAATCTATGATAAAATCGTTGAAAAAGAATATAATGGAAATTATCTTTCCGCGATCCAAAACTTTGATACTTTTGCAGAGGCTACATTGAGAGATAATTTACTAAAGTTTTACAAAAACCAGCGAAGTCGCGATCAAGCCTGGAAAACTTGTAAAGGATCCTTATATGAATATGCTGTATTTAAAGTCATAGAGCAAATAATAATCGAGGACAATGAACTAAATAGTATGTTTATGGTAACAATGAGTGATAAAGATTTATATAATTATAAGGATCAGGTGGCTATCAAAAACTGGACTGAAATCTTTCCAGATGCAGATATTCTTATAGTTGAAAAAAATAAAAATTTAGTTAGAGTAATCATTTCATGTAAAACAAGCTTAAGAGAAAGATTAACAGAGACTGCTTTTTGGAAAAGAGAAATAGAAAAAACTAAAAATGAAAAAATCCTATTAATTTTTATGACTACTGATAAAGATGATGAACTTAAGATAGATACAAATCGCTACATTCTTTTACATGTAATAGATTATACATTTATAACAGATCGTTCTAAATATACTAAATTATTAGAAAGCTATAAAAAGAAATATGGAAATAGAGAAGATTTTCAAAAGCTTATTTCAAAAGTTAGGTTTATTGCTGATATTAAAGATTTTCTCCACACTTTATAGCTATTTATTAAATTTTTAATAATTTTACAGAAAACTTCAGCTGTTTATTCTATTTCTACCAAAATTCATAAATACTTAAACAGGTGCAATTGTAACTTTTAGAAGCGTAAAAAATTTTTTGTGTTTTTGTAATTAATTGAATTTTAAAAGTTTATTCTATTTTCGTAGAAGTTTTTTGAGGTCTTTGTATAGTTCGGGTAATTTTTCAAAAATAATAACTGCTCTTCTCCAGAGGCTTGCCTTTATTGCAGGAATGCCTGCAACCTCTTCTCCCTGAGGCACCTCTCCATGCACTCCTGATTTTGCTGCAACTCTTGCTCCCTTTCTTATCACACTTCCTGGTGCAACCCCAACCTGACCAGCAAGCATAACATAATCTTCAATCACCGCACTCCCTCCAATAGCGGTGTGGGAAACAAGAATGCACTCCCTTCCAATTCTTACATTGTGTCCAATTTGAACAAGATTGTCAATCTTTGTGCCAGAACCAATGATCGTCTCCCCAAAGGTTGCCCGATCAAGGGTTGAATTTGCTCCAATTTCAACTTCATCCTCAATCTTTACCCTTCCAAAATGATAGATCTTTAGATTTTTAAAACCTTCATTTTTTGGCTCCTGGGCATAGCCAAAACCATCTGCCCCAACAACAACACCTGCATGAAGAATACAGTTCCTCCCAAGTAAAGTCCCAGGATAAAGAACTACATGGGGATAAAGTATAGATCTCTCACCTATCTCACAGAAATCTCCAATAAAACAAAAAGGAAAAATAATAACCTCCTTTCCAATTTTTACTCCCTTTCCTATATATACAAAGGGATAAATAGAGGCCGAAGGATGAATTTCTGCTGAAGGGTCAATATAAGAAAAGGGGCTTTTTTCTGAAAAAACCAAACTTTTTTCCCAAAAAAGAGAAGTAACTCTGGCAAGGGCAACTCTTACATCTTTAACCTCAATTACGGATTTATCAGGAAGAAATTCAGAAAAACCAATGGGTGCAAGAAGGGCTTTTGCCCGGGATGTTTTCGCTTCAGGAAGCCTTTTTTTTGAATCTATAAAAGTAAGCTCCCTTTCCCCCGCAAGAAAAAGGGCATTCAATCCTAAAACAGAAAAATCTTCCCCCTTAAGAACTCCATCTACATATTTTGCAATTTCTGAAAGCTTAAATTCTTTCAAAAAGAAGCTCCTCTTTAATTTTTTCTATAGTCTCTTCTAATTGATCAAGTTTGGTATAGGCTCTTTTCCCGTTTTTTCTAATTTTGATTTCAATTTCCCCTTTTTCCTTGTAAGATTTTCCAAGAATAACCTGAAGAGGAATCCCTACAAGATCCATATCCTTGAATTTGACCCCTGGCCTTTCATCCCGATCATCAAAGAGCACCTCATAATGACTCTGAAGTTTATGGTAAATTTTTTCTGCCTCTTCCTTTAAGGTTTTATCAAGGGAGATTAAGGCTATGTGAAAGGGGGCAATCTGCCAGGGAAAGATAATTCCGTTTTCATCATGATTCTGTTCAACAGTTGCAGAAAGAACTCTGCTCACTCCTATTCCATAACAGCCCATAATAAAGGGTTTTTCCTTTCCATCTTTATCAAGAAAAGTGGCTTTCATAACAGAGCTGTATTTTGTTCCAAGCTTAAAGATATGGCCAACTTCAATACCCTTAGTAAAGTCTAAAGGAGCGCCACATCTGGGGCATAGATCCCCAGGACAAGCCTTTCGCACATCAGCTATAAGATCAGGAACAAAGGTTTCCCCAAGATTGGCATTCAGATAATGATATTCATCTTCATTGGCTCCAATAACAAAATTAGGATATCCTTCAAGAGCTTTATCAGCAATAACTTTCATTTTAAGACCTTTTGGACCAAGAAATCCAGGATGTGCCCCAATAAGCTTTAAAATTTCATCTTCCCTTGCCATTCTGAATGCCCGAAAAGAAAGAATCTTTTCAAGCTTTACTTCATTTACTTCATGATCTCCTCTCAAGACAACAGCAACAGGCTCTTTCTCTTCAACAATGTAAATGAGGGTTTTGGTTATCTTTGATACAGGAAGGCCCAAATAATCTGCTACATCTTTAGCTGATCTTACTCCAGGGGTATAAACCTTTTCTAAAGGTTTTTTGGGTTCTCCTTGATATTTTTCTCCGAGAATGGCAGGGGTTAATTCCACATTAGAGGCATAACCACAGGCAGAACAGATGGCAAGGGTATCTTCTCCAGTTTCAGCAAGAACCATAAATTCATGAGAAACATCTCCACCAATTGCCCCTGTATGAGCCTCAACTGCTCTAAATTTCAACCCACAGTTTTTAAAAATCCTTTCATAGGTTTCATACATAAGTTGATAACTTTTTTCAAGCCCCTCTTCATCCGCATCAAAGGAATAGGCATCCTTCATTATGAATTCCCTTGCCCTCATAAGTCCAAAGCGAGGCCTTATCTCATCTCTAAATTTTGGAGCAATCTGATAAAGAATAAGGGGGAGATCCCTGTAGGAGCGCACTTCCTTTCGGACAAGGTCAGTTATTACTTCTTCATGGGTTGGGCCAAGACAAAAATCATGTTCCTTTCTATCTTTAAACCGAAGGAGTTCTTTTCCATAGGCCTGCCAGCGCCCGGTTTCCATCCATAACTCTGCAGGCTGAACCATGGGCATAAGAATCTCAAGGGCGCCAGCCCTGTCCATCTCAGCTCTCACTATATTTTCAATCTTTTTTAAAGCCCTAAAACCTATAGGTAAAAAATTATATATTCCAGAAGCAACTTTTCTTATAAAACCGCCTCTCAAAAGAAGCTTGTGGCTTATGATTTCAGCAGAAGCCTGATCTTCCCTCAGAGTGGGAAGGAAATATCGCGTCATTCTCATTTTTTACCTCTTACTTTTCAAGGATTATTTTTTCCCAGGTTCTACTTTCAAGATCAAGAATTACAAAACTTGGAGCCCCTTCTTTTCCCATGAGTTCCCCTGGGTTAATAATAAGGGTTTTCCCTATTTCCCAAACCTTAAATTTATGGGTGTGACCACAGAAAATATAATCAAATTCCCCACCTCTTGCAAGCTTTTCTGCAATTTTGGGGTAGTGAACCATGGCAAGCTTAAATCCATTGATTTCAAGAAAAGCCTCTTCTCCATGTAGGGTAATCTGGGGATAATCCTTTAAAAGCTTGCAAAGAAGAAAGATATCTCCTCTATTATTACCAAAAATAAGTTCAACAGGGCCATTGAATTTACTCAGGCTTAAGACCATAAAGGGTGAAATAAGATCTCCACAATGAAATATTCTTTGAACACCCTTTTTATGACAGATCTCAATTGCCCATTCAAGATGATCTATACGGTCATGAGAATCTGACATCACTGCAACCCTCATCAATTTTCCCCCTGCATCTTTTTTAAGTTTCAAAAATTTTTAGGTAGTTTTTTCTTAAGCCATGCATGTGAATATGCTGCGAAAATTTTTTATTGTTTTCTTCTATCTTTAGCAAGGCCTAATAATTTCCTTTCTTGAAAGGTAAGCCCAACAAAGTGCTGATTAATTTCTTTTATTACTCGGATTCGTTCAGATTCTGCATTTTCAAGTCTTTTAAGAGCATACTCTACATATTTTTCTGATATATCAATTCCTAAATAATCTTTTTCAAGAAGTTTAGCTGCTACACAAGTTGTTCCTGTCCCGCAGAAGGGATCTATTATAAATCCGGGTCTATCTTCAAGAATGGAATATATAATTCTTACAGGAAGTTCTATAGGAAAAGGAGCAGGATGATCTTTATGACCTGATTCTGGTCTAATCTCCCAGATAGATGTCAGTTTAGCATGCTCAGGTTTTAATTCATCGGGTTTTCCTTTCACTAACCAGTATATTCTCTCATCTATTTGCCAGAATCTCCATCCTCTTATATTTCCTGCAATTTTTCGATTCCAGATTATTTCCTGCCACAAAGTCCATCTCGTTTTGCTTATCCATTCAATAGGATGGATAAGTTTTCCATTCTCATATCTTATTTTATGATTATAAAAGAAACTACCTCCAGGTTTCACAACTCTATAGAGTTCATTCAAAACCTCTATTTGCCATTTTTGATAATCTTCTTCATTTTTAATATCACTAATACCATCATATTTAACTTTATCTACTAACCAACCACTATATTTTTCCTTTTTATTATAGGGAGGTGATGTTATACCAAGATCAAAAGTGTCATCAGGAATTTCTCTTAAAACTTCTAAAACATCTCCACAAATTATTTTGTTTTTAAGATTAAATATTATTTCATCCATTTTTATTTTTTTGGCGTAAGAATTCATAAAAATTTTTGTTCAAGTAATTTTTAAATTCGTCAATTTTTTCAGATAAAAATATTATTTTAACCTCTTTGCAATTTTCATAATCTTTAAAAGTAAAGTTAGCAGATCTTAAATAATCATTCTTTTTTCTTTTCAGTTCTGGAAACTTTTTTTCTAATTGTATCCTCAATACATCTTCAATACATCTAAATGGAAATTCTATTACATATAATAAAATTCCTTTAGCAAAACCACTAACTACAATTTGAGGATTTTTTTCAATGTCTTTTTTAAATCTTTCAGGTGTATAGTCACTAAAATTTCCGCCACCATCTAATTTCTTTTTTGGATTATCTGTATTTTTAGGTTTTATTTCAGCCCATATTTTTTCATCTATGCCTTGTTTATATCCATTGTAACCTAATTTTTCTTCTGTAGTTTCATATTTACCAATCCAAGCTGTTATTAATTCTCTTAATTTTGATGAATTTTTATCATTGAGGTATAATGTTAAAATATCTATAAATAATGCTTTAATACTTGCCTTTGAAAGACTATCAATAAACTCATTTAGTTCTTTTTCTTTATTTTTTGCATATAAAATAATAGCTTTTTTAAGATTTTCATTCATAAAAATGGTCTATTTAAAATTTTTTATTTTAATATTTTTCCAAATCAAATCAACTCTCTTTTTTACCTCCTCGCTCATAATTGCTTCTTCTGGCCATTCTCTTCTATATCCTTCTTCCTTCCATTTTCTTGTGGCATCAATGCACATCTTTGATCCAAAACCCACTTCAGGGCTTGCATGATCAAGCACATCAACAGGACCTTTAATAATCATAATATCCCTTTCAGGATCCACATTGGCGCAAAGATAAAAGAGGGCCTCCCTTAAGTTCTGAACATTTACCTCTTTATCAAAAACAACCACAATCTTTGAAAACATTAGCTGACCAAGGCCCCAGATGGCAGAGGCTACTTTAAAGGCATGCCCTGGATATCTTTTATCAATGGATACAAAAACCAGATTATGAAAAACTCCTTCCCAGGGAAGATTGATATCCACCACTTCAGGAAGAACCTTCTTTATGAGTGGAAGAAAAAGCCTTTCTGTGGCTTTACCAAGATAGCAATCCTCTTGGGGAGGCTTTCCCACAATGGTTGCAGGATAGATGGCATCCTTTCGCATGGTAATACAGGTTATATGAAAGACTGGATAAGGCTCGGGAGGTGTGTAAAAGCCTGTGTGGTCACCAAAGGGACCTTCTAATCTTCGCTCAAAGGGTTCCACATAACCTTCAAGCACAATCTGGGATTCTGCCGGAACCTCAAGGGGAACTGTAAGACAGGGCACAAGGGAAACTGGAGATCCCTTTAAGAAACCTGCAAGCATAAATTCATCAATATCTTCAGGGAGTGGGGCTGTAGCTGCATAAATAACTGCAGGTTCAGGACCAAGGGCTACTGCCACAGGAAGTTTCTTCCCTTTTGCCTCAGCCTTCCGATAATGTTTCGCCCCTACCTTATGAATCTGCCAGTGCATCCCTGTTTTATTTTTATCAAAAACCTGTATGCGATACATTCCCACATTCCGCACCCCTGTTTCTGGATCCTTAGTTATTACGCAGGGAAGGGTTATAAAGGGGCCTGCATCCTTGGGCCAGCACTTAAGAATGGGAAGTTTGAAGAGATCAACCTCATCACCCTTTAATACCACTTCTTGACAGGGGGCATGGTCTACCTTTCTTGGAAAAACATTTTTCGCCTGAAAGAGCTTAGGAAGTAGTTTGAGTTTCCCAAGAAGGCCTTCAGCTTCACCTATCTCAATAAAATTAAGAAGCTTTTCTGAGAGTTCTTCAAGGGAATTAACTCCCAGGGCAAGGCAGAGTCTTTTATAGCTTCCAAAGAGATTGGTAACTACTGGGATTTTATGCCCTTTTACTCTTTCAAAAAGGAGGGCAGGACCACATGCCTTAACTGTTCTATCAGTAATCTCTGTTATTTCAAGCTCAGGGGAAACTTCCTCCTTTACTCTGTATAATTCTCCCTCTTTTTCCAGGATTTTTAAAAATTCCTGAAGGCTCTCCGGGGCTTTCATAGGAGGTTTACTTGATTTCAGTTATATCTTTTCTAAAGGAAAAATCCACCTCTAAAGGATAATTCCCAGTAAAACAGGCAAGGCAGACCTTGTCTCTCAAGTCCCCAACAGAGTCAAGAAGGCCTTCAAGACTCAAATAATAAAGGGTATCAATATCAAGAAATTTTCTGATCTCTTCCACACTGTGTTTGGCAGCAATTAATTCTTTGGCTTGAGGAAAATCAATTCCAAAAAAACAGGGATATCTTAAAGGAGGACAGGAAATGAGAAAATGAATCTTTTTGGCACCGGCAAGTTTTATACTTTTAATCCGATTTTTGCTTGTTGTTCCTCTAACAAGGGAGTCATCAATAACAATAACTTCCTTTCCGCGAATGAAATCCTTTACAGGGTTGAGTTTCATTTTTACAGAAAGATCTCTTAATTTTTCTGAGGGTTGAATAAAGGTTCTTCCGATATAGTGATTTCTTATAACTCCGAACTCTAAGGGAAGCCCGCTTGCCTGAGCATAACCAAGGGCTGCATAGGTGCCTGAATCCGGAAAGGGCATAATAAAAGCTCCAGAAAGGGGACATTCTTTATAGAGATTAAATCCGAGATTTTTACGCACTGTATAGACATTTTTTTGAAAGATAAGGCTATCTGGTCTTGCAAAGTAGATAAATTCAAAGATGCAATGGGCAAGGGGTTGGGGCTCCTTTTCAAAGGGAAAGTAGGATTTGGGGCCATTTTCGTCAATGACAAGGATTTCTCCAGGGGCAACATCTCTTAAGTATTCTACACCAAGAAGGTCAAAGGCACAGGTTTCAGAGGCAAGGGCATAGCCTCCGTTTATCATTCCAAGGGCAAGGGGCCTAAAACCCCAGGGATCTCTAAAGGCAACAAGAACATTATCACAGAGAAGGAGAACCGAATAGGCCCCCTTAATTCTTTGCATAGCCTTAGAAATAGCAGTAACAAGCCCCTCTCTAAGATACTTCACCACAAGGTGCATGATAACTTCACTATCCATGGTGGTTTGAAAGATATGGCCCTCTTCCTCAAGCTCGCATCTTAAAGTGTGGGCATTGACAAGATTTCCATTATGGGCAAGGGCAAGGGTTTTTCTTGCAAAGGTTACACAAAAGGGCTGAACATTTTGAAGGGTTGAAGAACCAGTGGTTGAATATCTTACATGGCCTATGGCTATCTCCCCGGGAAGCTCCTGAAGAATCTTTTCATTGAAGACCTCACTAACAAGCCCAAGATTTTTATATTCCCTTATTTTTTTTCCGTCAAAACAGGCAATTCCTGCTCCTTCCTGACCGCGATGTTGAAGGGAATAGAGACCAAAATAAATATATTTGGAAGCCTCTGGAACACCGTATATACCAACAAGTCCACACATGCGTTTCCTCCTTATTCAAGGACCCCTGAAACAGTAATTTCAGGGATTCTTAATGTGGGCTGGCCATCTGAAACAGGAACTCCCTGGCCATCCTTTCCGCAGGTTCCAGGATCAAAGTGAAGATCATCAGCAACCATATCAATAATCTCTAGCACCTTGGGCCCATTACCTACAAGAGTTGCCCCTTTCACTGGATAAAGGATCTCTCCCTTTTCTATGTAGTATCCTTCTCTTACTTCAAAGACAAAGTCCCCTGTTAGGGGATTTACTTCTCCTCCGCCCATTTTTTTTACAAGAAGCCCCTTTTCAATACTTTTTAAAACCTCCTCTGGAGAGTTACGCCCAGGGGCAATGAAGGTGTTTGCCATACGAGGGATAGGTAGTTCCCTAAAGGTTTCCCTTCTTCCATGTCCATTAGATTTTTTATGAAATTTTAAGGCGGTAAATCTATCATAGAGAAAGTTTTTTAGAATACCTTTTTCAATAAGGATTACCCTTTCAGCAGGAGTTCCCTCATCATCAATATTATAGGAGCCGTAAAGATTGGAAAGAGTTGGGTCATCGATAACTGTAATGAGGGGACTTGCAACTTTTTCACCGAGTCTTCCCGAATAGATTGACAAGCCCTCTTCGGCATGATCAGCCTCAAGCCCGTGACCCACTGCTTCGTGGATCATGGTTCCTCCTGCTTCCCCTGAGAGAATGACAGGCATCCTTCCTGCAGGCGCCTTTCTTGCTGAAAGCATAAGCTTTGCAAGGCGAACTGCCCTTTCTGAAAGCTCAAAAAAGCGAGGATCCCTTACAAGGGCTTCTTCCATGGGAAGACTGTATCCAAGCACCTCATAACCCCTTTCAAGTCTTCCATCTTTTTCTACTACAACAAGTATAGCTGCGCGAAAGTATTTTCTCTCGGTTTGCCTTAGCTCTCCATCTGAATTAAGGATAAGAATTTTTTTATTTAAAATACTTAGAAGCAAGCGGTAATGTCTAATCTCTGGGTCCTTAGGGATTTTCTTTTTCAACTCCTCAAGAAAAGAAAAGGCTCTGTCAATGGGAAGTTCCTCTTCGGGAGAGGCTTGCGCTAAACCTTTTCTTAAATGCTCAAAGGAAGAAAGGTGCTCTTTTTTAAAAAAGGTTTTAGCCTGTTCTTTTAAAAATTCTTCAAAATGTTTAGTGGTATATTGGAGATTATTTTTAAAGTCCTCTTCAATAGTTCTTAAGGAGAGACCTTCTTCTTCACCAGAAGCAATTTCATCTACTCTATCTGGTTCAAGAACTAAGCGGAAAAAACGAGCCTTTTCAAAATAGATATCAGCATAAAGATTTTTTTTCATCATCTTCTAATTTTAATCTACTTAGAAATTTTTTAAACTCTTCTTGATTTAGGACTCCTCTTCTTCCGTAATCTCTCAGGCTCAAACTGGCTGAGTAAAGCCCAAGCTCTAAGGCTTTCTCAAGGGTAAAGTTTAAGTAGAGTCCAGCAAGAACTCCTGCATTGAAGTAGTCTCCTGCTCCGGTATTATCAATAATCTTTTTGGCAGGATATACAGAATATCTCAAAGCCATATTTTTTGAAAGCGCCATTGCTCCTCTTTTTCCCATTTTAATGAAAATGGTGTGGACCTTTTCTTTTAAAAGTTCTTCACAGGTTAAGTTAGCTAACTCTAATTCTCTTTCAGTCATAAAGAGATACTTTGTTTTTTCAAGAAAGGGTTTTAAAAATTCCTTCCCCTTTTCTGCATAGATTTCTCCAGGATCAAGGGAGATAACGCCTTTAAAGGTAGAGATTAATCCTTTTTGAAAGGCTTCTCCCTCTTTGCTTGCAAAGGAACTTAAATGGAGCCATGCCTCTTTCATAGAAGGGAGCTTTATTTTTTCAAGAGAAAGAGAGGCCTCAGCACTTCCAGGGCTTACCACAATAGAGCGGTCTCTTTTTTTATCAAGAAGAATTAAGGCAAGGCTTGTTTCATTACTTTTAAAGATATTATCTCTATTTAGGCCTACTTCTTTGAATTCCTCTAAAATCTTTTTTCCAAATTCATCTTCTCCCACAGCTCCTATGAAGATGCAGGGATATCCCCATTTGGCAAGGGCATAAAGGGTATTGGCGGAGGATCCTCCTCCACCCTCATGAAGAAAGGTGGCTTCTTTTTTAAGCTTTTCTAAAAGTTCTAAAAAGGCCTTTCTCTCAAAGACATACTCTTCACCTGGAAAGAATTTAAATCCTTCAAAGGAGAAGGCAGAAAGGTCCTCAAGGCCAAAAAAGATATCCCAGTTTAAAGCCCCGCATCCCAAAAAAGGCTTTTCTCTTAGCACAAGCTTATTTCCATTTTTGATTAAGAGTCAATGATAATCCCAAAGGAAGGGTATCTTTATCTGAATTGACTGCTTTTGTATAAAGCAATACCCAAATCTTTAACATAATCTTCCACTTGAGGATTTACAGCCATGTGGGTAACAAGCACAAGAAAGGTCTCCCAGTTATAAAACTTTTTTATACGGGAAACCTTTTTTAAAAATTCATCTACATGTCTTTTTGAAAGCTGGCTCTTTACTTCCCCTAAAATAATTAACTCTTTTCCATCAATTTTCCCCTTGCCATAGATATTTACTTCATCATAACGATTATGGGGATATCTTATAAACTTTCGGTCAAGGGGTTCAGTAATTTGAAGATGGTAATCTCTTTCAAGTAAAGACGGAAGATGTTTATAGGATTCGTTTTCTAAGAAATAACCAAAACTCTGTGTAAGCCCGCCTAAATCCTTTCTTGTTTTTTCATGTTCCTTTATAAGTTTTCTTAACTCTTCCTCAGTTTTTGTTTGTCTTTCCGCAAGTTTTTTAACTTCTTCAGCAAGGGCTCTAACAGTTTCTTCAATTTTGGTTTGTCTTTCCGCAAGTTTTTTAACTTCTTCAGCAAGGGCTCTAACAGTTTCTTCAATTTTGGTTTGTCTTTCCGCAAGCTTTCTTTGTTCTTCTGCAAGTTTTTTAACTTCTTCAGTTAGAGCTTTAACAGTTTCTTCAGTTTTCGTTTGTCTCTCCGCAAGCTCCTTTACCTCCTCCGCAAGCTTCTTTACCTCTTCAGCAAGAGCTTTAACAGTCTCCTCAGTTTTCGTTTGTCTCTCTGCAAGCTTTCTTTGTTCCTCCGCTAACTTCTTTACTTCTTCCGCAAGGGCTCTTACTTCTTCAGCAAGAGCATTAAGAGTCTCTTCAGTTTTTCTTTGTTGTTCAGCGATAATTTTAACTTCCTCAGCAAGGGCGGAAACAATACTTGTTAGCCTCTGAAAATCTTCGCTTTTTACGGTTTTTTCAAGATAATTATCTATCTTTTTTAGAACCTTAATTAATGCGGACCTAACAGAAGGATCAAGCCTCTCTATTTCTTCTAAAATTTCAATACCTAAGATACCCATAAATTAAAATTTTAAAATACTTTAAAAAAAGATCAAGTCTAATTTTTTTAATTTCAAAAGAGCCTTAAAAAAACCTTATTTGAAGTTGCAATAATATTTTATGAAATCAGGAGGATGAAAGAATTTGGGTAAGTTTTTTTCTTAAGGTTACAATATTAAAAGGTTTGGGTAAAATATCTTCAAAATAGCCGTGGAATTCACTAAAATCTTCAGGGGATTGAATATATCCACTTGCTCCAATTATTTTTACCTCTGAAGATAGCTTTTTTAATTCCTTTGCAAGTTCTGGACCAGAAAGGCTTCCTGGCATCGTAAAATCTGTGATAACAAGTTGATAGGGATTAACCTTTTCTAAGGAGGCTTTGAATTCTTCCAGGGCTTTATCCCCATTTTCCGCTGTCTCAACAGAAAAGCCAAAAAACTCAAGAATCTCCTTTAAACTTTCTCTTATTTCAGGCTCATCATCAACTACAAGGACTTTCATCCCTCTTGCTAAATCTTCAAGGGGAAGAACTGCCTTTTCTTCTCTTTTAAGTTCTTCTTTAGTTCCAGGCAGATAGAGAACAAAGGTTGTTCCCTTTCCCTCTTCAGAAAAAACCTCAATTTTTCCTCCATGATTTTCCACCAGATTTTTTACAACAAAAAGCCCAAGACCAGTTCCCTCCTTTTTGGTGGTAAAGAAGGGCTCAAAAATCCTGGGAAGAATCTCCCTTGGAATTCCAGGGCCATTATCACTTATACTTATTTTCACAAAACCATTGGCATTTTCTGCCCTTATTTCTACCCTCCCCCCTGAACCAAGCACATCCCTTGCATTAATCAAAAGATTTTGAAAAACCTCAAAAAGCTGGGCTGGATCTCCCAGAAGATTCATCACCCCTTCTCTTATATCAATACAAACTTTAATGGGTGTTCCCACAAAGACAAAGTTTGATACCTCATATAGAAATTCCCTTAATGAAATAACTTCCCTAATAAGCGGAGCTCCCTTTGAGAGATCAAGAAGCCTTCGCGTTAGATGACCTGCCTTCTCAATGAGACTTTCTATTTTATTTAAAAATTCTCTGACCCTTTCAGGATTTCTCTCATAAAGATAGGCAAGATAAAGATAATTTTGCATTCCTGCGAGAAAATTGTTTAAATCATGCGCAATTCCACCAGCTAACTGATTGACAAGATTCATCTTTTCAAGGCGCATGAGCTCTCTTTGGGTTCTAACCTTTTCTGTAACATCTCTAAAGACAAAAACCACTCCAAGCAAGGTCCCATCTTGAGAAAAGATGGGAGAGGCACTATCCTCAATGTTAAGCATCTCTCCATCCTTTCTTACAAGTAGGGTATGATTGGCAAGCTCCTTTCTTTTCCCCTCAACAAGGACAACAGAAACAGGATCAGAAACTTCTTCTCCTGTGAGTTCTGAAACAAGCTTTAAAAACTCTTTAACAGGCCTCTCTTTAACCTCTTCAAAGGAAAATCCTGTCATATCTTCAGCTATTTTGTTCATTAAAATTACTCTTCCCTTTTCATCAGTAACAATTACTGCATCTCCAATACTTAAAAGGGTCACAAAAAGTTTCTCCTTTTCTGCAGATAACTCAGACAAATATTTCTCAAGATGCTTAGAGGCAAAGTTTAAAGCATCTTCAAGAGACTTAAATTCCTTAATTTTACAGGAAAGACTTATAGTTCTCCCAATATTTTTAGATAAATCCTTAGCAAAGTTTTCAAGATTTTGCAAAGTATCTAAAGGCCTTGAAAGAAAAGCATACATCAAAAGCACAGCCAAAATTAAAAATATCACCAAGCTCGTTAAAGATATTCCTATGAGTGTAAGAAGGAGCTCTTTGGTCTCCCTCTTGCTTACACCAAGCTTTATCCAGCCAAGATTATTTCCTAAGGGGTCAAGAATAGGGGCATAGAAAAGGAGCTTTTCTTTGGTTTCCTTATAAAAGAATTTTTTCCCTTGGGAAATGCTTTCACAAGGAACAAAAAGCTTAAAGGCTATCCCTTCTTTTTCTCGCCTTAAATTTAGAAGACATATTCTTTCCTTTATAAGAGCTATTTCGTCTATAGAAGGGTCAGAAAAGAGCCTTTGATAGAATTTTTCTAAAGTTGCAAAGTCCTTAATTAAGAGATATTCCAGGGTTAAATGTGCCAAGGATTCAGCATATTTAGATCCCTTTTGAATATTGGTCTGATAAAGATTATGATAATTAGTATAAAGAATAGCACCAGTTGTTAAAAGGCCAAAAAGTAAAAAAATAAGAGTAATAACGAGAAATAGATAAAATCTGAGGGTTAGGGAAGAGGCTTTAAAGAGCATTAATTCTCTAAGACCACATATTTTTCAAGTTTTAATTTTTCAAGAGGCATATAGTCCCTGGTATAATCTGCCTCTATGGGATGGGGAATTTGAATATTGTTAAAATAAGGTTTTAGGTCTTCTCTTTTAGAAAGTTTCAGGAAAGCGGTAAAAAATTTTTTTCTTACCTCCTTTGGGACTCTTGGGTGAACAGCAAGAGGATGAGGGGCTGAGGGAGGGGTCTCATAAAGGATGCGGAGCTGTTTTTTTACTTCCTCAGGCTGTCTTTGAAAGGTTTGGTTTGCACCGCCTCCTGCAGAAACCTCTCCCAAAACTACATTGCGATAAACATTATCATGGGTTTTAAGATAAAGGGGTTCAAATTTAATTTTGAAGACTTCACTAAGAATAGACCTCATGTAAAGGCTTGCCCAAAACGCATTGGGTGCAGGAAACCCAATTTTTTTCCCATTTAAGTCCTCAACCTTTTTAAAGGGAGAATCCACCCTAACAACAAGAATACCTTTTATAGGTTCTGCATCTCTAAGAAGAGGGATATAGCCTTGAGCTTTTTTGGCCATTACCATATAATATGGACCTAAAAAGGCAAAATCAGGTTCTCCAGCTAAAAAACCCTTTTCAAATTCAGGTATAGATTTGTAAATTATTAACTCAAACTTCAAACCTGTTTCTTCTTCCATGGCCTGAAGAATTTTACCCCAGTTTTCCTTAAGATAGGTTGGTGTAAATTGAGGCGCAACTGCAATAGTATAGAGATTCCTTGCCTCTGAAATCTTAACAAAAGCTATCAAAAATAGAAAAAAGTAAGTCAAAAAGGTTTTCATAATTTAATTAATTTTTTAACATAAACTTTGTTAAAAGTCAAGGGTTTGTATGCTCCCATATCTTTTAAGAGTTTAATCTGCCTTTTCCCTTTTTCCGCCCCTCCTTTTTTCTAAGAATATGAATTTATGCAAAAACAAAAATGTAAGGTTGTAAACTTATTTAGTAAAAATTTTATGCCGTGAAACAAAAACTTTTTTCTTAAAAAAATTCAAGGTAAAATTTTTTCCGCAGACTTTATGAAAAGATGTCTTATTTTTGCCTATTTTAAAAATAACAGGTATAGTTTTAATGCCCTTTTGGGGGCCCTTGAAAAAACCTTTTTGAGTGAGCTTGATAAATTCCAATTCTATTTCCCAAGGAAAAAGGAAGAACTTCTTAAGCTTATAAGGGAACTTTCCCTTAATTCAGAGGTTTTTGTCTTTTTCTCCTTTTTTACACCCCAATACTGGGAAATAAGAGAATTCCTTAAAGAAATCAAAGAAATAAAATCTAAAAAAAGGATCTGGCTTCTTGCAGGGGGGCCTCATGCAACAGGCCTTCCTAAGCAAACCCTTGAAATGGGCTTTGATTATGTTTTTGTGGGTGAGGGAGAGAAGGTTATAGTTGAATTTTTAAAGTCTCTTTTAAGGGGAGAATATTATCCTGAAATTAAAGGGCTTTCCTATTTTAAGGAAGGGGAATATATACATCATGGTAAGGCAGAGCCTGTTTGTCTTTCCGGGTATCCTCCCTTTTCCCTCAAATTCTCACTCATTGGCCCTATTGAGATCACAAGGGGATGTCCCTTTGCCTGTAAATATTGTCAGACGCCACGAATTTTTGGGGCCAAACCAAGACACAGGTCTCTTGAAGAGATCCTCCATTATGCAGAGGCTTTACTTAAAAGGGGCTTGAGAGATTTGCGATTTATAACTCCTAATGCCTTCTCTTATGGTTCCACTGATGGAAAAACCCTTAATCTTTCAGCCCTTGAAACACTTTTAAAGGAGCTTTCAAGGCTTACCAGGGCTTACGGGGGAAGAATCTTTTTTGGAAGTTTCCCCTCAGAGGTTAGGCCTGAGCATGTAACTGAAGAAACCATAGAGCTTGTGAAGAGATACTGTGCCAATGATAATCTTGTGATTGGAGCACAGACTGGAAGTGAAAGAATGCTTGAGTATCTAAGAAGGGGGCATACTGTTGATGCGGTAAGAAGGGCGGTAAAACTGACTATTAAAGCAGGGCTTAAGGCAAAGGTTGATTTTATTTTTGGACTTCCTGAGGAGACTGAAGAGGATATTAAGGCAACTGTTTCCTTTATGGAGGAACTTGCCAGGGCCTCAGCTATCATTCATGCCCATACCTTTATGCCTCTTCCTCAAACCCCTTTCATGAAAAAGAAGGCAGGAAAAATCTCAAAGGAGGTCTTTGATTTTATCAAAAAATTCCTACCCAAGGGGCAGGTCTTTGGAGATTGGGAAAGACAAATGCTTCTTTCTGAGAGAATTTCTGAAGAACTTCTCCTTCCTCAATTTATGCAAAAAGGGCATGAAAAAAAGATTTTTGCTATTTAAGTGCATGCTCTCCCATTGAAAAAGAGAGGATAAAAAGGTAAGTTTCCTTATGTCTCCAAGAAGCTATGCACTCTTATGCGATTACTTGCAAATCTTCTAATACCCTTTATATTGATAACATTATGAGTTATCCTGATAGAAAAGGATATTTTGGCCCTTATGGGGGAAGGTTTGTTCCTGAAACCCTTGTTCCTCTTATTTTAGAGCTTGAAAAAGCATATAAAAAAATACTAAAGGATTCCTCATTCTGGAAGGAATGGAAAGCTCTTCTTCAGGAGTATGCAGGTCGTCCAACTTCTCTCTATTTAGCAAATAATTTGAGCAAATATCTTGGTGGGCACCTTAAGGTTTATCTTAAAAGGGAGGATCTTCTTCACACTGGTGCCCACAAGCTCAATAACACTATTGGTCAGGTGCTTCTTGCCAAGCGCATGGGGAAAACCCGTATTATTGCTGAAACAGGTGCTGGCCAGCATGGTGTTGCCACAGCTACAGCCTGTGCTCTCCTTGGGTTAAAATGTGTAGTTTATATGGGTGCAAAAGATGTTGAGCGTCAGGCGCTTAATGTGTTTAGAATGCGCCTCCTTGGAGCAGATGTAATTCCTGTAAAATCAGGAACTCAAACCCTTAAAGATGCTATAAATGAGGCTTTAAGAGATTGGGTAACCAATGTTAAAGATACCTTTTATGTGATTGGATCTGTGGTTGGCCCTCATCCCTACCCAAGAATGGTAAGGGACTTTCAGAGTATCATTGGAAAGGAAACTCGCAGGCAAATACTCCAAAAGGAAGGAAGACTTCCTGACTATGTTCTTGCCTGTGTGGGGGGAGGTTCCAATGCCATGGGAATTTTCTATCCCTTTGCAAAGGATCCCCAGGTGAGACTTATTGGAGTTGAAGCAGGAGGACAGGGTATAAGTTCAGATCATCATTCAGCAACTTTAACCGCAGGTGAGCCCGGAGTTTTACATGGGATGCTTACTTATCTTTTACAAGACAGGGTGGGACAGATCAAGGGGGCACATTCCATTGCCCCTGGGCTTGACTATCCAGGGGTTGGCCCTGAACACGCCTTTTTCAAGGATACTGGAATAGCAAGGTATGTTGCTATAACCGATGAGGAGGCCCTATCAGCTTTTCAGATACTTTCAGAAACTGAGGGTATTATCCCTGCCCTCGAATCAGCGCATGCTATGGCTTATTTAATAAAAATTGCCAAAGAGCTTCCATCTGGTTCCATAGTTGTGGTTAATCTTTCTGGGCGGGGAGATAAGGATGTAGCCAGTGTCAGGGAATATTTAGAGGGAAAGGGGAAATGACTGCTTTTGGGGCAAAACTGGTTGAGACCCGTATAAGAAGGCTAACAAAAGAGGGAAAAGTGGCTCTGATTCCCTATATCACCGCTTTTGATCCAGAGAAAGGGGCAACTCTTGAGTTTTTGAGGTATCTCTCTGAAGCAGAGCCTGCTTGCATTGAACTTGGCTTTCCCTTTTCTGATCCAGTTGCAGATGGACCAACCATTCAAAAAGCCATAGTTAGAGCCTTAAAAAATAACCCGACCTTTGAAGAATATTTAGAGATGATCGCGCGTTTTAAAAAGGAGTTTCCAGAGATTCCAATTGTCTGTATGACCTATTATAACATTTTATATCGCTTTGGGCTGGAAAGGGCAGTAAGAGAGGCTCTTTCCTCAGGTCTTGACGGTTTTATTATTCCAGATTTGCCTATGGAGGAAGCAGGGCCTTGGTTAAAGATTAATAAAGGAAAGGGTCTTGCTACTGTCTTTCTTTCTGCCCCAACTTCAGGAGAAGAGCGTATAAGAAAAATAGCTCGCCTCTCTAAGGGCTTTCTCTACTATGTTTCATTAACTGGAATTACAGGTGCAAGAGAAAGCCTTCCAGAGGACCTGACCATGAGACTTCAAAAAATCCGAAAACTTCTTTCTCAACCTCTGGCAGTTGGGTTTGGGATCTCAAAGCCTGAGCATGTAAGAAAGCTTTCTCCCTACGCCGATGCCCTTATCATTGGAAGTGCACTTGTAGCAATCATTGAGAGAGAGAAAAAAAAGGCTGGAAAAGAGCTTAAAAATTTTTTTCTTCATTTGAAGAATGCAAATTCTTAAGGTTAAAACAAAACCATCCTATGAAATTCTCATTGAAGAGGGTCTTTTAGAAAAGATTCCTGCAGACTTAAAAAAACACTTTGATTTTGGAAAGGTTGCCATTATCACAGATTCAAGGGTTGAATCTCTTTATGGAGAAAGATTACTTAATCTCTTTCAATCCATGGCTATAAAAGTCAGTTTTTTTTCCTTTCCTGAGGGTGAAGCCTCTAAGAATATGGATACAGTGGTAAGACTTGCAAGGGCAATGGTTCAGACTGGCTTTGATAGAAAGGATCTCATTCTTGCCCTGGGTGGAGGAGTTGTAGGTGACATAGCAGGATTTCTTGCAAGTATTTACCTAAGGGGTATCCCCTTTGTTCAGGTTCCTACTACCCTTCTTTCTCAGGTAGACTCCTCGGTAGGTGGAAAAACAGGGGTTGATCTTCCCGAAGGCAAAAATTTACTTGGCACTTTCTACCAACCTCTTCGTGTCTACATAGATCCTTCTGTCCTGAAAACTCTGCCCCTTTCTGAAATCAAAAACGGCCTTGCTGAGATTATAAAATACGGCTGTATTTTAAAAGGAAAACTTTTTCAATATATAAAGAAAAGGGGTAAGGAAATTTATAAATTATCTTCTGAAGATTTGACCTATCTTATTTACGAAAGCTGTAAGGCAAAGGCATATGTGGTTTCAAGGGATGAAAGGGAAGGTGGCTTGAGAAGGATCTTAAATTTCGGACACACTATTGGACATGCCCTTGAAACTCTTGCCAATTATCAAGTTTCCCATGGCTTTTGTGTGGCGGTTGGAATGGTTGTTGAGGGAAGGCTTTCTGAGATTTTAGGGGTTGCTGAAAAGCCTGTTTTTGAACCACTTAAGGCCCTTCTAAAGGATCTTGATATGCCTTACCGAATAAAGGATATCTCCCCGCATCTTTCTCAAACCGAGTTCTTTTCTGCTATATCTAAGGATAAAAAAGTTTGGAAGGGGAAACTAACCCTTGTTTTGCTTAAAAAAATCGGAAGGTTTACCTTTTTTGAAGACCCTTCCAAGGAGGCACTCTCAAGGACCCTTGAAGAATGTTATTAATCCCTTGCTAAAACTCCATTTTTTGGTAATTTAAACATCCAATGAATAACGAAATAAATTCTTTATTTTTAAAGCTTAAGGATGAAACCTTATATAAGGTCTCAGCATCAGGGAATGATTTTATTGTTCTTCTTAATTTTGAAGGTAAATTTACCCCGGAAGAGGGAACAGCTCTTGCAAAAAGGCTTTGTAGAGATAAGTTTTCAGTATCTGCTGATGGGTTTATTCTAATTGAACGGCCCTTGCATCCTCAGGCCCATGTAGCCTGGAAATTTTTCAATCGTGATGGAAGTATTGCCGAGATGTGTGGAAATGGAGCAAGAGCAGTTGCAAGGCTCCTTTATCATTTGGAGCTTGTCCCCAATCCCTTTTATCTTGAAACCCTTGCAGGCCTTATTTTTTGTCAGGTTAAAGGTGAAAGGGTAAAGGTTGCCCTTGGCAAACCAAGGGATCTTAAATTAAATCTTGCTCTTAAAAGTGATTATGATATGTATTTAGTTCATTTTGTTAATACTGGGGTTCCCCATGTGGTTCTTTTCTGGGAGGATATAGATACTGCCCCAGTAGAAAAAATAGGTCCATTAATAAGATATCATGAGTCTTTCAAGCCTGCTGGAACAAATGTTAATTTTTTGCAACCCCTTGAGGAAGATGGAAAGACTTATCTCAAAATCAGAACCTATGAAAGGGGGGTTGAGGCAGAAACCCTTGCCTGTGGGACAGGAGCCTGTGCCTCTGCTTTCATTTCTGTAGAGCTTGGTTTGGTAAATTATCCGGTCTCAGTATTAACAAGGAGTGGTGAGCTTTTGATTATAGATTGGGATGAGGAAAAGGAAATCCTTTATCTTGAAGGCCAGGCCTCTCTTATATTTAAATTTAATATTTATCAAGACGCTTTAAAATAAGAGCAAGGAGGAGACTATGGGAAATGAAACCCTTAAAGGTTCAATAGTTGCCCTTGTGACTCCTTTTAGAGGAGGCAAAATAGATGAGGAATCCTTTAGAAATCTTATAAGATGGCACCTGAAAGAAGGGACACATGGAATCCTTGTTTCCGGCACAACAGGTGAATCAGCTACGCTTTCTAAGGAGGAAAAGAAAAGGCTTTTTGAAATAGCCCTTGAAGAAGCAAAGGGAAAGCTTCCTCTTATTGCTGGAACAGGAACCAATGATACCCAGAAAACCCTTGAGTTAACAAAAATGGCAGAAGAAATGGGCATGGATGCAGCCTTGCTTGTTACACCTTATTACAATAAGCCCACTCAAAAAGGCCTTTATGAACATTATAAATACATTGCCAGTCAGGTCAAAATTCCCCTCATTCTTTATAATGTTCCAGGAAGAACAGCAGTAAATCTTTTACCTGAAACTACAGCCAAGCTTTCAGAAATTGAATACATTGTTGCTATAAAAGAGGCCTGCGGTGATCTTAAGCAGATTTCAGAGCTTAAGCTAAAATGCAAAGAAGATTTTATCATTCTTTCAGGAGATGATTTTACAGCTTATCCAACCATAGTTCTTGGGGGTAAGGGAGTTGTTTCTGTTGCAGCCAATATTACGCCCAAGGAGATGGCAGAACTAATGGAGGCTTCATTAAATGGTAATTATTCGCGGGCCTTGGAACTCCATCTTTATCTGTATCCTCTTTTTAAGATTCTTTTCATAGAAACGAACCCAGTTCCTGCAAAAGAGGCCCTCTATCTTATGGGAATGATTGAAAGCCCTGAGGTTAGGCTTCCTCTTTCTTCCCTTACTGAGAATTCCTTTCAGCAATTGAAAACCCTTTTAAGGGAAACTTATAAACTTTTATAATGTTCCACGTGGAACATTGTGACTGAAGAAAAGACCCTTTTAACTGAAGTTTTAAAAAATAGTTTCATTTTTAAGGGCTTATCTGATGAGCTTTTAAGGGAGTTTAGTAATCTTGCTGTAATTAAGTCTTTTGAGAAGAATCAAGAGATTTTTGGAGAGGGGAAGCCTGCCCTTGGATTTTTTCTTATTCTTGAAGGCCAAGTGAAAATTTTCAAGCTCTCCTCTAAGGGAAAGGAGCAAATTATCCATATTCTTGGACCAGGTGAAATTTTTGCAGAAGTTGTTCTTGCTGGAGTAGAAACATATCCTGCCTATGCTCAGGCAATTAGTCCAGTAAAAGTTGCCTTTTTTGAAAAGTCTGGATTTCTTAAATTAGTCCAGCGAAAACCAGAGCTTGCCTTAAATCTGATTGCCCTTTTTTCCATAAAACTTCGCTCTCTTGTAAAAACCATAGAAAATCTTACATTGCGCGAGTCCGGAGAAAGACTCCTTCATTATCTTTGGGAGCTCTCTGAAGAGGGTAAAAAGAAAGATATCGAACTCAGAGTCAATAAGTCTCACCTTGCCCTTTTGCTTGGTATAACTCCAGAAACCTTATCAAGGCTTTTTCAAAAGTATAGAGAAGAAGGTCTAATAGAGCTTGAACGCAACAGGATTATCCTTTTGAAACCTGAAAAATTACATCAAATAATAAGATCCTTTTAATATTAAGCAATGCCCTATCTTTATCCCTTTGATCCCTGGGCTTCAACACTTTGCACCTGCCCCCCAAAATGGAGCTTAAACCCCTATACGGGATGCGGACACCGATGTCTTTATTGCTACGCAACTTCCTTTATACCAAAATTTTATGAACCAAGACCTAAAAAGGATTTTCTGAAAAGAATTGAAAGGGAGTTGATGGGTCTTCCTAAAGGGGCAATAATTAGCCTTTCCAATTCCTCAGATCCTTATCAGCCCCTTGAAGAAAAATTCAGCTTTACAAGAATATTTCTTGAAAGGTTAGTTTCTAAATCTTTTAAACTTCTTATTATTACCAAATCAGATCTTCTCTTGAGAGATCTTGATATACTCTCAAAGCTTGATGTAGTCATATCTTTAACCATAACTTCTATCAAAAGAGCCTCTCTTATGGAACCAGGTGCTCCCTCCTTTGAAAGAAGACTATTTGCCCTTAAAGAATTGAAAAAAAGAGGTTTTAAATGCGTTGTTCGTCTTGACCCTGTTATTCCTGGTATTAATGATGAAGAGATAATGGAAGTTCTTGGTGAGGTCTTGCCCTATGGGGATCACTTTGTTTTGAGCACCTATAAAGCTAAACCGGATTCTTTAAAGAGACTCTGTTCGGCCTTTCCAGAAAAATCACAAACTTTGAAAAAACTTTATTTGGATGAAGGGTCTCTTTTAAGGGGGAGTAAGTATTTATCTTACGAGAGAAGGAGAAAATTACTTTATCCACTTATAGAGAGAATCTCTGCGCAATGTAAAACTTATGCCCTTTGCCGGGAAAACCTTCCAGAAATAAATCAGAGAAAGGGTCTCTGTGATGGAAGTTATTTACTTCAAAATCACTTTTAAAAAGATTTGGAAAGGGAGGACTTAGGTGAAGATACTGAAGGAATTTCGCGATTTTCTTATGAAAGGAAATATGATAGATATAGCTATTGCCATTATAATAGGAGGAGCCTTTCAAAGGGTTATTGAATCCTTGGTTAAAGATGTTATTTCTCCTGTTATTGGGCTATTTATTGCACAGCCTGATTTCTCAAATCTTTTAATAGGTCCAGTAAAAATTGGGAGCTTTATTATTACTCTGATTAGCTTTTTGCTTACCGGATTAGTTATCTTCCTTTTTGTAGTGAAAACCTCTAAAAAGTTAGAAGAATTTAGGGGAAAAAGGGGCCTGGAAATAGATCCTAAAGAATCCGTTGAAACCAAAGAAGTAGAGATTTTAAGGGCAATTTTAGAGGAATTAAAAAAGAAATAAAAAGTGTTCCACGGGGAACATTTTTATTTTAAGAGATGTTCATTACCTAAGGAGACCCTTTTTAGGCCTGCCTTTTTAGCCCTCTCTAAAGCGCGATAGGCAACTTCCTTAGAAATAAGGGGCAAATCCTTCATATAAAATTGAGGTGAAAAGGCAAGAATTCTATAGGGTATTTGGGGATTGATCTCTGCAATAAATTGAGCAATTTTTTCAACCTCCTCTTCTTCTACATATCCAGGAACAAGAAGAGTGCTTGCTGTAAGAAGGGAAACCTCTGGTCTTTCCTTAAAATATTCAGCAACCTTTTTAAAATTTTCTAAGACAGGATTTAAGGACCCGCCTGTTAGGGCAAAATATATCTCTGGGGTAAGGGCCTTTAAATCAAATTTGATAATGCCTCCTGAAACAAGAGAAGTTTCTATAACCTTTGGTAGGAGATGGGGGCTAAAATGACCGTTTGTTTCCCAGCAGATACGAAGAATTTTTCCCTTTTTATTTTTTAAAGCTTCAAAACTTGCCTTTATGGCAAAAGGAGCCTGAGGAGAAGGATCTCCTCCAAAAAAACATATACAGGCTACTTGAGGGGTTATGGCTTCCAGAAACTCCTCAAGGGTTTTATATCTTGTAGCAAAGGTTGCATATTTGAAATGCCAGTTTTGACAATAAAGGCAGTTTAAGTTGCAGGCCTCAAAAAAGACAGCTAAATTGTAATATCCATATTCAGGACCTGACCGATAGGCAAACTTTGGATATCCGCACCCTGTTCCCCCAGGGCAGATCCAGTCTGCAACACAGTTTGTGGGAAGAGGGTCAAGATACCAGGAAACCCTTGCCTCACGAATTTTGGGTCCAAGAAGTTTTCCCTTGAGAATTTTTCTGAGTCCGCAGTATCCGTATTCACCTTCAGCGATCCTGCAACCTCTGGCACAGATGGGGCAACTAATTCCCTCCTTATCAGTTGGGGTTTCTTCTGGAAGAGAAAAAGCCTTCCTTGATTCCTTATGGGCCTTTTCCAAAAAGGGTTTTGCCCTGTTGAAATTATCCCTTAAGCAGTCCTTGCAAATTCCTATAAAGGAGGAAAGGATTTTCCTTTCTCCGCAAATTAAGCAGGTTTTAAGACTCATATTATTTAAAGTAATTCATTTTAAGGGAGAGGCAACTAAAGAAATTAAAAATCGTTTTAAAATAAAAAATAAGAGGAGTAATTTGAGGATTTGGAGAAATTTAATAAGGAGTTGATGGGGTATTTGATATGGTATAATGGAGAGAGGCCCATAGTGGGTTGCAACAGATATCACCAATGAAATATTTGTGTTACGCCCAAAGAAAAGAACCTATAGAGTCAAAAAAGATATGGACTTATACAGGGGCTTGACAACTTTAAAAAGAGGTGTTATTATTTTTATAGTTCTTTGATAGAAGCGAAATCCTGAGGGGGCTTGACAAAAGAGAAAACCAGTTTAATATTATCTTTAATAGGTTCTTTTAAAGATAATTTGTCCCCTCTTGACAAAAGAGGTAAATGTCTTATAATTAAAAATTAGATCTTTGAAAATTGAATAGCGCTTGACCTTAGGCCCAATTGAGAAATTGCGGCCCCCTCTCTTCTTGTGAGAGGGGTAAAGCCGGATCAAATTTTCCCTGAGGGTTTGATCCTGGCTCAGGGCGAACGCTAGCGGCGCGCCTAACACATGCAAGTCGTGCGGGAAAGGGCTCCGGCCCAAGTACCGCGGCAGACGGGTGAGTAACACGTGAGTAACCTGTCCTCAGGTCTGGGATAACCATCCGAAAGGGTGGCTAATACCGGATAAAGTCACTGGGCGCAAGTTCAGTGATGAAAGGAGGCCTCTGCATAGCAAGCTTCTGCCTGAGGAGGGGCTCGCGGCCCATCAGCTTGTTGGTGGGGTAATGGCCCACCAAGGCTATGACGGGTAGCCGGCCTGAGAGGGTGGTCGGCCACACGGGCACTGAGACACGGGCCCGACTCCTACGGGAGGCAGCAGTGGGGAATCTTGGGCAATGGGCGAAAGCCTGACCCAGCGACGCCGCGTGGGGGACGAAGGCCTTCGGGTCGTAAACCCCTGTTCTGGGGGAAGAACCAGGTCGTAGCGAATAGCTATGGCCTGCTGACGGTACCCCAGGAGAAAGCCACGGCTAACTGCGTGCCAGCAGCCGCGGTAATACGCAGGTGGCAAGCGTTGCCCGGAATCACTGGGCGTAAAGGGTGCGTAGGCGGCAAGGCAAGTCGCAGGTCAAAGCCCGGGGCTCAACCCCGGAAGGGCCTGCGATACTGTTTTGCTTGAGGGCCGGAGAGGCTGGCGGAATTCCCGGTGTAGGGGTGAAATCCGTAGATATCGGGAGGAACACCGGTGGGGAAGCCTGCCAGCTGGACGGTTCCTGACGCTGAGGCACGAAAGCGTGGGGAGCAAACCGGATTAGATACCCGGGTAGTCCACGCCGTAAACGATGGGTGCTAGGTCTGGGGAGGAAACTCTCTGGGCCGCAGCTAACGCGTTAAGCACCCCGCCTGGGGAGTACGGCCGCAAGGCTGAAACTCAAAGGAATTGACGGGGGCCCGCACAAGCGGTGGAGCACGTGGTTTAATTCGATGCAAAGCGAAGAACCTTACCTGGGTTTGACATGCCAGGGTTGTACCCCGATAGAAATATTGGGGGAGTGTGGGGTTTTCCTCGCACGCTCTGGCACAGGTGCTGCATGGCTGTCGTCAGCTCGTGTCGTGAGATGTTGGGTTAAGTCCCGCAACGAGCGCAACCCCTGCCCTTAGTTGCCAGCGGGTAAGCCGGGCACTCTAAGGGGACTGCTGGGGATAACCCGGAGGAAGGAGGGGATGACGTCAAGTCCTCATGGCCCTTATGCCCAGGGCTACACACGTGCTACAATGGGGGGTACAGAGGGTTGCAAACCCGCAAGGGGGAGCTAATCCCAGAAAGCCCTCCTCAGTTCGGATCGGGGTCTGCAACTCGACCCCGTGAAGCCGGAATCGCTAGTAATGGCGGATCAGCATGCCGCCGTGAATGCGTTCCCGGGCCTTGTACACACCGCCCGTCACACCACGGAAGCCGGTCTCACCCGAAGTCGCTATCTCAACCCGGCTCGCCGGGAGGGAGGCGCCTACGGTGGGGCTGGTGACTGGGGTGAAGTCGTAACAAGGTACCCCTACCGGAAGGTGGGGGTGGATCACCTCCTTTCAAAGGATGATAAATTGAGGGCCTGAGGCAAGCGCTATTCTTTATAAATTTGTTCTTTGAAATATATTTAAGGTGAACGGGCAACTCTGGGCCTATAGCTCAGCTTAGGTTAGAGCGCACGCCTGATAAGCGTGAGGTCGGAGGTTCGAATCCTCCTAGGCCCATTCTCTCCTTGTTGAGGGGATGGGTCTAAGAGGAGTGGGGGTGTAGCTCAGCTGGGAGAGCGCCGGCTTTGCACGCCGGAGGTCGACGGTTCGAGTCCGTTCACCTCCACCACTTGGTGATAAGTGGTGGTTGAATTAGATCTTTGACAAGTGAATAGGGAGTTTTTTGAAGGATTTAAGCTGGTATTTGTAGCCAAGCTACTAAGGGCTGATGGTGGATGCCTCGGGTGCGGGAGGCGATGAAGGGCGTGGTAAGCTGCGATAAGCTCCGGGGAGCCGCACACAGGCATTGATCCGGAGATGCCCGAATGGGGAAACCCGGCAGGGGTAAGCCCTGTCATCTACAGGTTAAGAGCCTGTAGAAGCGACACCGGGGGAAGTGAAACATCTCAGTACCCCGAGGAAAAGAAATCAACCGAGATTCTCCGAGTAGCGGCGAGCGAAAGGGGAGAAGCCTAAACCAGGCAGGTGTTAAAGCTCGTGGGCGTTGCCTGTCTGGGGTCGTGGGACTACACTGGAGGGGGCCACGAACCCTTCGGGGAGTTACAAAACTCTCTCTTTAGCCGAAGGCGCCTGGGAAGGCCTGCCAGAGAGGGTGAAAGCCCCGTAGGCAAAAAGGAGAGAGTCTCCCTGGGTGTAGATCCCGAGTAGCACGGGACACGAGGAATCCCGTGTGAATCAGGGGGGACCACCCTCCAAGGCTAAATACTACCCGCACACCGATAGTGCACTAGTACCGTGAGGGAAAGGTGAAAAGAACCCCGGGAGGGGAGTGAAATAGAACCTGAAACCATCAGCCTACAAGCGGTCGGAGGGGAGTGGCAACACTCCCTGACGGCGTGCCTTTTGCATAATGAGCCCGGGAGTTGCCGTCAGTGGCGAGGTTAAGCCGTTGAGGCGTAGCCGTAGCGAAAGCGAGTCCGAAAAGGGCGTTTAGTCGCTGGTGGCAGACCCGAATCGGGACGATCTACCCATGGCCAGGGTGAAGGTGGGTTAACCCCCACTGGAGGCCCGAACCGATGGAGGGTGAAAACTCCTCGGATGAGCTGTGGGTCGGAGTGAAAAGCTAATCGAGTCCCGTGATAGCTGGTTCTCCCCGAAATGCATTGAGGTGCAGCCTCGAGTGGTCGCTGCCGGGGGTAGAGCACTGTTTGGGCTAGGGGGCTTACCGGCCTACCAAACCCAGGCAAACTCCGAATACCGGTAAGCGCAGCTCGGGAGTGAGTCTCAGGGCGATAACGTCCTGGGACGAGAGGGCAAGAACCCAGACCGCCAGCTAAGGCCCCTAAGTCCTGGCTAAGTGGTAAAGGAGGTGCTCCTGCTTAGACACCCAGGATGTTGGCTTAGAAGCAGCCATCATTTAAAGAGTGCGTAACAGCTCACTGGGCGAGCGGGGGTGCGCCGAAAATTACTCGGGGCTTAAGCCAGGCGCCGAAGCTGCGGACTTGAAGCGTTTAGGCTTCAAGTGGTAGGGGAGCACTCCGGTTGCCGATGAAGGTAAGCTGACAAGGCTTGCTGGAGGTTCCGGAGGAGAGAATCCGGGCACGAGTACGCGATAAGGAGAGTGAGAATCTCTCCCGCCGTAAGCCCAAGGTTTCCTGGGGAAGGGTCGTCCGCCCAGGGTTAGCCGGCCCCTAACCCGAGGCCGAGAGGCGTAGGGGATGGGAAGTGGGGTTAATATTCCCCCGCCACCTGGATGGAGGTCAAGGGGTGACGCAGGAGGGAAGGGTTCCGGGGCTGTATGGTTGGCCCTCCAAACCTTTAGCCCGTTGATGGGTAGAGGAAAATCCCTACCCGGAGGGTGAGGGGGAGTAAGCAACTGAGAGCTTTGCTCTCGGGAAGGAGCTCGGACCACACTGCCAAGAAATAGCCTCGTGGCTGTTGAAGTCCAGGTGACCGTACCGCAAACCGACACAGGTGGGCGGGCAGAAATCTGCCAAGGCGCGTGGGGTAACCCTGGCTAAGGAACTCGGCAAATTAACCCCGTAACTTCGGGAGAAGGGGTGCCCGCGTGTAAGTGTAGGTCCTCGCGACTGAAGCTGAGGCGGGTCGCAGGTAATCGGCGGTGGCGACTGTTTACCAAAAACACAGGGCTCTGCTAACTCGTAAGAGGACGTATAGGGCCTGACGCCTGCCCGGTGCTGGAAGGTGAAGGGGTGGGGTTAGCAAGTTTTCTTGCGACGCTCTGCCCTTAAGCCCCAGTAAACGGCGGCCGTAACTATAACGGTCCTAAGGTAGCGAAATTCCTTGTCGGGTAAGTGAGGACTTGCCCATGTCCGGCTCATATCGGGGGAGCCCTCCTACCTGAGGTTTATATGCTTCAGGTGTGGGGTAATCCCGAGGGAAGCTTGTCTCTCGTGAGGGAGGCAAAGCCCCGTAACGACTGACCCGAAAGGGGAGGCACGCCTCTATTATTTAAAATTTTGAGGTGTGCAAAACGCCGGCCACCACCCGTAACTCCAAACTGGGGTTACGCAGAAAGGCCTATGGAGGCCCTCTTATGTTAAATCCTTGGTATGTAACAGGACTTTGTGAGGGAGAAGCCTCTTTTAGTGTAAGTTTTAATTTAAGAAATAAGTTAAATGTTGGTATAGAGACCAAGCCTTCCTTTTCCATAACCTTAAATCGAAGAGATTTAGAGCTTATAAAAGAAATTTATAAGTTTTTTGGTTGTGGAGGGATAAGGTATTCAAGGCCTGATAGATGTTATAAATATGAGGTTAGGTCTGTTAATGACCTTGTAGAAAAAATTATTCCGCATTTTGAGGAGTATCCTTTACAAGGAGCTAAAAAAAGGGATTTTGAGCTATTTAAAAAAATATGTCTTATGGTAAGAGCGAATTTACATCTTTCTTTTAAGTATTTACCTGAAATTATTGATTTTGCTTATCAAATGAATGAGAGTGGTAGAAGAAGGTATACTAAGGAGGATCTCCTAAGGGTTCTTGGTGGTGTGAAGGGATAGTCTACCCCTTGCCGAAAGGCTTGAGAGGGTGAAGTTCCGACCTGCATGAATGGCGTAACGACTGCCGCGCTGTCTCAGCCAGGGGCCCAGCGAAACTGTAGTCTCGGCGAAGATGCCGAGTACCCGCGGTGGGACGGAAAGACCCCGTGCAGCTTTACTGCAGCTTGGCATTGAATCTTGGGGTAGGATGTGCAGGATAGGTGGGAGGCTATGAAGCGGGGGCGCCAGCTCCCGTGGAGCCACCGGTGAGATACCACCCTTCCTGCCTCAGGGTTCTAACCTGCGGGAGTAAGCCTCCCGAGGGACAGTGCCTGGTGGGCAGTTTGACTGGGGCGGTCGCCTCCTAAAGGGTAACGGAGGCGCCCAAAGGTCCCCTCAGGTGGTATGGAAATCCACCGTTGAGTGTAAGGGCATAAGGGGGCTTGACTGCGAGGCTGACAAGCCGAGCAGGGGGGAAACCCGGGCCTAGTGACCCGGTGGTCCTGTGTGGAAGGGCCATCGATCATCGGATAAAAGTTACGCCGGGGATAACAGGCTGATTGCTCCCAAGAGTTCATATCGACGGAGCAGTTTGGCACCTCGATGTCGGCTCATCCCATCCTGGGGCTGAAGAAGGTCCCAAGGGTCGGGCTGTTCGCCCGTTAAAGGGGTACGTGAGCTGGGTTCAGAACGTCGTGAGACAGTTCGGTCCCTATCCACCGCGGGCGCAGGAGGCTTGAGGGGAGCCGCCCCTAGTACGAGAGGACCGGGGTGGACGCACCTCTGGTGGCCCGGTTGTTCCACCAGGAGCAGAGCCGGGTAGTCATGTGCGGAAGGGATAACCGCTGAAAGCATCTAAGCGGGAAGCCCACCCCAAGATAAGGCCTCCCGAGGGTGGGGCAACTCACCCCCTAAAGGGCCCAGGGAGAACACCTGGTTGATAGGCCGGAGGTGGAAGCCCAGTAATGGGTGGAGCTTACCGGTACTAATCGCCCGTGCGGCTTGGCTGCAGTACCAGCTTAAATCCTTCAAAGACTCCCTATTCACTTGTATAAAATTTATAGATTTCCCGGGTGCCCATACCGGAGGGGAAACACCCGTTCCCATTCCGAACACGGTCGTTAAGCCCTCCAGGGCCGATGGTACTGGGCGGTTACCCGCCTGGGAGAGTAGGTCGGTGCCCGGGGTTTTTTATGTCTTGAAATTTTTTCAACCCTTAGTAAATTATCTCTTCTAAATGAATTCCACCTTAAAAATAATCGGTCTTTTCTTTTTGATTTTTATTCTTTTTTTAAGTACTTTAGTTCTTATACTTTTTCTTTATCTCAAAATATCCCTCCCCAGCATCTCAAAGCTTAAAAGTTATAGGCCCAAGCAGGTTAATCTCATTGTAGATCGCAATGATAAAATAATTGGTTATTTAGGAGAGGAAAGGAGAATCTTTGTTCCTTTAAAAAAGATACCTCCCCATGTGGTAAGGGCCTTTCTTGCTGCTGAAGATGCCAATTTTTATAAGCATAAAGGGATTGATTTCTTTAGCCTGTTAAGAGCCCTATTTAAAAATGTTATATCTGGGAAAATTGTTCAGGGGGGAAGTACTATTACTCAACAGGTAGCTAAATCCCTACTTTTATCTCCAGAAAGAACCTTTTCCAGAAAATTTAAAGAGATGATACTTGCCTGGCAGATGGAGAAATACTTGACCAAAGATGAGATTTTGACACTCTATTTAAATCACATTTATCTGGGAGAGGGAGCTTACGGAGTTGAAGCAGCAGCACTGACCTATTTTAATAAACATGTCTGGGAGCTTGATTTACTTGAGGCTGCAACTTTAGCTGGGCTTCCTCCAGGACCTTCAAGGTTTAGTCCTGTTGATAATCCTCAGGCTGCCCTTCAGAGGAGAAATTATGTCTTGAGGAGAATGGCGGAGGTTGGTTTTATATCTGAGGGGCTTGCTAATCAGTTAGTTACAAAGCCTCTCCTTGTGAATCCAAAAAATGTGAATATTCCAGCTCATAGTGCTTATTTTATAGACCTTGTAAAGGCAGAGATTGAGAAATTACTGCCTAAGGAGGCCTTAGAACAGGGTGGTTATAGAATAAAGACAACCCTTGATCTGGAATGGCAAAAGAAGGGTTACGAAAATCTTATAAATGCATTGAGGGGTCTTTCCAAAAAAGATCCACCCGAGGTAGCTGCGGTCTGCTTGGCTAATGCAGATGGAGGAGTTAGATTTTTACTGGGAGGAAGAAATTATTTAGAATCAACCTATAATAGGGCTATCTTAGGAAAAAGGCAGGCAGGCTCTGCCTTTAAACCCTTTATTTGGGCAGAGGCTTTAGAAAAGGGAGTGCTTAATCCTAATGCGATTCTTCCAGATGAACCTATTACTCTGCCTGGTGCAGATGCAGGGAAGGATTGGAGCCCAGGAAATTATGATGGCAAATACATGGGGCCTGTAAGTTTAAAGGAGGCCCTTGCCCATTCAAGAAATACAGTTGCGGTTAGGATAGCTCTTCTTTTAGGAATTGATAGGCTTACTGATTTGGTAAGGCGTCTTGAATTGAAGTTTCCTCTTCCTATTAATTTAAGCATAGCTCTTGGCACCTATGAGGTTTCTCCACTTGAGCTCACCTCGGCTTTTTCTGTTTTTCCAACCCTCGGACAAAAGGTAACACCCCGGTTTGTTGAGACTATCTATGATCAGATTTTTGACGGTAAGGTAATATATCAGAGTGAGCCCCAGAGCAAAGAGGTCTTTTCTCCTCAGACAGCCTCCATTATGAATGATTTTCTTCAGGAAGTAGTAAGAGCTGGAACGGGAAGGTGTGCCGTTGCCCTTAGAGTACCTGTGGGAGGAAAAACAGGAACCACTCAAGAATACAAGGATGCCTGGTTTGTAGGATTTACAGCTGATTATACCTGTGGTGTATGGGTTGGGTATGATAAAGGAAGAACCTTGGGGAAAGGAGAAACAGGAGGTAAGATTGCCTGTCCTCTCTGGCTTAGCCTGATGCAGGGGACCAGTCACACACCCAAACCCCTTCCCTTTTACATCCCTCCTCAGGATGTCACTAATTCAACATCTCCGTCCTCAGAAATTTCTCCTCAATAATTGGTTTATCTGGGTGTTTTTGCATAAGGGTGCATCCTTACCAGAATTCATTATTCCCCTCTGCACAGGCAGGGGAATTATTTGGGGGTTTTAAACATTTATAATGCATAAGTTCAGATTCCTACAAGAAAAAGGAAGGGTGGAAAAGGGGAAAAGGTGAGAGGGGGGTTGACTTGTAAAGAAAAAGCTTTTAAAGTAAAAGAAAAGCCCTTGAGGAGGTGAAAAGATGGGTTTGCAAAAATTAATTAGCACTTATATTTCCCAGGGAGTTTTTGTGATTACATCGCAGGCAAATGGAAAACTTAATGGCATGACAGCCGCCTGGGTTTCTCAGGTTTCCTTTAAACCTCGGCTTTTAGGAGTAGCTATTGCCCCTCAGAGATATACCTTTGAGCTAATTGAAAAGTCTAAGGTCTTTTGTATAAATGTCCTCTCGGAAGAGCAGATTGACCTTGCCAAACATTTTGGCTTTCATAGTGGTAGAAAAGTCAATAAATTTGAAAACATACCTTATAAGTTTGCTCTTAAGGGCTCTCCAGTAATTCTGTCAGCAATAGCCTATTTTGAGTGCGAGGTAACCCATCTTTACGAAACGGGAGATCATATTATAGTTGTGGGAGAGGTGGGAGATTACGAAATTATTAGGCCAGAGGCCAAGCCACTGATTTTTAAATGGGATGATTATTTTGGAGGGGTTGAGGGATAATGGAAGATGATAAATTATTAAGGTTTCACGAAAGATTAAAGGATTTTCTCCAAAAAAATCTTACTAAATTATTAAATTTAGTCTTATTTTTCGTTATTATTATTGCCCTTTCAGGGGGCTGGTTTTTTTATCAGAAAAACAAGGAAAAAAGGGCCTTTGAAAAGTTCGTTGAGATTATTCACAAGCAGGGTGATTTAAAGACCTTAGAGGATTTTGTTAAAAAATATGGAGGCACACAGGCAGGGCTTCAGGCCTCCTTGATTTTATGGGATACCTTACAAAAAGGGGGAACTCCTCATCAACTTAATGAGGGGCTGAACACTCTTAAAAAAGTCTATCCCAGAAAGCTTGAAGGCTTAATACTTTATGCACAGGCAAAAGTTTTTGAGGACTCGGGAAAAAGGGCAGAGGCCATATCTATCTATCAAAAACTTTTAGATAAAGACCCCAATCTTAAAGATCAAGTTTTAATGGATCTGGCAAGGTTATCAGCCTCAACACAAAAAGATGTGGCTATCAAGTATTATCAGGAAATCCAAAAGAATTATCCTCAATTTTACGGTAAAGGGCTTGCAGAATATAAGCTTTATGAATTAAAGAGAAAGTGAGGTAGGTCCGTGCCTTTTAGTATTTTTAAAAAATTAGCAGAAGAGCGCATACGGGAGGCTATGGAAAGAGGAGAATTTAATGATCTGGAATTAAAGGGCAAACCTGTGGAATTAAAGGAGGATCCCTTTGTCCCTGAGGAGTTGAGAATAGCCTACCGCATGCTTAAAAATGCTGGGTTTTTACCCAAGGAGGTAGAATTAAGAAAAGAAATCGCTGAACTTGAGGCCTATCTTGATGAAGAGCATCAAGATGCATATGGAAAGATAAAAAAGCTGAGTGCCCTTCTCTTTCATTTAAATCAGATAAGAAGTAAGCCTCTCCAGGTGGAAGATGAAGAGTATTATGCCAAAATCGTAGAGAAGATCAGGATCTATAAAAAAGAGGCCTTTCCAAAAGAAAGAAAAGAACCCCAAAAGATAGATTTTTCAAAATTACAGACACTACTTTCAGTTAAATCCTTTTATCGCAAGAAAAGATAAAATTCCAAGATGCCTTTAAAGTCAGATGAATTTTATATATTGAAGGCTATAAAAGCTGCCCACAAGGGATTGGGAAAGACCTCTCCTAATCCACCTGTGGGGGCAGTGGTAGTTGATCCCCAAAGCGGTGAGATTATAGCTAAGGGATATCACAGAGCTTATGGTAAACCCCATGCCGAGAGAGAGGCCTTAGCTAAGGCAGGAAAAAGGGCAAGGGGAGCCTTTCTGTATGTAACTCTTGAACCCTGTTGCCATTATGGGAAAACTCCTCCTTGCACAGAGGCTATCCTTGAAGCAGGTATAAAAAGGGTCGTTTGTGGAATCCGGGATCCCAATCCTATTGCCTGCAACGGCTTGAACCTGCTTAAGGAAAAAGGAGTTGATGTAAAGGTTGGTGTTTGTTCCTCTGAAGTAAAATACCTTACGCGTTTTTTTTTGAGCAAAATCTTAAGAGGAAGGCCCTGGATTATAGTAAAATCAGCTCAAAGCTTAGATGGAAGAATTGCCGTTTCAAGTGGAGACTCTAAGTGGATTTCAGGGGAAAAGGCCTTGAAATTTTCCCATAAATTAAGGGCTCAGGTTGATGCCATTGTGGTTGGTAAAAAGACTGTGCTTGCAGATAATCCCGAACTTACTACCAGGTTTGTAAAGGGTAAAAATCCCCTAAGGATAATCCTTGATTCCAAGGTCAGCCTTGATCCTGACCTTAAAGTTTTTGAAGTTTCCCGGGACAAAAGAACTATACTTGTATGCGGAGAGGAAGTGCCTGAGGAAAAGATTCAACCCTTTCTTAAAAGGGGGGTTGAGATATGGAAAATCCCTCTTATCGAGGGAAAGATAAATTTAAAAGCCTTTGTGGAGAAGGCTCTAAAGGAAAATATTCTTTCCATACTTGTTGAGGGTGGCGGAAACCTTCAGGGGGCATTTTTAAGGGAAGGACTTATTGATGAAGTCTTTGTAGCTATAGCTCCAATGCTTATTGGAGACTCAGAGGGTATCTTCAGCTTTTCAGCCCGGCCTTTAAAAACACTCTCTCAGGCTACGAAATTATATAATTCTACCATAAAAAAACTTGGGAAAGACTTTCTTTTTCACGGTTTTACTCAAGAGGGATATAAGCTTTTGAATACTCCTTTAGAATCTCTTTAAGTTCCCTTTCCAGTTCAGCAAGAGATTTTTCCGAAGAAAAGATTTTATGAGCTCTTTTTTCTTTTTCTTTAAGAGGGATTTGAAAGCTTAAGAGTTTAATTAATTCTGGCTCTCTCAATTTATAAATTCTTTCTCTTTGAGTTTCTTCAGAAGAGCTGATAACCCAGATTTCATCAAAATATTTTTCCCAGGCTACTTCAAAGAGAAGAGGCACTTCAACAAAGACTAACCTTTCCCCTCTCCTTTCTAACCCTTCAAAAAAGTGCATGATTTCCCTCAGAACCTCAGGGTGAAGTAGTTCTTCAAGTTTTTGCTTAAGAGAAGGAGAATCAATAATTTTTTTTAATATAATCTTTTTATTAATATGGCCCTCTTTAGATAGGACCTTTTTACCAAAAAGCTCAATTATTTTTTCTTGAATATCCTTTCGCTTATAAAGATTTTCCACAATTTCATCACAGGAAAGAGCAGGAAAGCCAAGTTTTTTCAGAATCTTAAGGAGGGTTGTTTTACCGGTGGCTATACCCCCTGTTATAGCAATCTTTTTAAGCATAATCCTCAAGGATTTTAATGTATTTTTCAAAGTCTTCAGGTGGTTCCTTTGTAAAGGAGAATATTTTACCTGTGCTGGGGTGCTCAAAGGAGATGGACCTGGCATGAAGCATAAGCCTTTCTGGTTTGGGAAGGTCAGGTTTAAGCCCACCATAAAGGGGATCCCCCAAGATGGGATGCCCAAGGGAGCTAAAGTGAACCCTTAGTTGATGTGTTCTTCCTGTAACAGGCTTAGCAAGGACAAGGGAGGCCTTTTTAAAATATCTCAAGACCTCATAATGAGTAATGGCTTCTTTTCCTCCTTTTACCACTGCCATTTTTTTTCTATGCAAAGGATGTCTCCCAATGGAGCTTTCAATTTTTCCTTGAGTTGGTGTGATCTTGCCATAGAGAATAGCCAGATATTGTTTCTGGATCTTTCTATCTTTAAAGGCTTTTACTAAAGCCTGATGGGCAGCGTCATTTTTAGCAACAAGCATAAGCCCTGAGGTATCTTTATCTAAGCGATGGACAATTCCGGGGCGAAGTTTTCCTCCAATTCCTGAGAGGTCTTTTAACTTTTTTAAGAGGCCGTGAACCAAGGTGCCCTCTCTATGGCCAGGAGCAGGATGCACAACTATACCTGCTGGCTTGTAAATTACTGCAAGGTCTTCATCTTCATAAAGGATCTCAAAGGGCACTTCCTCTGGCTTAAGGGCAAGGGGTTCTTCAGGAGGGATTTTTACAATGATCCTTTGCCCACCCCTTACTTTTTGACTGGCCTTAGGTCTTTTCAGGTCAAGAGTTACATTGCCCTTTTCAATCAATTTCTGAATTCTTGAACGGGTAAACTCTGGCAACTTTTCTTTTAGAAAATGATCCAGACGGAGCCCTGCTTTTTCTTCCTCCACCCTGAAAATAAAGATCTCTTCTTGAGAAGATTTCATTTCTGACAATTGGGACAATAAGTAGTTCCCCTTTGGGCAATTATAGTTCGCTTTAAAATAGTTTGGCAGATAGGGCAAGGGGTCCCAGATTTTCCATAAACCAGGTGTTTCTCTTGAAAGCGTCCCTTTTTCCCTTCACTATCCACATAATCACGAATGGAAGACCCTCTTAAGGCAATTGCTTCAGCCAAAAGGCTTTGCATCTCCTGATAAAGCCGATATATTTCTTCCTCAGAAAGCTCCATTCCCCGGCGAAAGGGGCTTATTTTAGCTCTAAAAAGAAGTTCATCTGTATAGATGTTTCCAAGACCTGCAATAATCCTTTGGTTAAGAAGTAAGTTTTTAACTCTACCCCTGTGTCCCTGAAGAATTTTTTTTAATTCCTCAAAAGTTAGCTCAAGGGCATCAACTCCTAAGTGATTTAAAAAGGTTGAGAGATCATCCATAGATAAGAGAAAAACTTTACCAAATTTGCGGGGGTCTCTAAAAAGAAGTTCCCCTTGGTCAAAGATTAAGGAAAAAATGTTATGCGGGGAAGGAGAACTATTTTTGGAATTTAAAAGCAGGGACCCCGTTAGGCCAAGATGTAAAATTAGGGCCCTCTCTTTAAAGAGGAGAGCAAGAAACTTTCCTTTCCTTAAAAAGGAATTTAAGCGCTCCCCTTCAAGAGATTTAAACTCCTGAAGAGAGAGATTATTTTTTTCTAAAAACCTCAGATTGTAAGGAATAATCTTTTTCAGGATTGCACCAGTTAATATCTTTTCAAGATCCCTTTTTATAGTTTCCACTTCAGGGAGTTCAGGCATACTTTCAAGACTGAGAATTATTACTTTCCTCAAGAGGAGAGAGCCATTTGGTTTTATAGATTTCAAGAATAGATAGAAAGAGGCCAAGAATTAGGGGGCCAAGAAATAGCCCGGTTAAGCCAAAGCGGGTAATACCACCAAGAACCGCAAAGAACATAAGAAGATTGTGAATCTTGGTTTTTCCGCCTATAAGAAAGGGTTTAATAAGATTATCAACCTGGGCAACACTTAAGGCGCAGAAAAGGATTAAGAGAGAGCCCTTGAGATAGTCTCCTATGATAAATAAATAGATGGATAAGGGTAGCCAGATTAGAGCTGTCCCAAGAAAGGGCATAAATGAGGCAAGCATGGTTAAAAAAGCAAAAAAAACATATTGAGGTATCCCGAGAAGAAAGTAAATGATCAAAGAAAGGATCCCTTGAATCAAAGCGGTTAAAAGGTTGCCATAAAGGACCCCGTTAAGAACTATAGAGATTCTTTTTAAAATCTTTTCTTTTTCTTCTTTTTGGCCTGGAATTAGTTCCTTTAAGGCATGGATAATCTTTTCTCCATCAACTAAGAAATAATAGAGGGTAAAAATGGTGAAGGCAATTTTTAAAATAAATCCAAAGGTTCCAAAAACAATGGAACTCAGAGATTGAAGTAAGCCTTCTATTATTTTGGATATGCTTTGAGGGAGATTCTTTTGTAAGTTTTCAAGATAAGGGGCAAGATATGGGTAAATCTTGGAGAGGATTATTTTTTCTTTAAGTTTATCTAAATAACTAAAAAGATTTTGAAGGGTATCTAAATTTATTTTTTCAAGGAGATTACCAACCTGTGAATAAAAGAGAAGCCCAAGAAAGGCAAGAGGTATTAAAATAAAAAAGATAAAAATACTAATGGTGATAAGAGCTGAAAGCCCCTTTTGGCCCTTTAAAAAGAGATTTATTTTCTGGTAAAGGGGATAAAAGAAATAGCTAAGAACTGCTCCCCAGAAGAGAACCATTATAAAAGGAAGTAAAACATAGACAAAAAGGCCAAGAATAAAGAGAGAAATTGTAAGAATAATGTAAAGATTGAGAGGAAAGGAATTCCTTTTCATCAAATCTAAGTATAATATTTTCCGAGAAAAAAGAAAGAGATACCCCCTCTCCAAAAGGGGGTTATCTCTTATTTAGAAGAGGGCTCCGTTTTTAAGGGATATGTAAACTCCAAGGATAACCATTATCACAATCCAGAGCCACATAAGAATAACGGAGAACTTTCCAAGCCCTTGAGCACCAACCTCTTTTATACCTTTCCCTGCTCTATAAGCAACTAAGGCTGTATAATAGAGAACTATTAAGCCCATAAGAAAGGTAAGTAAGAAGAGAACAAGGGATCCTAAGGAAAGATTTACAGGATAATCAGCAAAAGTATATCCAACCCCTTTAAAATAACTCATTCTCAGGACCTCACGGGCCAAACTCATCACAAGCACGGTTATACCGAGGAACAAGGCTGTTGAAACCGCATACCGGGAGGGATTTTTCTGAATATAAAAAAGAAAAGCAATAAATAAAAGAGCCACAATAAGGGCCAAAATAAAATAGGGATTGGTCATGAAATTGAGATCCTTCGGGAGAGTAATCAACCAGAGAAATCCAGACACAGCTTGAAGAAGGGAAAAAATAAGAACAAGCTTGGCACCAAGTCTTTCTACCCAATTAAGATAGTTAGAATCATACTTTCTTCTAAAATATCTGGAATAGAAAATCAGCCATACTCCGGTTACTGCAAGAGCAGGGAACATAAAATGCAGGAATCTAAAGATTTCAAAACCATGGAGATATTTTCCACTTGAGATATAGGTATGGTTAAGGGTTGCAAAGTTTGGCCATTTTTCTGGATATAGCTGGGTAACTGCAAGAGAATGCATAACTATTCCTGCAAAAAGGAGCAATGCAAGAGAAAGTATTGGCCAGATAATTTGCCCTCTTCCTTTATAACCACCTCCAAGGTAAAAGAAATAGGCAAAAACAAAGGCAAGGGCAATGAAGGCAAGAAAAGCAAGAGCCCAGACCGCAGAAAGGGTATTGGCAGTATACCAGAAAGGATCATAAATGACCTGAATAAAAAGTAAAGGAGCAACTCCAAGAACAATGGCCCAGGAAATTGAATTTACCACAAGTCTTGAAAGGGAAGAAGAAAGTTTTATCCAGTAATCTTCATTTTTTATTTTTCCCCAGATAATAAGAGCAAGGGATCCAATAACAAGATTGACAAGTAAAATGTGAAGGGCAAAGGTTAAAACAAGAAAAAAATCAAAAACAATGGGTGGAGAAGGAAGCCCTGCAACATCTCTCATTGCTTTGATATATTCTCCTATAGCCATGGCTTACCTCCTTATTTTTTAATTAAGGTAAAAAGATATTCTGCAGCCACTTTTCTTTCTTCATCATTGCCAGCAAAGGGTGGCATATATGGAAAGGAACCAAGGGCAGAAAGAAAGGCATCAATATCCTCAGGACTCTGAGGAGAAAGTTTGCCAAAAAGTGCAGGAAGAGGTCTTATTCCCTTTTGCGTAAAAGCATGACAATTGGCACAATTGTGAAGGGCAATGATTCTTCCTACTTCCAAACGATTTTCTGGGGTAATTTTTCTCAGGGATTCAGGTAAATAACCAAGTCTTGGAAGAAGCCCCTCTTTTTGAATTATTTCTATTTCTGCTTTGATATTTTTGGCAGGAAGATCCTTTGCTACAACTTGATGTCCATACATGAAATAATTGATAATATAGGGTCTTCTCAATCCCTCTCTAATTCCCTCGGCACAAAGAATTCCAAGGAAGGCAATAATAATCATAAGAAAAGAAAGTAAAAAATTATTAAGCCTTGGGATCAAAAAACCTGTAAGGATAAAATAAAAACTCAAAATCAGGTAACTTGCCAAAGCATACTTTCCAAGTTTAACCAGATAGGGAAGACCGCTGTAAATATCTTTCATATTTTGGGGAAGTTTAGAAGAATACCATATAATAAAAAGACCTCCCAGAATCATTCCAACAAGGGAAATTCGTGAGATAATTTTGGTAAGATCTGATTTGGTATTTTCTTTAAGGGTGGAGGTAATAACAAGACCGTAAATTCCTGCAACCCCAAACATCAAGAAAGTTCTTGCAAAAAGTTGAGGAAAATATGTAGGATTGAAGAAACCATCAAAGAAGTCACCTGTTTCAAGCCATTTTCCAGGGGTTAACATAAAGGCAAGAATTCCCGTGATAATAATCATGCTGATCCAGGCTGCAATGGCATAAAGATAACCTATGCGGATATGAGTTTTTGGATCAACTTTTCCAAGGGTATAATAGTAAGCATAGATGGTTGCAATCTCAATAAGGAAAAAGACCCATTCTGTTGCCCAACCCCAGACATAGTTGTGAATCAGCCCTGATATTCCCCTTGGACTTGAGACAGTTGCAGAATACCAGATACCAATTCCTGAAAGGGAACCAAAGATGAAGCTGAAGATTAAAAGTAAAAGGGTAAAGCGTTTGACAAAATCAAGGTAATCAAGCCGATTCCGTGCGTAGGCAAGCTTCTCTATGAAAACTGTTACCCATAGAGCTGCAACTGCAAGATGGGAAGGCAAAACATGAAAAGAGGCAATAAGCCCTATAACTAAAGCTGAACTTAAATAGGGCACTTCCCATATTGGATACATACCCCCCCTCCTTTTAAAGGAATTATTTGATTAAAAATTGTATAGAAATTTAAGAATGTAGTCAAGGGTAAATTTTTAAAATGAGAAAAAAGGGGGGATAACCCCCAAAGATCTTCCTTAGTTATCAAGTTCAGAAGGATTCCAGGTATCAGCTACTTTTCCAGCAAGCTCGGGTGAGGGTTTAAGAGTGGTTTTTCCTGGTCTCCAGTTAGCAGGACAGGCCTCAGCCCCACCTGTTGCCCTAATGTGCTGTGCTGCCTCAATCATTCTTACAAGCTCATCAAAATTTCTTCCCACCGGGGCATCGTAAATGTGGCTAATTCTAATTATTCCATCAGGATCTATGAGGAAGGTTCCTCTTAAATTAATACCTATTTTTTCATCATAAACACCATAAAGGGTTCCAATTTTCCCTCCCAGGTCTGAAGCCATGGGGAAGGGGAATCCTCCTGGAATGAGTTTAGAGAGTTCTGTTTCCTGCCAGACCTTATGAACAAAGACCGTATCAATGCTAATAGCCAGAAGTTCGGTGTTCAATCTTTTCAGATCTTCAGCCTTGGCAGCAACTGCTGCCATTTCTGTGGGTCAGACAAAGGTAAAGTCAGCTGGATAAAAGAAAAGAACCAGCCATTTGCCTTTGTAATCGGAAAGCTTAACAGGTTTAATACCTCCATCCCTAAAATAGGCCTGAGTCTCAAACTCTGGAGCTTGAGTGCCGGGTCTCACACACATACCACACCTCCTCAAAAGTGTTTTTATTTAATATAAGTTCTTTAAATAAAAGTTCAATACTCATTAGTATATTTAATAAAAAAGACCTTTTAAGAGGTAAAAAAGGCATAAGTTCAGATCCTTACAAGAAGAAGGAATGGCGGAAAAGGGTGCAAAATATTGTAAAATGTGATAAGAGGATAATCATTTTGTCTACCAAAAGAGGCAGATTTCAAGTCTCAAAAGATATGGACTTATACAGAGGGTTGACAAGTATTAAAAACTGATTATATTTTAAGCAGATCTTTAAAAGGACGCGGGGTAGAGCAGCCTGGTAGCTCGTCGGGCTCATAACCCGGAGGCCGTGGGTTCAAATCCCACCCCCGCAACTTTTCAATAGAAATTTTCTTCCTCCTTTAAAATCTATATGAGGTATTTAGGTGAAAAATTTAGAACGCATAAAAAAACAGATATTAAGGATACTTGTCAAAAAGCCATCTACCTTTTGGGAACTTATCAATTTCCAAGACGCCCATCTTTCTCTTTTTTTAGAGGCCCTCAAAGATCTTCTTGATGAAGGCAAAATTATTTACGATAAACCCCTTTTTAAACTAAAAAAAAATCTTCCTGATATTAAGAAATTTTCTGATCCAGGCTGTCTTTTCTGCAAACCCTTTGATAACGATCCCTTTTGGAGGATCCTTTTAGAAGATTTTAAAGCTCTCACGCAGGATAGACCTCTTCCTACCAGTGATTATGATCAGGGTTTTATCCGACCCGAGGATACCCTTAAGAGAACCGCCTTTATTTATTTAAGGGGAGATCTTGAGGATGCAGAGGTATTTATTTTGGGGGATGACGATCTTATTTCTCTGGCCATGGCCCTGACAGGGCTCCCTAAAAGGGTGGTTGTGGTAGAAATTGATGAGAGAATTAACACCTTCATAAAAGAAACAGTTAAAAAAATTGGGTTTAAAAATCTTGAGGTGTATAACTACAATGTGATTGAAAGTCTTCCTGAGGATTTGAAAGGGAGTTTTGATATCTTTGTAACGGATCCGGTGGAGACAAAAAAGGGGTTAAAACTTTTTGTTGCACGCTGTATAAGTAGTCTAAAAGGACCTGGTTCAGCTGGATATATGGGGTTTACCCATCGGGAGGCCTCTTTGGAGAAGTGGCGAGAATTCCAAAGCTTTCTGCTTGACTCAGGGTTTGTTATCACAGATATACTTAGAGATTTTACTACCTATCCTGAGGAGGAAAATGCCTGGGAGGATTTCTATAGAACCTACAGGATTATGAAGGAATTTGACCTTGATCTCCCCGAGGTAGACTGGTATAAGTCCTGTTTTATACGTTTTGAGGTAGTTGAGGGTCCTCATTTACTTGAGATTACTCCTCCTAAGGATTTAGAGGAGCTTTACTTTGATGAAGAGGCCTGGGCTACTCCTCTTCCCTCTTACCTTGAAAAAGAATCTTAAAGGAGGATATGCAATGGCTTACACAACTTCTGATTTCAGACGGGGACTTAAGATTGAATGGGAAGGAAAACCCTATGAAGTAATTGATTTTCAGCATTCTAAGGTGGCTCAAGGGCAGGCCACAGTTCGCACAAGACTTAGAGATCTTACCACTGGAAGGGTTTTTGAAGTGAACTTTCGCTCTGGAGAAAAATTTGAAAAACCTGATCTTCAGGAAAAGGAAATCCAATATCTCTATAGGGAAGGAGATAGATTTGTTTTTATGGATCTTGAAGATTATGATCAGATTTATGTCACAGAAGCAGAGGTTGGAGAGGCTGCTAAATTTCTGGTAGAAAATCTTCAGGTAAAGGTTCTTTATTACAAGGGAAGGGTAATTGGAATTGAGTTACCGAAGACAGTTGAGCTTAAGGTAGTCCACACAGAACCCGGTATTAAGGGAGACACCGTTAGTGCAGTTACAAAACCAGCAACCTTAGAGACTGGAGCAGTGATTCAGGTCCCTCTTTTTGTAAAGGAAGGAGATGTGATCAAGGTTGATACACGAACTGGTGAATATTTAGAAAGGGCGTCTTAATGTTAACCCTCAAGAAGTTACAGGAGTTTAAAGAATACCTGGAAAGCGGAGCCTTTATTGAAGATATGGAGATGAGACCTCCAGACGGACAGGCTGAGATGCTGGATATGATAGATCTTCTCTTTGAGATCTGTGAAAAGGCTGATGAAATTCTAAGCAGACACTTTTATAAAAAATGGGGGGAAGGGGTTTTTAAAAAAGAGACTTAGATGGTCTATTTTATTCGTGCTCGCACCCACTTTCAATATGCCGAATCCCTTTTTAAGGAATTGATGTCCGGTCAGAGGGTTTTATCCATTAAAGCCCTTCAGGAGGTCTTTCTTCAGGGACTAAAGGCTCTCCATGCCTTAACTATTCTCTCACCCCCAGAAAAACCTCTCTCCTCAGAGGAACTCTTCAAAAGAATACTTCCAACTCTCTCTGACTCTGAAAGGGAATATCTCTTAAGACTTAAGAACTTGCTTTTTTCAGCAAAGGATTATAATAAAGATGATCTATTAGTTTTATTAACAGAACTAAAAGGATATATTACATTCCTTAAAGAATGTCTGAAGCCCATACTGTAGAAGATCTTTTTGATCTGAATAGCTTTTTTACCCTTCTGGATAATTTAGTGTGCGCCCTTATTATAATTGATACGGAGAAAAGGATTAAATTAGTTAACCAAAAAGCTTTGTCATTAACAGGATATAAGAAGGAGGAGCTTCTTGGGAAAAAACCTCATGAATTTCTCTTTGCTCTACTTTCTCAGGAGGGCTGTGCTTTTGAAAAAATTTTAGCTGGTGGTCAATGTGAATTTGATGCCCTCCTTAAAAGAAAGGATGGAGGGGAATTTTTTGCCCATCTGAATGTTACACTACTAAGGTTGAAAGAGGAAAAGGACTTTGTGGTTATTACCTTTATAGATATAACTGAGAGAAAAGAGCTTGAAAAACGCTTGCTTGAAGCTGCCATGACAGATCACCTGACAGGTCTTTATAATCGCAGATTTATGGACGAGGCTTTGAAAAGAGAAAAGGCAATTGCAGATAGGTATGGGGTTCCCTTGAGTCTCATCCTTATGGATCTTGATAACTTTAAGACGATTAATGATATTTATGGACATGATATAGGAGATAGGGTGCTTAATTCCATATCCAATCTTCTCAAAGAAAAATTGCGTAAAACAGATGTTTCAGCAAGATGGGGAGGTGAGGAGTTTTTGATTTTACTTAGAAATACCAATCTTCCTCAAGCCTTAAAGGTTGCAGAAAAGTTGAAAAACCTTATTTGTGGTTTGAAGGTGCCTCCTGTTGAAGATGTTTCTGCAAGTTTTGGAGTGGTTGAGTATATTAAGGGTGAATCTATTGATGATATCCTTAAAAGGGTAGATCTTGCCCTTTATAGAGCCAAAGCTGTTGGGAAAAATTGCGTAATTTCCTTTTAGGATTACAATAAAAACATGCAAAGGGAAAGAATTGATGCCTATCTTGAGGTGCTTGCCTGTCCCCAGTGTAAAGGAGATCTGGAGTATAAAGAGGATAGATCTCAAGGGATAAAGGGTTTTTTTTGTAAAAAGTGTAGACTTCTCTATCCCATCTTTGAAGATATCCCTGTTATGTTACCAGAAGAAGCTATATCTATAACTAATGAGTCATCCTAAAAAGGTTGAGCCTGTTCTTTTTTTCATTGCCCTTATGGAAAGAGAATATAACTCTTTTAAAAGGATAAAAGATATCTTAGAAAAAGATCTTGGAATGGTGCTTCTTCAGAGTCAGACTTTTGATTTTTCTAAATTTACGGACTATTATATAGAAGAGATGGGTAGTCCCCTTTGGAAGACCTTTTACTTCTTTGAATATCTTAAGGAACCTGAGTTTTTGGTTGAGCTAAAACATATCTGTTATAGCTTAGAGAGAGAAACAGCGGATTTGGATGGAAAGAGAAACCTTAATCTTGACCCTGGATATCTTACCCTATCCAAGGTTGTCCTTGCTACCTTCAAGGATTATGCGCATAGGATCTATTTGGGAAGGTCTGTTTTTGCTGAGGTAACTCTTATTTACAGAAGCGGAGGCTTTCAAAGTTTACCCTGGACCTATCCAGATTATAAAGAAAAGATGACCCTTGAATATTTTAATCGGGCAAGAGCCCTTTATAAGGATAGACTTCGTGCTCATTGATAATTACGGAAGAAAAATTGAATATCTTAGGATTTCTGTAACAGATAGATGTAATTTTAGATGTATTTATTGCCAGAGTAGAGAACCTATTAAATTTATCCCTCATGAAGAGCTTCTTACCTATGAGGAGATCGAAGAGGTGGTAAGAACAGCAGTTGAACTTGGAGTAAAAAGAGTCAGGCTTACAGGGGGGGAACCCTTAGGTAGAAAGGGTATTGAGGGCTTAGTGGAAAGATTATCAAAAATAGAGGGACTTCAGGATTTGAGTCTAACTACCAATGGATACCTTCTTTTGGAAAAGGCTGAAATTCTAAAAAGGGCAGGCCTTAAAAGATTGAATATAAGTCTTGATACCCTTAAAGAAGAAAAGTTTGAAAAGATTACCGGTGGATTTAGTTTTGATAAAATCTGGAAAGGAGTATTAAAGGCCCTGGAGGTAGGTTTTGAACCCTTAAAGATTAACATGGTAGTAATCAGGGGTCTGAATGATGATGAGATTATTGATATGGCTAAGTTGACTTTGAGGTATCCCTGGGAGATAAGGTTTATAGAGTTTATGCCAATTGGGGGGAGTGTGCTCTGGAATGAAGAAAATGTCGTATCTATAAGCGAGATTAAGAAAATCTTAGAAACCTTTTTCCCCCTTGAACCTGTATCCTCCTTTGGAGGAGGGCCAGCGCGGGTTTTTAAGTGGAAGGATGCTGTCGGAAAGCTTGGATTTATCTCTCCCCTCAGTGAGCATTTTTGTAATAAATGTAATCGCTTCAGAATTACTGCCAATGGCATGCTCAGGACTTGTCTTTTTTCAGATGAAGAAATAAATTTGAAGGATTATTTAAGGGGGGGTAAGGGGTCTCTTAAAGAGGCTTTTTTCCTTGCTTTACAAAGAAAACCTGAAAAAAGGCTTCTAAAGCCTACACAAAGGCCAATGAGAGCCATTGGAGGATAATTCATGGAAGAGGAAAATAGGGAGATCTATCTTGCCTTTGGGGTCTTAAAACCTGATAGACCCGACAGAATTCTTAAACTTACAAAGCCTGTTAGCCGGGGGTCCTTTGTCTTGGTTGAGTTTCCTGAAGGAAGAAAGGAGGTGTTTATAATAAAAGATTATTGCTATCGCTTTCCCTTTGATTTGAAAGATCTTCCTGTAGTTTTACGCAAGGCCAACCCTAAGGAAATTTCTGCTTTTGAAAAGAGGCGTGAGCTTGAGGCAAAAGGTAAGGAACTCTGTGAGACCTTTGCAAAGGAGCTTGCCCTTGAGATGAATTTGGTAGATGTGGAGTGTTATTTTGATAAGAGTAAGATTATCTTTTATTATACAGCTGAAGGCCGTATTGACTTTAGAGAGCTCGTGAAACAACTTGCCAGGGCTCTCAGAATGAGGATAGAGATGCGCCAGATTGGGGTAAGGAACGAGACCGCTTTAATTGGAGGCCTTGGAATCTGTGGAAAGGAGTTTTGCTGTGCCCAGTTTTTAAAAAATTTTGCCTCTCTTTCAATTAAAATGGCCAAGGATCAGGGTCTAATTCTTGATCCTAATAAGATATCAGGACCCTGTGGAAGATTACTCTGCTGTCTCTCCTATGAAGAAGCTCTTTATCAAGAGTTTCTATCTGATCTTCCCAGGGCAGGAAGTAAGATAAGTCTCTCGGGGAGAAACTTCAGGGTAATTAAATACAATTTTTTTCAAGCTACAGCTACCCTTGAAAGCGAAGAGGGAGGCTTTTACACAGTTCCCATTACAGAACTGAAAAATTATATTATTATGGAGACTGATGACTCTGAAGAAGGAGTAAAGGAGTGGCAGGGGTAAAAATCTATCTTACTACGCCCATTTACTATGTAAATAGCTATCCTCATCTTGGACATGCCTATACCACTATAGTTGCCGATGCCTTAGCCAGATTTTATCGCCAGAAAGGATATGAGGTCTTTTTTTTAACTGGCACTGATGAGCATGGAGATAAAATTGTCAAGGCGGCTCAGGAAAGGGGTAAGAGCCCGAAGGAATTTGTAGATGATGTAGCAGGAGCCTTTAAAAAAACCTGGAACGCCCTTGGTTTAACCTATAATCATTTTATTCGCACCACAGACCTTGAGCATAAAAAAACTGTTCAATATATCCTCCAGACCCTTTATGAAAAAGGGGAGTTTTACCTTGATGAGTATGAGGGGGCTTATTGCTTTGGATGTGAGAGGTTTTTAACCTCTAAGGAGCTTGATGAAAGGGGATATTGTAGGGACCACCAGAGGGCACCTGTGTGGCTTAGGGAAAAGAATTATTTCTTCAATCTGGAGAAATATCGTCCTTGGCTCAGAGATTACCTTCAGCAGGAAGACTTAATTTATCCCTCCTTTTACAAAGAGGAGGTGCTAAATCTTCTGGATGAGCCCCTTCCTCCCCTTTGTATATCAAGACCTAAGAGCAGACTGGCTTGGGGTATTGAACTACCCTTTGACCGGGACTATGTGACTTATGTTTGGTTTGATGCCCTGATTAATTATCTCTCAGGGATTGGGTTTCCTGAAAATCCCGATTGGAAAGCTCTCTGGAAGGAAAGTCATCACTTTATTGCTAAGGACATTCTCAAGCCCCATGCCATTTACTGGCCTATTATCCTCAAGGCCCTTGGGCTCCCCATTTATAAAAAGCTTTATGTGCATGGCTACTGGCTTATACACAAGATAAAGATGTCCAAGTCCTTAGGCAATGTAGTTGAGCCTCTTGAGCTTTCTAAACAATTTGGGAATGACCCCTTGAGATATTTTTTACTCAGGGAGATGGCCTTTGGTTATGATGCTGAATTTAGTCTTGAACAGTTTTTTATTCGTTATAATGCTGATTTAGCCAATGATTATGGAAATCTCGTTTACAGAACCCTCAACCTTGTAGAGAAATACTTCCGGGGAGAGGTCCCGCCTTATGAAAGTTTGCAAACTGAAGATTATGAGTTGAGAGAAAAGGTGGAATCTGCAGTAAATAAGTATTTTAGTCTTTTTGAAAACCTGCAATTTCATTTGGCTATTGAAGAACTTTTTCAGGCTATTCGGTTTGCCAATGTTTATATTGATCGGACAGCTCCTTGGAAGGAGATGAAGGAGGGGAGAAGGTCACGGGCTGGTACAATCTTGAGAAATCTGCTTTCAGCTATAAGGAGCTTTGCTCTTGCCTTAAGCCCGGTTTTACCAGAAAGTTCAAGTAAACTTTTGGAAAACCTTTCTCTAAATCCGACAGAAATCTCCTTTAAGGAGATATTTGATTGGTCACTGCCAAAGACCGGGTCTATAGTTAAAAAGGGGGAGCCCCTTTTTCCAAGACTTGAAAAGCAGCCAAGTAAATCTGAACCTGAAGAGGAGGCAAAAATAATGGACCTACCAGTGCAGACAGGGGAAAAGATTGAGCTTTTTTCTATTGAGGAGTTCAGAAAATGGGATCTCAGGATTGGAAAAATTGTCTCTGCTGAAAAGGTAGAAGGGACAGATAAGTTGTTAAAACTTGAGGTTCTTTGTCCTGAAAAAAGACAAATTGTTTCAGGGATAGCTCAATTTTATAAGCCTGAAGAGCTTGTGGGAAAGGAGGTTGTGCTTGTCTTGAATCTCAAGCCTGCTAAAATTCGTGGAGTAATTTCCGAGGGTATGCTTCTTGCCTCGCATGATGAAAAGGGGCTTACTCTTCTTATTCCTGAAAGAGAGGTCTCACCGGGAGCTAAGGTTTCTTAAGGAAGTTAATATGAGCTATTTTAATCCCTTTGAGCTAAGTTTTGAAGCCCTTCTTGAGATCTGCAAGGAAAGACACGGACATCTTTGTGCCGGTCAGGTGCTGGGAGCAAGACTTGCCTTACTTGGTTTGGACTTAATTGGAATTAAAGATCCCTATGGAAAAGATAGAAAAAAATTTCTCGTCTATGTGGAAATTGATAGATGTGCAACAGATGCTATTCAGACGGTTACCGGAGCCTCTCTTGGTAAAAGAACTATGAAATATTTAGACTTTGGGATTATGGCAGCAACTTTTTTAAATCTTGAGACAGGAAAGGCCTTTAGAGTCATAGCAAAGGAGGAGGCAAAAGAGAGTGCCAAAAGGTATTTTCCTGACCTTGAAAGTCCAGCCTTAAGAGAGCTTTCAGCTTATAAGATAATGCCCCTTGAGGAGCTTTTTGAGGTTAAAGAGGTAAAAGTCAAACTTAGGGAGGTTGATCTTCCCGGGAAGCCTCGTCAAAAGGTTATCTGTGAAGCCTGTGGAATAGTAGTGCGCGATGGAAGACAGGTTGAAAAAGAGGGAAAAGTCTTCTGTAAAATCTGTGCAGGTTTGGGCTATTTTGAAGAGGTTTAGAGTTTAGCCAGGAGGCCATTCCATAGGTCTTCCCGCAAGCACATGAAAATGCACATGAAAGACTGTTTGCCCAGCCTCTTCTTTGCAATTTACCACTACCCGATAACCCCTCTCAGCAAAACCAAGCTCCTTTGCAATTTTATTTATCACCCCATAGATATGTCCAATTAGGACTTTATCCTCTTCTGTTAATTCCAAAAGAGTTGAAATATGTTTTTTAGGAATAACCAGAATGTGATAGGGAGCCTGAGGGTTTATATCGTGAAAGGCAAGGACAAGGTCATCTTCATAAATCTGATTGGCTGGGATCTCTTTGTTAATAATTCTACAGAAGATGCAACTCATTTTTCCCTCCTTCTAATTGAAGTTAAATTGAAAATTCTTAATCAGGGATACCTTTTTTAATATATCTTGAAAACTCTTTTTCGTCAAGTGTATGTATGCGTCCATATCTTTTGAGACTTTATAGGATTTTTTCTTAGGGCGCAACGCAAATGAAATCTCTCCACATACCCATTCCCCTTCGGAAAGAGGAGCTTTTTTACCACCCTTCCTTTTTCTTGTAAGGATCTGCATGCGTCCAAATTTTTTGAAAGTGAAATCTGCATTTTTTAGCAGGTAAACTGGCGTAATTGCTCAACTTACTTTAGCTTTTCTAAACTCCAAAATAAATCTACCTAAAATCTTTTTACCACTTTTTTCTTTTTAGAATGCGACCATCTGCTTTTTTGGCATTTGGTAGGCAGAGAGGAAGAATCTTATTTATAAAAGAATATCTATTAATCTTATAGAAAAAATTTATTTGACTTTTCATAACTAAATCATTAATATCTTGATAAGATTATAACAATTTTAATTAAGGGGGTGTTTTTATGGGAAGTAAGATCCTTATGAGGTTAGGTTTAATTGGAGGGTTACTTGGGAGTTCCTTTTTACTTTCGCAGGGGCTTAGTTCCTCTCAAAGTCCACAACTTCCAAGTATCCACAAAAGTTGTGGAATTGCAGGCTGTCATAAGGCAGCTCCTTCTGAGTTCCGTGGAAATATAGTCTCTGTATCAGGAAAGGCTGAACTTATTCAAATTGACACAGGCCAGGTTATTGAGGTTAAATTTGATGATAATACCAAAGTAGTCAACTGGAATCAGCCTTTAAATAAGATTGGAAGGGGAACTCCCGTTAAGATAGTCTATACCCAGAAAGAAGGGAAGTATTATGCCACTCTCGTGAGTGTAAAGCCACCCATGAGTGTCCCACCTGACCAGAGGATAAGTCTTGAAGATCTTAAGACAATCTGGGCTAATAAAGAAGGCCTAATTGTGGATGTTCGTCCTAAAGCTAAGTATGATGAGGGTCACATTCCTAGCTCAATTAATATCTTTATGGCTGATATGGATAAACACCTTGATAAGCTTCCCCAGGATAAAAAGGCTCTAATTGTATTTTACTGTGAAGGCCCGAGGTGAGCCCTTACTCCTGGGGCTGTCCGTAGGGCAGCTGGTTTTGGTTATACCAATGTTAAGGGCTTTATTGAGGGGATTCCTGCTTGGCAAAAAGCCGGGCTTCCTGTAGCAATAACCTCAGATTACATTAAAAAATTTCTCAAGGAGGATATGCCCTTTGTGCTTATTGATTTAAGGGAAAAGAAGGTAGCAGAAAAAGAACATCTCCCTAGTGCTATCAATATTCCCCTTAAAGAACTTGAAAAGTATAAAGACAAATTTCCAACCCATAAAAAAGCCCCTATTATAGTTTATGCAGATAGTGATGAACTTGCTATAAAGGGATTTAACATAGTTAGAAACTGGGGATATGAGCATACCGCTTATCTGCCCGGGGGAATCTCTGCTTGGAAACAGGCAGGAGGGCAGATTCTTGCAGGAGCTCTAAAAAAAGAAATTGTATATGTTCCTAAACCCAAGCCAGGATCTTTTCCAGTAGAGGAGTTTAAAAAACTTGTGGCTTCACCTGAAATGTCAGACAAATACTTTATTATTGATGTCCGGGAGGCTGATGAATATGCCACAGGGGCTTTTAAATACGCTAAAAATATCCCCCTTTCTCAACTTGAAGGAAGCCTTAATGAAATCCCCAAGGATAAAGAAATCATCCTTTACTGTGCAACAGGTGTGAGATCTGAAATGGCCTATAATACCCTTAAAAAAGCAGGATTTAAGGTTTATTTTGTAGATGCAAAAATAGAATTTCAAAATGGAAAATATGAAATAATATCTAATCAGTAGAATCCTATGTAACCCCGGCCGGTTAATTTTTTTTCGGTCGGGGTTTTTTTATCAGATGTGGAGATGAGGGGATTTGAACCCCCGACCTCCGGAGTGCGATTCCGGCGCTCTCCCTCTGAGCTACATCCCCAAACTTTAACTTAGGCTTCTGCCACAGTCTGAACTGAGGTCTTAATTTTGGCTTGATTAAGTTTGGAAAATAGCTCGGAGATCTTATTCCCTGCCTTGTTTTTGTGAAAAATGCCCTTGCTTACTCCTTTTTGTAAAAGGCTCTGGGCTACTCTTAATTGTCTTTCAGCAGCATCAAGATCATTATTTTCAAGAAGGCTTAAAAATTTTTTGATTTCTGTTTTAACCCGGCTTTTAAAAGTGCGATTACGCAATCTTCTTCTTTCACTTTGTCTTAATTCCTTTTCAGCTGATTTGTGTTGAGGCACCCTTTCCCTCCTAAAAAAGTTTTTTGTAAATTTAATACCTTTTTTATGGTTGTCAACTTCTAATAAAATGGTATATTCCTAAACATATGAGAGTTAATCGCATAGAGGTCAGTCTTAAGCCTGAGTTTAATGATACTCATGCCCAAAAAATTATAAAGAAAATCCAAAGAGACTTAGCACTTAACCTTGAAGATCTTCATTACTTCAGGGTTTACCTTGTGGAAGGGGATTTTACTGATGATCTCCTTAAGATATTTGCAGAATCCGCTCTTTCAGATCCAGTTATTGAGACCTATTCCCTTAATGAACCCCTTTATTTAAAACTTGGTATTACTTTTGATTGGGCTTTAGAAATAGGGTTTCGTCCTGGAGTAACGGATAATGAAGGAAAAACTGCTGAGGAAGCTCTTTCCTATATCCTTGAGCGCCACCTTATTCCTGAAAAAGAAGGGGTCTATTTTGCAAAGCTTTTGTTAATTAAGGGAGAGCTTACTAAGGCAGAGATTGAAAGAATTGCCAGGGATTTACTGGCTAATGAACTTATTGAAAGATGGTTTATCCTTTCCTTTGCTGAGGCCCAAAAGAGATGGTTTGATTATCCAGCTCCAAGGGTTACAGAGTATTTTCCCCCTTTAGTTGAGACCTTTGATCTTTCAAGTTTTTCTGATGATGAACTACTTAAACTATCCAGGGAAAGGCTTCTTGCCCTGAATCTTGAAGAAATGAAGGCCATTCAGAAGTTTTTTACCAAGGAGGATTTTATCAAATTAAGGGAAAAATATGGTCTTTCAAGGGAGATAACAGATGTTGAGCTTGAAAGCCTTGCTCAGACCTGGTCTGAGCACTGTAAACATAAGATCTTTAATGCCGAAATTCATTATAGGGATCTTGAAAAGGGCACCGAAACCAAAATAGATAGTCTTTTTAAGACCTATATCAAAGGTGCAACGGACAAAGTTCGCAAGAGTAAGGGAGAAAGGGATTTTTGTCTTTCGGTTTTTGTGGATAATGCAGGGGTTATTAAATTAGATGATAAGTGGGCCCTTGCCTTTAAGGTTGAGACTCATAATAGTCCCTCAGCCCTTGACCCTTATGGAGGGGCTCTAACTGGTATTGTGGGAGTAAACCGTGACCCTTTGGGAACAGGTAAGGGTGCAAAGCTTATTTTTAACACCGATGTTTTTTGTTTTGCCCCACCCAATTGGGATAAACCCCTTCCTCCCCGAATCCTTCATCCCAAGAGAATCTTTGAGGGGGTAAGAGAGGGGGTTGAGCATGGAGGAAATCAAAGTGGAATACCCACAGTGAACGGATCCATTGTTTTTGACCCAAGATATCTTGGAAAACCCCTTGTCTATTGTGGAACAGGAGGGCTTATTCCCCTTGAGGTGGCGGGAAAACCAGGCTGGGAAAAGAAGGCCTGCCCTGGGGATATTATTGTTATGGTAGGAGGAAAAATCGGAAAAGATGGTATTCACGGTGCAACCTTTTCCTCCGAGGCTTTGCACGAAGGTTCTCCTGCCACGGCTGTTCAGATAGGAGACCCTATTACCCAGAAGAGAATGATAGATTTTCTCCTTAAGGCAAGAGATTTAGGGCTTTATACCTCCATTACGGATAATGGCGCAGGAGGGCTTTCTTCCTCGGTAGGTGAAATGGCAAAAGAGGCAGGGGGAGCTGAGATTGATCTTTCTAAGGCCCCTCTTAAATATCCCGGGCTTAGACCCTGGGAAATACTTGTCTCAGAAAGTCAGGAGAGAATGACTGTAGCCGTGCCTCCTGAAAAACTTCAGGAATTTCTTAAGCTTTCAGAAAAAATGGGTGTTCTTTCAACTCCCCTGGGAAGATTTACTAATTCTGGCTATTTTCATATTCTCTATGATGGAAAAACTGTTGGGCTTTTACCCCTTGAGTTTCTTCATGAAGGAGTGCCTCAGCTAAAACTCTCAGCAGAATGGAAGAGACCAGAGCTTCCTGAAAAAGTAGATGTGCCCTATCCTGAGGACTTTAAAGAGCTCTTAAAGGGGTTACTTAGAAGTTTTAATATCTGCTCCAAAGAATATGTTGTGCGTCAATACGATCACGAGGTGCAAGGAGGAAGTGTTATTAAACCCCTTTGTGGAAAAGGAGAAGATGGTCCAAGTGATGCAGCGGTCCTGAGATATGACCTTCAAAGTAACGCAGGGATTGTGATTTCCCATGGAATTTGTCCCAAGTTTTCAGACTATGATACCTATTATATGGTAGCCAATGCAATAGATGAGGCTGTGAGAAACTCGGTCTCCGTTGGTGGAGATCCTGAATTTATGGCTGGTCTTGATAATTTTTGCTGGTGTGATCCCGTAGAAAGTGAAAAGACACCCGATGGAAGATATAAACTTGCCCAGCTCGTGAGAGCCAATCAAGCCCTTTATGACTATACTACTGCCTTTAGTATCCCTCTTATTTCTGGAAAGGACTCCATGAAAAATGATTATCACATGGCTCTTTCCCTTAACCCCTCTACGGTGAATCCCTATGGGGTAGGGGTGATTTTGCCTGATGGGAGTCTAAAGATATCTATTCCTCCTACCCTTCTTTTTTCTTTAATTTCAAAGATTCCAAATGTAGAGCTTGCTCAGACAATGGAGATAAAGAGAGCAGGGGCTTTAGTTTACCTCCTTGGACAGACGAGGGAAGAGCTTGCAGGTTCTGAATACTTCAATCTCCTGGGTCTAAGAGGAGGGAAGGTTCCAAGGCCCAATCCTGAGCTTAATAAAAAAATTTATCTCTGTCTCAGAGATGCCATATATGCCAGACTGGTTGATTCAGCACATGATCTTTCCGACGGGGGCTTGGGAGTAGCTTTGGCAGAAAAGGCCTTTTCTGGAGGTTTTGGCCTTTTCATTGACCTTTCAGCCATTCCTTTTGAGGGCGAAAAAAGGGAGGATTTTCTTCTTTTTTCAGAAAGTGCCGGAAGAATTGTAGTAACAGTTCCAAAGGACAGACAAAGGGACTTTGAAAGTCTTTTCAGATGGGGGCCCTGTTATCTCATAGGGGAGACCCTAAATGAGCCAGTTCTTGAGATAAAGGGCTTTTCAGGTAGTCTTATCCTCTCAGCAGATCTTGATGAGCTTAAAAAGGCCTGGCAGGAGCCTTTTGCTAACTGGTAAGCTATGTTGCGAGTTTTGAAGTATCCCTCTCCAAGGGCAGAGAGATTTTTAAAAAGACTTCTTCAAAGGATTGAGGAATATCCTAAAAAGATTGAGAGATATGTGGAAAAGATTGGACAAGAGGTAAGAAGAAAAGGAGATAGAGCCTTAATTGAGTATACCTCAAAATTTGACGGGGTTATTCTTGAGAGGGAAGAGCTTAAAGTTAGTGAAGGGGAGATTGAGAAAGCCTATGATAAAATAGATAAAAGCCTTCTTTCTGCAATCCAGCATTCCATTCAAAAGGTTAAAAGTTTTCATGAAAAGGCCCTTCCCTTAAGCTGGTTTGATTCCAAGGCTCCAGGAATCACCCTGGGACAGGTTGTAAGGCCTGTTGAATCAGCGGGGCTTTACATTCCAGGGGGGAAAGGAGGGGAGACCCCTCTTATTTCAACTGTTATTATGACCGCTGTTCCTGCTAAAATTGCAGGTGTAAAAAATATCTTTCTTGTCTCACCTCCCAGGAAGGATAAATCTCTACATCCTGCTTTGCTGGTTGCAGGAAGAGAGGCTGGAGTGGATGCTATTTTTCGCATAGGAGGCCCATGGAGTATCTTTGCCTTGGCCTATGGCACAGAAAGCATCCCCAAGGTTGAGATCATCTGTGGTCCTGGGAATATCTATGTGACCTTAGCCAAAAAACTTGTCTCCTTTCAGGTGGGGATTGACTTTCTCGCTGGCCCAAGTGAGGTGTTAATTATAGCGGATAATTCAGCAGATCCAGAATTTGTAGTCTGGGATCTTTTGGCACAGGCTGAACACGATCCCCTCAGTATGAGCCTCCTTATAACTACCTCAAAGAAACTTTTAAAAGAGGTGAAAAGGCTTATTCCTCAGGCCTTAAACAAGGGGTTTCGCAGAGAAATTGCTGAGGAATCTTTGAGAAAAAGAGGGGCCCTCATTCTTGTTGACTCCATAGATTCGGCCTTTGAACTTGCTAATCTGATTGCCCCTGAACATTTAGAGATAATGACTCAAAATCCCTTTGAGCATCTTTCAAAAGTGAAAAATGCTGGTGCGGTTTTTCTTGGAGCTTATACCCCAGAGGCTATTGGAGATTATATGGCTGGTCCTAATCATGTCCTGCCCACTATGGGTCTTGCCAGATTTACAAGTGCACTTTCTACGGAAAAATTTCTGAAAAAGATAAATTTCATGCAATATACACCTTCAGCGCTCTTTGCTGAGGCAGAAAAGGTAATCACTCTTGCTGAAGCGGAAAATCTTCCCTCCCATGCGGAAGCCGTTAAGATTAGATTAAAAAGGAGGGAGGCATGAAGGATTACTGTGATCCCTTAGAGTTTGCAGAAGAGATTTCTGTTGATATTGATACGGAGATTGAATCTCTTGGTAGGGCTAAGATTCCAAGCCCTGTAAATCTGCCATCTCAGTGCTTTGTGAATGAGGAGCACAGGGTTACTTTAAGGGTAAATTATCAATACCTCAAAGGGGTTTTATCTGAAGGCAAAGAAGCCCCTTCCCTTGAACTTGCCGGGCCAAGGCCTTTTATCTATTTTGACCCCTCCAAGGTTAAAGTTGGGATTGTGACCTGTGGAGGTCTCTGCCCGGGTATAAATGATGTGATTAGAAGCATAGTTATGACCCTTTTTTATTCCTATGGGGTGAATAAAATCCTTGGATTTCAGTATGGCTTGCAGGGTTTTATCCCTAAGTATGGTCATCCAGTGATTGAGTTAACTCCTGAGGTGGTTAAAGACATCCATACTCAGGGTGGGACCTTTCTTGGGACTTCCAGGGGGCATCAGCCTGTTGAAGAGATTGTTGATACCCTGGAAAGGCTTAATATTCAGATTCTTTTTATGATAGGGGGAGATGGAACCTTTAGGGCTGCCAATAAAATTAAGGATGAGATTGCTAAAAGAGGTCTTAAAATAGCGGTGATTGCAATTCCTAAGACCATTGATAACGATATATGGCTTGTTTCTAAGACCTTTGGATTTGATACTGCTGTTGAGCTTGCCTGTGAGGCCATAAGATGCGCCCATACGGAGGCACGAGCTGTGCCCTATGGTATAGGGCTGGTTAAACTTATGGGAAGGCATTCAGGCTTTATTGCAGCAGCAGCAACGCTGGCTACGAAGGAAGTTAACTTCTGCCTTGTCCCGGAGATGGACTTTGATTTAGAGGGTGAGCAGGGTTTTTTGGCAGAGCTTGAGAAGAGGCTTCTTGCCAGAAAACATGCGGTAATTGTTATAGCTGAAGGGGCAGGACAAAAATATGTGATTAAAGATCCCCCTGAATATGATGCCTCAGGTAATGTGAAATTGGGGGACATTGGAAAATTCGTTAAAGAAAAGATTGAAGAGTATTTTAAGAAAAGGGGGCTTGAGATTGTTATCCGTTATATTGATCCAAGCTACATTATAAGAAGTGTGCCTGCAAATGTGGAAGACCGGATTTACTGCGGATTTCTGGGACAATATGCGGTGCATGCAGGAATGGCCGGTAAAACAGGCCTTATGATCAGTTATCTCAATGAGCAGTTTGTGCACATTCCTCTTAAAGAGGCGGTAAAAAAAAGGAAACAGATTAATCTTCATAGTAGATTCTGGCTCTCAGTCCTTGAGTCAACTGGACAGAGGGGCTTAAAGAATCCTTCATGAATCAGATTCAGCGCCTTTTACTTTTTTTTAGTCTCTTCATCTTGCTTGTTCTTGGATACTATTTTCTCCAAAGCACAATTACTGCTCCTGAAAAACTCAGTTATTATGAATTCAAGGTATTATTGCGAAGGGGGCAGGTTGAAAAGTTAGTTCTCAAAAAAAATGAGATAACCGGAGCTTTTAAGGAAGGTGCCTCTGAAACCTTACATGAACTCAGAAAAAGGCCTGTTAAAATCCCTCCATATTTTAAAACCTATCGGGCTGAGGATCCAGAACTCATTAAGCTTCTTGAGGAAAAGGGAGTTAATTATGAGGTGAAACCTGATGGAAGCCTCTGGATAAATGTCCTTTCCTGGATTTTGCCGGTAATACTTCTAATTGCCTTCTGGATTTTTATATTTAGGCGTTTTGTATCCCCGGAAGGGGGTATTATGAGTGTGGGGAAGAGTAAGGCCCGAATTTATGTAGAGAATGAGATAACAGTTAATTTTAAAGATGTGGCTGGGGTTGATGAAGCTGTTGAAGAGCTGAAGGAGATAATAGAGTTTTTAAGGCATCCTCAAAAGTTTGTGGCCCTTGGGGCAAAAATCCCCAAAGGTGTTTTACTTGTTGGCCCACCTGGAACTGGAAAGACTTTACTTGCAAGGGCTGTAGCAGGAGAGGCAGGTGTGCCCTTTATATCCATCTCGGGGTCCTCCTTTGTAGAGATGTTTGTGGGGGTGGGTGCAGCAAGGGTTAGAGATCTCTTTGCTCAAGCTGAGAAAATGGCCCCTTGCATTATTTTCATTGATGAGATTGATGCGGTGGGTAGAATTAGAGGGATAACACCAGCTGGTGGAACTGAGGAAAGGGAGCATACCCTGACACAGCTCCTTACAGAAATGGATGGCTTTGACCCTAAAAAGGGAGTTATAATTATTGCGGCAACCAATCGTCCAGAAGTCCTTGATCCTGCTCTTTTGCGACCAGGAAGATTTGATCGTGTGGTAGTGGTAGATAGGCCAGATCTGAAGGGGAGAGAGGCAATTTTAAAAATCCATACCAAACATATCAAACTTGCTCAAGATGTGGATTTAAAAGTTATTGCTGCAAGAACTCCGGGCATGGTGGGGGCAGATCTTGCAAACATTGTTAATGAGGCTGCTCTTCTTGCAGCAAGAAAGGGAAAAAGCTTTGTTGAGATGGAGGACTTTGAGGAGGCTATAGATAGGGTTATAGCAGGGCTTGCCCGTAAAAGCAGGTTTCTTACCCCTGAGGAGAAAAAACGCATTGCCTACCATGAGGCCGGGCATGCTATTGTTGCAGGGGTCTTAACCCCCAAGGAGAGGGTGCATAGGGTCTCTATCATACCCAGAGGTGTGGCTGCCCTTGGTTATACCCTCCAGCTTCCAGAAGAAGAAAGATACCTTGTCACTAAAGAGGAATTGCTGGCTAAGATTACGGTTCTTTTTGGTGGAAGGGTTGCAGAAGAATTAGTTTTTAAAGAGGTATCCACTGGGGCTCAGAATGACTTAGAGAAAGCCACGGAGCTTGCCAGAGCCATGGTTATGGATTACGGAATGAGTGAACTCCTCGGTCCACAGACCTTCAGACGCCGAGAAGCCCTTTTCTTGGATATTCCCTATAGGGAAAGAGAGCTTGTCTCAGAAGAGACTGCCAGACTTATTGATAGTGAAATTGCCAAAATACTCAAAACCTGCTATGATAAAGCAAAAGAGGTTTTGGAAAAAAGAAGAGAAAAGCTTGAAAGGCTTGTAGAATTGCTAATTCAAAAGGAAGTTTTAGAAGGGGAGACCTTGGCAAGGCTCCTCTATGAGGAGGGTTAAAATGACTTTCTGGTTATCGTTAATCCTTGGATTTTTGTTTATTTTTTCTCAAGGAAATGCTCAGGTTAGTCCCCAGGTTCTTGAAGAAATTAAAAGGGATTTTCAGCCTCTTCAAGTCCTGATTATTGGCATAGAAGGAAATGAGGTTATCCTTGATAAAGGACGGGCCCAGGGTATAAAACCCAAAGATATCCTGACAGTTTATAAAAAAGTCCGCAAAATTATTCATCCTGAGACAAAGGAAAGTCTTGGATTTTTAAAAGAGCCTATCGGGAAGATAGAGGTCTTGAGAGTGGATGAAAACTTTTCTACAGCAAGAATCCTTAGTAAGCGTGAGGAATTTCCCATTCCAACCTTGGCAAAGAGAAATACAGATCTGAGGCTCCTTCTTCTTTCCGAAGGTCCTCAAAGGGAAGCCCTATTTTTTACCCTTAAGAGTCTTCTTCCAGAAAGTGAAATATTCTACGATCCCAATTTAAAGGTTTCTCAGCTTACCTCCGCAGATCTTTTTAACCGTAAGATTGATTTACTTTTGGCTGAGGGTCCAGGTTATCTTAAGGTTTACAATAGCTATCTTGATCTGGTTAGAATATATGGAAGCCCTTTAGCAACTTCTAATCAAATAGCCTCTAAAACTGAAACTGTTGAGTCTCTACCGCATCCAACCTCCTTTACACCCCAGTTTAAACAGGTTTCTCTTTTGGGAAAAATGCCTGGCGAGGTTTTGCAGGGAGAATTTGTAGATCTTGATGGTGATGGAAGAGAGGAATTTCTTTATTTTACCTCTAATAATGAGCTTTTTGCAGTGAAGCTAAAGGGAGGACTTCTTGCCAAATATAAGCCCGAGAAAGGACAGATTCTTTCCCTATCCGCCGGTCCTCAGGGATGGGTTGCCCTCAATATCTATGAAAAGAATCTCGGGATGCGGAGTGAGGTGCTCAAGCTTACACCCCAGGGGTTTCAACCCGTGCTAAAAAATCTTAATCTGATACTGCAGTTTGTGGATTATGCTGGAGTGGGACAAAAAGATACCCTCCTTGTGCAGACCTTTGATGGGGATACCTTTTTTGGTAAGGAAGTTTATATTGCTAAGCGCGAGGGCAATTCTTTGAGATATGCCCAAAGGCTTGATGTGCCAGAGAACTTCAGGCTTCCTGGTGCTAACTTTGTTGATCTTGATGGAGATGGAGAAAGAGAGCTTGTTACCTTTCTTAGCGATGGCAGGCTTGGTATCTTTAAAAGGGGAAGACTGGTTTTTTCTACCCCCTTTGAGGTATCTAAACACTTTTATCAACTGACTCTCACCAAGGGTAAAAAGGGGCAGGAGGTAGTTAAGGCGGTCCTTTATCCCTTTGTGAGCCCTCTTGTGGGCGATTTTAACAGGGATGGAAGACAGGACCTCCTCTTTATTAAGGCAGAATTTCCCTTAGAAAGGGTGGCAGGAGATCTGAAAAGCCTTCCTTTGAATCAGGGGAACTTTCAATTTTATACCCTTTCCTATCAAGGGACTTATTATTTTAGGGCCCTGGCTTTGAATGAAACCGGAGTCATGACAGCCCTGGGAGGGGAAGGAGAAAATATTTATTTTGTGACTGTCAAGGGAGTCTATCCCGGACAGACGGAGAGTTTACTTTATTCCATTTTATATTGAGCGTGTTTTCTGCGGATCTCTCGGAGGGTAAAAAGGATTTCATAAGCTTCTAAGTTCAGCTCCTCTGAGAGAGCCTTTATAAGTTCAAGGAGCTCCTCTCGGCTTTTAGCGTGACACATGGTATAAAAGTTATAGGGCCAGTCTGGATAGGTCTTTCTCACATAGCAATGAGAGATAAAGGATTTTTGAGAGAGAATCTGGCCAACTTCGTCGATTCTTTCCTCTGGTACGAGCCATGCAACCATGGCATTCCCCTCATAGCCTGCTAAATTATGCCTTATAGTAGCCCCAAGTCTGCGGATAATCCTTTTGTCTAAGAGGGCCTGGATGCAAGAGAAGACCTCTTCTTCTTTTATATTAAGCTCTTTGGCAATCTCTGCAAAGGGCCTCTCTACCAGGGGAAGGCCCTTAATTAGAGCTTGGAGGACTTTTTTCTCTTGTTCATTAATAATTTTCATGCTCTCTCTTTCTCAACAGTAATAACAGTATGCACATTGCCGCGAGGATGAAAATCTGCAACCACTTTAAGGCGTCTCGGTTGCAAGAGATTCCAGAGGGCATCAAAAATTTCATTAGTTACGGCTTCATGAGAGAGATAGCGATCCCTGAATTTATTAAGCCAAAGTTTTAGAGATCTGAGCTCAACAATTTTTTGATCGGGGAGATAAGAGATTTTGATTATGGCAAAATCAGGATACCCGGATCTTGGACAGAGACAGGTAAATTCTGGAAAGGTGATTTCAATAAGATAGTCTCGATCCGGGTATGGATTTTCCCAGGCCTCAAGTTGAGCCTCGGCAATGGCAATTTCACCATATTTTTTAACCATATTTAAATATTATCCCTATTTTAAGATTTAGCAAGTTTTCAAAGGTATTAAAATTTATCAAATCATAAGTAAAGAGTAAAAAGTGGTTAGCTTTTGTGGAGCCTCAAAGAGGGCAATTTTACCAAAAATTTTTAAATTCAACCCAGGTTACTGAGTTAATTTTAATCCTCCCCAATCCATACAAAATGCATAATATTACCTTGCCTTTTTATTAAATCAATTATAGTTTTGAATTGTTCAAAGTAGAGAGAAGTAAATTAGCATTGATTTTTCAAAAAAGAGGCCTTAAAATAAAATTATGGAGAAAAATCTTCCCATCGGAATTTCAAGCTTTGTTGAGATTCGCTCAGAACCCTATTATTATGTTGATAAAACTCCATTTGTTGAAAAACTTGTCTCCGAAGGAAAATACTATTTTCTCTCCCGCCCAAGAAGATTTGGAAAATCCCTTTTTGTGGACACCCTGAAACAGGCCTTCCTTGGAAGAAAAGAGCTTTTCCAAGGGCTCTATCTTGAAAAGAACTGGGACTGGAGTGTTAGGTATCCTGTTATTCATATTGATTTTGGGGGAGGAGAGGTCAAAGGTGCAGAAGGCCTTGAAAAATGGATACTTCAGCAACTTGAGGAACATCAAAATCTTTATGAGATCACCTGTAAATGGAAAGATGATTACCATGCCTGCTTCAGGGAACTAATCCTAAAACTTTCTCAGAAATATGCATCTAAAGTGGTAGTTCTTGTTGATGAGTATGATAAACCTATTCTTGATTGTATTGAGGATAGAGAAACTGCAAAGGCAGTAAGAGATGTGCTTAAGAACTTTTATAGTGTCTTAAAGCCCCTTGATACCCAGCTTAAATTTGTTTTCCTCACAGGAGTTTCAAAATTTTCAAAGGTTTCCCTTTTCTCAGGGCTTAATCAGTTAAGAGATATTACTTTAAGCAGGGAGTATTCAACTATTTGCGGATATACTCAAAGGGAACTTGAAGAGGTCTTTAGGGAGGAACTGAAAGATAAGAACTTAGAGCTTATAAGATGCTGGTATAATGGTTATTCCTGGCTTGGGGAACCTCTCTACAATCCCTTTGATGTGCTTCTCTATTTAGAGGAAAAACAATTTCACCCTTACTGGTTTGAGACAGGGACTCCAAGTTTTCTTGTAAAGCTTTTAATGGAGAAGCGTTTTTATCTTCCTGAGCTTGAAAATCTTGTGGCAACAGACTCACTTATTGGGTCCTTTGATATAGATAGGGTTAGGCCTGAGAATCTCCTTTTTCAAGCAGGCTATCTTACCATAAAAAGAATATTTAGCCTTGCAGATAAGATTCTTTATGAGCTTTCCTATCCCAATAAGGAGGTAAAGGTAGCTTTAAATGAGGTGCTTGCTGAGTATTTTACAGGGGATACAGGGGAAGTTTCTTTAAAGACAAGGGATTTTCTTTTGGCTCTTGAGAGAAATCAGTTTGAGAAGATGAAGAAGGTTCTTGAGGGTCTTTATGCAGGGATACCCCATGATTGGTTCAGGAAGAATGAGCTTTTTCGTTATGAGGGGTATTATGCAAGTTGTTTTTATGCCTTTTTATGTGGGTCAGGGCTTGAGGTAATCCCTGAGGATATAACAAATAAGGGGCAGATAGATTTGACGGTGCTATATAGGGAAAGAGTTTATCTTTTTGAGTTCAAGGTGGTTGAGGGAGAGGAGGGAGAGGGTAAAGCTTTAGCTCAATTGAAAGAAAAAGGGTATCATAAGAAGTATGAGGGGAAGTCTAAGGAGATTTATCTTATCGGGATTGAGTTTTCCTCAAGGGAGAGGAATATCAAGGGCTTTTTCTGGGAAAAAATAAATTGATTTTCTGCATAGATTTATATTCTTGATTTTATCTACCAGAAAATATAGTTTTATATTTCAAAAGAGCTCGATACATCTTTTTTTGACAGGTGAAAGATTTGAGAGTATAATTTTTATATAATGAAGCCCATTTATCTTGATTATAATGCTACAACTCCGGTTTTGCCAGAGGTAATTTCAGCCTTTAATCTCTATGCGGGTGAATTTTTTTGGAATCCAAGCTCTGGCCACATTCTTGGAAGAAGAGCCAAAGAAGTCCTGGAAGAATTCAGAAAGACTGTGGCCGAGGCTCTTTCAGCAGAGCCAGAAGAAGTTATCTTTACCTCAGGAGGCACAGAGGCTAATCATCTTGCCCTTTTTGGAGTTCTTACCCAATATAAAAAGGCTCATCTCCTTGTTTCTTCCTTTGAACATCCTTCCATTTTGAACCCTGCGGTGAAACTTCTTGAGAAGGGTTATGAGGTTGATTTTGTCCCTGTAAATCCCCAGGGTTATGTTGAGCCAGATGTGGTTAAAAAAAGGCTGAGACCTCATACAAAGCTTGTTTCCATTATACTTGCTAATAATGAGATTGGAACCATCCAACCTATAAAAGAAATTTCTGAAATTCTTAAAGAAAGAGAGATTCTTTTTCACACTGATGCCTGTCAGGCTGTGGGGAAAATACCTGTGAATTTTAAAGAGCTTTGTGTGGATATGTTAACTCTTGCCGGACATAAGATGTATGCTCCTAAAGGAATTGGTGCCCTTATTGTGAAAAAGGGAGTTAATCTGGAACCTATCTTTTTTGGGGGAGGGCAAGAAAGGGGCCTTAGGGCAGGAACAGAGCCAGTTCCTTTGATTGCAAGTTTATCTAAAGCCTGCGAAATTGCAAAAAGAGATGTTTTAGCTGAAGGAGAAAGATTAAAATTTTTAAGAGAAAGGCTATTTCAGGGGCTAAAGGAGTTTTATCCTGACCTTTATCGCTTTGTAGATCCTGAAAAAACTCTTCCCAATACCCTTACAGTATCTTTTGTAGGAAAAAGCGGAGCCAAAATTCTTTCTGACCTTCCAGAGATCTGTGCCTCAACTGGTTCTGCCTGTCATGACCGTAAAGGCTCTATCACCCTTCAGGCTCTTAAAGTTCCCCCTGAAATTGCAGAAGGAACTATCCGTTTTTCCTTAGGCAGATATACCACCCTTGAAGACATTGAAAAGGTTCTTGAGCTCTTCCAAAACTATTTCAGAAAATAATCTTTATGTTCAAAAAAATTGGAAAGGTTTTACTTGTTAAGCCAGCCTTAATCTCAGAAGAAGAAAGGGAATTTTATAAAGAGCTTTCCTTTGAAAATTTTATCTTTTTTAAAGAACATTTTCAAAGGGATTTTGAAGAATATCTTTCCCATTTAAGAGGTGGTCTTAGAAGCATCAAATTTTTAGCAGTGGATCAGGAAGGCGGAAGAGTTTGCAGGATTAAGGGTGATTTTGCAAGTCCCTCTGAAATAGCGGAGAAAGCCAAATTTGAAGGGAAAAGGGTTTTAATAGATTGGGCAGAAAAAATAGCTGAGACCTTAGAGAATTATAAACTTAATCTAAATCTTTCTCCTGTTGTTGATAGAGGAAATAAAGAAACGCCTGAATTTCTGAAGGGAAGGAGCTTTAGCAAAGATCCTAAAGAAATTGTAAAATTTGCAGAAATCTTAATTGGGGAGCACAAAAAAAGAGGGCTTAGAACCTGTCTTAAACATTTTCCTGGACTTTACAATGTAAAAATTGACCCCCATAAAGAACTTCCTGTGAAAGAAAAGCTTTTTGATGAGGACCTTTATCCTTTTATAAAACTTTCTTCAAGAGCTGATTTTATTATGACTACCCATCTTTTTCTCCCTGAACTTGATATGGAAAAGCCTTCCACCTTTTCTGAGAGGCTTATTTCTTTTCTGCGAAAGATAACGGATTTTAAGGGGGCCATCCTTACTGATGACCTCTCCATGGGGGCTTTAAAGAGCTATTCTTTTTCAGAAAGAATTGTTCTTTCCTTGGTGTCAGGGCACAATCTTCTTATTTTTTGTGGTTTCTTTGAAGATTTGATGGGAAGTCTTTTTGAGATCAAGGGAGAGATTGAAAAAAGTAAAATCCTTAAAGAAAAAATCCAGGAGTCCTTGACAATTCTTGAGAAATATTAGATACTTCAGATTATGAATGCGAAAGTTGAGCTTGAGAGGATTAAAGATGCAGTTAAAGAGGGCTATCTTTTTGCCTGTCTTAGACTGCCAGAAGAAATGGTTAAAAAATTTGAAGAAGCCTTAAAACTTGAAGAGAATCCCCTTGCCAGAAGGGTCTTTGAAATCCTTCTTGAAAATGCAAAAATAGCGGAAAGAGAAAAAATTCCCCTTTGTCAGGATACAGGAATACCCGTGGTGATAGTTAGATTCTCTTCGGGAGTGGATCTTTCAGGTGTTCCTGAGGCTATTAATGAGGGCATAGCAGAGGCAGTTAAAGAGGGCTATTTGAGAAGTTCTGTTGCGCACCCCTTAACAAGGAAAAACACAGGCACCAATACCCCTGCTATTATTCACTATGAATATGTTTCTAACGAAACTTTTGATATCTGGCTTATGCCCAAGGGATGTGGAAGTGAAAATATGAGTAGACTTGCCATGCTTCCTCCGGCAAGGGGAATTCAGGGGATAAAGGAGTTTGTGTTGAATACTGTAAAAGAAGCAGGCCCAAATCCCTGTCCCCCTTTAATTGTAGGTGTAGGGATTGGAGGTAATTTTGAGAGATCCGCTTATCTTGCCAAAAGAGCACTTTTCAGAAATCCCGGTGAGCCAAACAGGGATCCAGAGGTGGCTGAACTCGAAAAGGAACTTCTTGAAGAAATTAATTCCCTTGGGATTGGTCCTCTTGGATTTGGAGGAAAAACTACTGCCCTTTTTGTGCATATAGAGATTGAGCCCTGTCATATAGCCAGTTTACCAGTTGCAGTAAATTTACAGTGCCATTCTGCAAGGCTAAAAAAGATAAAGCTTTTATGAAAAATTTTTTCAGCTTTTTCTTCTTAATAACAATTCTTCTTTCCGGTTGCGGAAGAAAGGCCCCTCCTCTCCCTATCTCTCAGAGTATTCCCAAAGCGCCTCAGCTTAATGTTGAAGCAACCCCCTTTGGCTTTAATCTCTGGATTACCCTTCCTTCAGAGACACAAGGTGGCAACCCCTTAAATAAGATCACATCTCTAATCATAGAAAGGGAAGAATTTAATGAAAACTTGCCTCAAAAGCCAAAGGTTAAGCACTTCAAACTTAAACCCAAGCTTCATTCAGCTGGAAGACTAATCCTTTATTCTGACTCTGACCTCAAGCCAGGCTTCCGTTATACCTATCGCCTAAAACTTAAAAAAGACTTCCTTGTGGAGACACCCTTTCAAGAAGAAAGGGTAGTTTACTGGACAGATCCTCCGGGTCTTATTGAAGATATAAAGTGGCAGATAAATGAAGAGGGATTTCTTCTCTTGAGCTGGGCTCCACCTCTTCTTGATGTAAAGGGAAATCCCTTGAGCGGATCTATTTTTTACCATGTAGAGCGCTATATCAATGAAAATCTTGAGACCTACGAGGTTAAAGAGGCAATTTTTAAGGACAAAGTTTCAACTCAAATCAAGGTCTGTTATAGAATTCAGCCCCTTTTAAATTTTAAGGGCACTCTTATTCCTGGTCCAAAAAGTGAATCTATCTGTTACCCTTAAGGAAAATTAACGGGGCCTCTATTTTGTAAAAAAAGAGTGCTGTTTCTCCATAAGTTTTCTTTTTTAAAAGTTGAAAATTACCCATTCTTTCTGGTAAATAGACTTTGTCTCTCTCTTCTACAACGATTAGGGTATCCTCTTTCAAAATCTCCGTTGGCAATCTTTCCAAAGTTTTAAGAGAAAGGCCCTTTTCATAGGGTGGTGTCACAAAAACTATATCAAATAAAAGCTTAGAATTTATGGAAAGTGTTACTATATTTTCAAATCCCTCTGGAAGCTTGAGTTTTAAAACTATAGCTTTTTCGTCTATTCTTAGTTTGTTAAGATTTTTTTTAATTAATTCTATACTTTGGGGGCTTGAATCAACAAAGATCACTAAATTAGCTGAACGGGAGAGGGCTTCGATTCCGAGGGCCCCTGTTCCCGCAAATAAATCTAAGACCTTCTGGCCCTCAAGGTTATTTCCTATAATATCAAAAAGGGCCTTGCGAATTCTACTTCTTAATGGTCTTATCTCAAGGGATTTAGAAGATGGGGTAAAAAGCTTTTGACCTTTAAATTTGCCACCAGTTATCTGCAAGGGCAATCTTCAAGCAATAAGTTTCAACCAGTTAGCAGGCAGAGAAAAATAATAGGGATTTAACCCTGGATGATAATATCTGCCATGATAATTTTTAAAAGGGGTGAACCAGGGCTTATTCTCCAGAGCTCCCACTAAAAAGGCAATTTCCTCACCATAGCATGGCACATAGGCCCGGGCTACCTTAAGGTATGGAAAAACCTCCTTGGAATTGGAGTAAGCCTCCTTTAAGACATGGGGAAAATAAACAGGTAAACTTGCCTGTTGAATAAAAACACCATGAGGTTTTAAAACTCGTTTGACCTCTGCATAAAATTCCTGAGTATAAAGGGTTTTAGCTGGCCCTACAGGATCGGTGCAGTCCACGATAACAAGGTCAAAGGAGGCCTCTGCACTTTCTTTAAGGCCAAGATACCCATCTTTGATTATAAAATTTACCCTTGGATCTTCGTAGTCACCACTAATTTTAAAAAAATACTTTTGAGAAAGGTCAAAAACTAATTTGTCAACCTCATATTGAACAATTTTTTTTATCTCGGGAATTTTTTGAATTTCTCGCAAAACTCCCCCATCTCCTCCACCAATAATAAGAATATCCTCTGGGGATTCAGAAAGGAGCCCCAGAGGTAAAAGAGTAATGGTTTCGTGATAGATATACTCGTCCCGCTCGGTAAACTGGACAATGCCATCTAAGACAAGAAAATAGCCCCAGGAGGGATTTTTAAAAATCTGGACCTTCTGAAGGGCCTTTTCCTCAAAGACTAATTCAACAGCGTAGCTATGGCCAAAGTCTTTGAAAATTCTCTCTCGCCACCAAAAACTTCCAGTCAAGTTTCCCCCCAATCTGGTTGAGTTAATCCTCTGGTAACCTCTGCAATACAAACCTTCTCTGGAAGAAGGGTTTCCTGAAGTCTTTCTAAAATCTTATAGGCCCTTTCCTTAGTATCTGCAATAATATCAATAGCGGAGTAGCCATTTTCAGGCCAGGTATGAATATAGATATGGGCTTGCCCGGTATTTACCTGAGCAGAGACGCCAAAGGGTTTAAACTGATAACTAAACACCCTTAAGGACTCTTTTTCTGCAACTCCATTTAGGGCATAAATAAGAGAGGCTTCTACCTCCTTTGCCTCCGCCAGTCTTTCAAAAGGGGAATTCCAGAATTCAACAACCAGATGATAGCTCCAGATGCATCGTTTATAAGCACCTTGCTGAATGGGGGTTAATTCAAAATTTTCAACGAGACAGGTGTTTTGCATCACCCTCATAACTCACCTCCCCCCAGGCAAGGTGCCTGGTTTTTTGATTTTTTGGCAATAAAAAAAATCGGGACGGGCGGATTTGAACCGCCGACCCCCCACACCCCAAGCGGGTGCGCTTCCAGGCTGCGCTACGTCCCGATTAGAAAATCAAATAACAAATCTATAATAAATAATTTTTGGCAGTTGTCAAGTAGATGTATGCGTCCATATCTTTTGAGACTCTATAGGTTCTTTTCTTTGGGCGTAACACAAATCCTCAAATAAGTCTTCTTCCCAATACCATATAAAACTCTCCTCTAATGTCCTATTAAATCTCTCCACATACCCATTCCCCTTCGGAAAGAGGAGCTTTTTTACCCCACTTCCTTTTTCTTGTAAGGATCTGAACTTATGCAAAAATGATCTGAATTTATGCATTTATTGCGCATTTTGTTAAATCTAAAAATCTCTCCCCTTGAGCTACTTACTTTTATTGGTAATCTTCTAAATTAAACTTTTTAATCCTCAAAAAAACTCTCAAATTCACGCGGGGAGACAATTTTAATATCCTTATATCTTTTCATTTTCAATAATTCTCTATCACCACTCACCAAATAATCTGCTTTTGCTGAAAGAGCACATGACAAAATACGGTCATCATCCCCATCCACACAAATACCCCTCACAACTTCAACAGAATTGATAATTTTAGAAACTTCCAAAATTAAATCTACTGCTTCCCTAATTAATTCCAGGGGAGCTTTGACTTTCTGCTTAAGTACTCTCTCAAATTCGTCAAGAATTTCAGGACAAACATACAATTGAAAATCCCCTTTACGGGCTCGAATAAGCAATCCTGCACATAGACCTTCGGTAAGAAAAGCAGATACAAAAACATTCGTATCAAAAACAACTCTCATGAAATAGATTTAAAGACATCTTCTTCACTTACAAAACCAGCTTTCTTAGCAAATGGTCTAAATTCTTTTTTTAAATATTTAAACTTCATTTCCCAAATATAAAGGCTGAGAGACTCCCTTATAATGTCGCTTTTACTGCGTCCGCTTACCTTTGAAAGTTCATCAAGTGATTTTGATAACTTTTCAGGGAGACTAATTGATAAAATACTTCTCATTTTTAAACCTCCAACTACAATTTAATACAACTATCACTTAATGTCAATATCAACTAAAACATCTTTCTCATTCAGAAAATATTCAGGTGTTTCAATAAAAAACTTTCTTGTATATACGCACCTGCTTTCTATATCTACTAACTGTCTAAATCTTATCTTAATACTTTTAAGTCTTTGAAATTTTGTTCCTTCTTTATCCTGCCACATAGTTCAAAATTAAACCAGGTATGCCAAGAATTAGAGTAAAACCACCATAAACCACCCACTAAAAAATTGAAAGCGCTTCTCCAGGGCCTCAAAACGCTTGTCCATCTCCCTCTGTAAAGCTTCAAAACGCTCATCCATCACCTCAAAGCGTTTCTCCACAAATTCCCTTAAAGCCTTAAGCTCTTCCTCTACCCTCACCACCCTCTCTATCAATGATAACTCCTTCAATTTTGCCTCATTCACCCTTATGAACTCCATAATCTTCTCACCCAAAATCTCCGATGCAACCCTCTCCACCAAATCCTATATCGCCTGCTCTGATACCCCCTGTAATCCTAAACCAGCCATTTTTCTACCTCCTGCTTATTCCCCTCTACCTCTTTTCTTTACCTCCCTATAACCTTAACTCAAACTTCCATATAATCAAAAAAGTGCAGATGGTCACCATTCAAAACTTTGAACAACTAAAATACCCTCTTCCTCTGCCGTCTTTAAGGCCCTTGGCCTTGCAAAATGGGTATTGCCTGCTCAATTTTAATAGAATCTTTATAAAAAGGTTTCTTAATGAAGGCTCAAGCGCATCCAAAGCCTGCATTATCTCTGCTGAATATATACCCATAATTAAAATACTAATCCTCTTTTAATCATTTGTCAAATTTCGTATAAGTCCATATCTTTTGAGACTCAATAGTATTTTTTCCTTAGGCGTAACACAAATTAAATCTCTCCACACACCTATTCCCCCTTAAGAAAGAAAGGATAAAAAATCTGCAAAATCTTTCCTTAAGTAGGGGTTTAAAATTTTAGACCCCTTGAATTTTTTTGTGGGTCTGTTGTAGAACAGACATTCTTGTCTGTGTTTCTTTCATACATGGGAGTGTAATTTACCTCCACAGGCAAGATTGCCTGTGTTACTTTCAGACTTGTATTACCTCTCTTGTATAGATATCTAATTCCTCTTTTAGCACCTTTCCTTTTTTTTGTAAGGATCTGAACTTATGCAGTTAGATGTATGTGCCCATATCTTTCCTGCCTGCGCAGGCAAATAAGACTTAATGAGAAATTTTTGCTACCTTTTTTGCCCTTCCCATTTCTTGGAAGAAGGTGAACTTACACAAAAAAACCCTTTTAATTTAATGATGTGAACTTATGCATTTTAGAACCCCCTTGTTTTTTTAAAAAAACTTGGTATATGAAAACCTAATGACCATTTTTCATAGGAGGAGGTGGAAATGAAGAGAGCTATTCTTACAGGTATTACAGGCCTTACTTTACTTTCTGGGGCCTCATCCCTTTTAGCCATTGATCATCAAATTGGAGCTCATTTAAGGTTTAGATACGAAAACTGGGACAATCTGATCACCCTGGGCACAAACACTGCGGTAAATTCTTTTAAGGACCGTTCTTTTTTTAGACTAAGGGCTATGCTCTGGGATGATATTAAATTTAATAATCAAACAAGCCTTCGCATCAGATTAAATACAGAACCAAAATATCAAATGGGCCCCTATTATCACATGTTGAAAGACAATGTAGATCGCAGAAAATTTGACCAGGATGAAGTAGTTATTGATAATCTCTATCTTGACATAAAGAGACCCTTTAATCTTCCCCTTGACTTAAGGATTGGTAGGCAGGATTTTCTTGGCCCGGATACCTACGGAGAGGGCTTTCTTATTCTTGATGGAACCCCAGGAGATGGCTCAAGAACCTTTTATTTCAATGCCCTAAGAGCAAGGCTTTTCCTGAGTAATAAAGATTCCATTGATTTTGTGGTCCTAAAGCAAAAGGAAAGAGATGTCTATCTTCCAAGTCTTCACCCTTCCTATGATGATGGAAATGGTAAAAATTATATCTACCACAAAAAAAGGCTTACGGCCTCAAATGAATTTGCCTTCTTTACTTATGGAAGATTTAAACCCTGTCCAGAGCTACAACTTGAACCTTACTATATTTACAAAAAAGAAGAAAACTCTACAACATCTTCATATGCCATACCAGCAAGCTATCTCCATAACATTGGTTTAAGAGGGGTTTACAGTTTTACCAAAGATCTCAGAGTAAGAGCTGAACTTGTTCGCCAGTTTGGAGAGTATTCAAATGGCACAGATAGAAGGGCCTGGGGTGGTTATGCCTTTTTGGAGAAGGCCTTCCCCAATTGCCCTGCCAAACCCACAGTGGAAATTGGTTATGTCTATCTCTCAGGAGATGATCGCCATTCCAAAAAAGATGAGGCCTTTAATCCCCTCTTTTCAAGAAATCCCAACTGGAACGAACTAATTATTTACACATATCTTCTTGAAAACATCAATAAAAGTGGAGCCATCGCTGGATACTGGACAAATCTTAAAATGCCAATGATAAGAGTTAAAGCCTCTCCTATAAAGGATTTAACTCTCCAGTTAAGTTATCAAAAACTTTATGCAGATGAAAAAACAAAAAATTTACCTACCTTTATGTTTTCCAATAAAGGCACTGATAGAGGGGATCTTTATTTGGGCATAGTCAATTATAAATTCACTAAGTCCCTTGATGGTATGCTTCAGTATGAAATTTTTGACCCAGATGATTTTTATTCCAAGGAAGCCAAAACCGCACACTTCTTTAGAGCCCAGATCCAGTATAAGTATTAACTCTCTTACATCTTGTTTTTACCTCAAAAAAGATTAAGATTTTTACAATCTCTGAGTTTTTCCAAAAATAATTAAAAAGATTTTACATAAAAGGGGGGCGAGATGGAGAAAATAGTTTTTCTATATGTAACTACCTTTTCGCCTGAGGAAGCAGAAAAAATTGGAAAAATTCTTCTGGAAAAGCGGCTTTGTGCCTGTGTAAATATCTATCCAGGGGTTAGATCCCATTACTGGTGGAAGGGAAAAATTGATTCCTCAGAAGAGGCTATTATGATGGTGAAAACTCGGGAATCCCTTATTTCAGAAGCAGAAAGAGTTATCAAAGAAAATCATAGTTACACCTGTCCTTGTATTGCCAAAATACCTGTAGAAATTATCTTTAAGCCCTTTGAGGAATGGCTATTAAAAGAAACGGAGGGATAGAACGGAGGAAAAATGCTTAGCAAGCGGATAGTTGTCTGTCTTGATGTGAAGGAGGGAAAAACCACAAAAGGGGTAAAATTCAAGGATAATATTGAGGTTGGAGATCCTGTTGAGATGGCTGAAAAATACTATCTTGATGGGGCAGATGAGATTGTTTTTTATGATATTACTGCCAGTGCGGAGCATCGCCCTATTATGATTGATGTGGTGAGAAGAACAGCTGAGCGTATTTTTATCCCCTTTTCTGTGGGAGGAGGCATTCGCACCGTGGAGGATATGCGCGAGGTTCTTCTTGCAGGGGCAGAAAAGGTCTCGGTGAACACTGCAGCCGTTCTCAATCCCAGGCTTATTTATGAGGGGGCTAAAGCCTTTGGATCCCAGTGCATTGTTCTTGGAATGGATGTAAAAAAAGTAGAAAGATCAGCCAAAATTCCTTCAGGGTATGAGGTTTGGATTAAAGGTGGAAGACAGCCCATGGGGATTGATGCGCTGTGGTGGGCAAAGGAGGCAGAAAACCTCGGGGCAGGAGAGATTGTGCTTAACTCTATTGATGCCGATGGAACAAAGGAAGGCTACGAGCTAACCATTACGGAGATGATTGCCACCGCTGTAAAGATTCCTGTTGTTGCCTCAGGTGGAGCAGGCCATCCCGAACACCTTTATGAGGTGCTTACCAGAGCCAAAGCTGATGCAGCCCTCATTGCTTCAATGGTGCATTATGGAATATATACTATAAAAGAAATCAAAGATTATTTAGCCCAAAGAGGGGTAAAAGTTCGCCTTAAATGGTAATGAAAAAGGTAAATCAGGACATAAGATGGAAGCAGAGGTTTTCCAATTTTAAAAAGGCCTTAAAACAACTTGAAGAGGCCATAGAGCTTTCCCATCAAAGAGACCTTTCCCCTCTTGAAAAACAGGGAGTAATAAAGGCTTTTGAATACACTTATGAGCTTTCCTGGAATCTCATAAGAGACTATCTTATCTATCAGGGGCTTTATGAAATAAGAGGGTCAAGAGATGCCCTAAAATTGGGATTCAAATACGGGCTTATTGAAGATGCTGAGGTCTGGCTTCAGATGATTTCAGCAAGAAATCTAAGCTCACACACTTATAATGAAGAAACTGCTGAAGAAATTTTAAAAAAAATCCTTCAAAACTTCTATTTTGAATTTAAAAAACTTCTTCAAAAATTTGAAGAACTTGCTGAGAAAGAAAGGGTATGAATTTTGGCCTTTCCAAGGAAAAACTCTCAAAGATAATCAAGGTCTTCTCCAGGTATCCTGAAATTGAAAGGGCCATCCTTTATGGTTCAAGAGCCAAGGGCACCCATCAAAAGGGCTCAGATATAGACATAGCCATCATAGCCCCTAAAATGGATTTTTCCAGATACTTAAAACTTCTTTCTGAACTTGAAGAACTTGACCTTCTTGAAAAAATTGATTTAACCAAATACGAACTCCTTGCCCCAGATCTCAAAGCCCATATTGAAAGAGTAGGAAAAGTTATTTACCCTCAAAACCCATCAACTTGTGATTAAACCCATCAAAATAGTTCTTTCATAGAACTTTTATTTTAATTTTTAGTTCTGAAACAGAACTAAATCTTGAAAAATTTTTGAAAAAGTTCTATAATAGAACTATGAATCTAGAAAAGCTTATTTCCCATTTAGAGGAAACTCATGCTAAGCTCAAGCTATCTCTTCCCCATAGATTGCGCCCTTATTATAAAAATCTTAATCTTGAAAATATAAGAGGAGCCCTTATCTACGGTCAAAGAGGTGTAGGTAAAACTACATTTCTTCTTTCTATTTCCCGAGAAAAGCCTTTCCTATATTTTTCTGCGGATCATCCTTTTTTATTAACTTTTCCCCTTTATGAAGTTGTGCAAAAGATCTTTTCCCATGGATATGAAGGAGTTATTATTGATGAAGTTCACTATGCCAAGGACTGGAGTTTACATCTTAAGGCTTTATATGATGACTATCCCCATCACTATATTTGGGCAAGTGGTAGCAGTAGTCTTCTTTTAAAAATGGGGGTTGCTGACCTTTCAAGAAGATTTGTTCAGACAAGGCTACCTCTTCTTTCTTTTAGAGATTACATCTATCTAACCTCTGAGATTTTTGTTCCCCCTGTTGAGTTTTTTAATTTCCAAAAAGATCATTTAGAACTTGTGAGAAAAGTAAATATTTTAAAGTTTTTCAGAGAATATATTTCTTCTGGGACAAGGCCTATTTTTGTTGAAGGTGAATATTGCAAACGCATTCAGGGAATTATTGAAAAGAGTATTTTTTACGATATTCCCTCTCTTATGCCTCAGCTTCAAAGTAATTATCTAAGACTTATGTATGCAGTTTTTGGGTATTTAATTGGCTCACCAGTTCCTACTATTAATATTACCAAGCTTTGCAATAGCTGGCATATTGGAAAAGAAAAGCTCTACCATCTTTTAAGCCTTTTAGAGGCTCTTGAACTTTTTAAAATAGTAAGAAAAAAAGGCGATAAAAGTGTTTTATCTAAGGGAGCTAAAATGTTTATTAATGACCCCTCGGTATATCACTGTTACAGAGGAGAGCCTGGATCTGCCCGGGAGGCCTTTGTGGTATATAGTCTCTCTGAAAAATATGAAGTCTTTGCAAGCTCGAAGGAAGGTGAGTATGACTATATGGTAAATAATATAAAACTTGAGGTAGGAGGAAGAAAAAAAGAACACAAAGGAGCAGACTTTGTGATCTCAGATGACCTTGAAATTCCAGTTAAAAATAGGATTCCTCTGTGGCTTCTTGGAATGCTTTGGTGAGGTATTAAATCTTTCTTTTGAAAAGATTGGCTCTTTATTATCGTGAAACTTCTGAACCCCCCTCCTTAGGATCCTAAAAAAGATTAATTCTTATGAAGAAAACTAACGGCCTGGAACAGATACACTGGACTATTCCTGCATTGATGATAAAATGTATATTAATTTACTGATTTTTTAAGTAACCACTTATATGCGGGAACTACTGTAAAAGTATACCCGTTAACATTTAGAACATCTTCTTCATCAAAAGTTATAATTAATCCTTTTTTAAAATTAAATCTTCTACAGCACTCAACAAGCCCCTTTATCTCTCTCTTTTTTACTGCAGGATCACTGAAGTCAAAACAAACCTGTATGGGAAAGCTGTCTTCTAATATAAAATCACACTCTTTCTTTTCTTTATGAAAAAATAAGTTCTTACTTTTTCTATAGAGTTCTCTAAAAATTAAATTTTCAAGAAGGATCCCATAATCCTGCCCTTCAAAGACATTTATTGCTATTAAAATCCCATTATCAATAAAATAAGCCTTTCTATCTGAAAATTCAGAGCGAAGCACTGAATGACTTTTCTTTTTTATCTTTCTTATAAGAAAAGCATTCTCAAGATACTCAAGAAACTCATAAAGAATATTTTTACCTACCTTTAAACCATGAGATTTAATTTCGTTATAGATTTTATTTATTGAAAGTGATTTTGAAACTGTTTCTGCTACCCGCTTTATGAAATACTTAAGCACAAATGTATCTTTGATACTGTATCTTTCAATCAAATCTCTATATATCATAACATCAAAATATTCCTGAAGAATTCTCATTTTTATACTTTCAGGTTGAAAAATTATCTCTGGAAATCCTCCCCAAAGCATATACTCTTTAAATAAATTTATAACTTTTGCCTTGATCTTAGAATCATAAAAATCTTGAGGTAAAGTTATTTTAAATTTTTTAAAACTTAAAAACTCCTTAAAAGACAGAGGTAATATTTTATACTTTAATGTTCTTCCTCTTAAAGAGGTAGCAATTTCATCACCAAGCATTTTTGAATTCGAGCCTGTGATAAATATATTTTTTGTAATGCTATCATATATCCGCCGTATAAATTTTTCCCATCCATTAACATTCTGAATTTCATCAAAAAAGAAAAAGGCTTTTGAGAGGTCTATTTCTGGATACAATTCTCTATATGCCTGAAGGATTAAGTCTAATTCCTCTGTTGTCAGATCAAGACGCTCGTCTTCAAAATTTATATATAAGATGTTTTCTTTATTTGATGTCGATTCAACGATTGTGCTAATTAGTTGATAAAGAAAATAAGTTTTTCCGCTTCGCCTCGGTCCAATTATTGAAATAATCTTTCCTGAGGCAATTGGAACTTCTACATCTCTTTTCACCAGAGAGGGTATCTCACTTGCGTGAAATTCTCTGATAATAGTTTTAAGGATTTCTTTCTTTTTCATAAAGAAATTTTAACATAAAATTTTCTCTCTTACAAGGAAATATATGACTCCAGGTCTTTTGAGACTTAAATAGTAAGGGTTTAAAATTTAATACCCCTTGAATTTTTTTGTGGGTCTGTTGTAGCACAGACATTCTTGTATGTGTTTCTTTCATACCTTGAAGTGTAATTTACCTCCACAGGCAAGATTGCCTGTGTTACTTTTACAGACTTGTAAAGCCTCCCTTGTATAGATATCTAATTCCTCTTTTTACCACCCTTCCTTTTTTCTTGTAAGGATCTGAACTTATGCAGGAAATAATATGTCAATATCTTTTGAACCTCCCCTCTCCCCTCGCCTCTCGTCTCTCACCTCTCACCTTTCACCCCCTCCCCTCTCATATACTTATCCTCAAATCTTACAATATCATCTTCCTCCAGGTATTCACCCACTTGAACCTCTATAATCTCTAAGGGGATCTTTCCTGGGTTAAGAAGTCTATGCTTTGTTGTCTTTGGAACAAAGATGCTTAAAATTTTATAAAAAAATTACAAAATCTTTTTAATTAAACTTAAATACTTTTCTATGACTATCTCCTCACTAAACCTCTCCTCAACAAGCCTTTTTCCTTCTTTTCCCATTTTTAATCTCTCTTCTTGAGAAAGCTCAAGCATTTCAAGCATAGCTCTATAAAGACTCTCAATATCTTTTGGTTTAACAAGAAAACCATTTACACCATTCAAACAAACTTCTCTACATCCTGGAGCATCGGTTGTAATAACCGTTTTCCCCATAGCCATAGCCTCAAGAAGACTTTTTGGCAATCCTTCTCTATAAGAAGGCAAAACCATACAATCACAATTACACAAAAAGAGTCTTACATCCCTGGCAAAAGGTAAAACTTGAATAAAGGGAAGTTTCTCAATTTTTTCAAGTTCATCATTTGATATAGATTCAGGATTTCCTTTATCCAATCCGCCGAGAAGCCAGATTTCAAAATCTTTTCTTTTCTGATATAGAAGCTTTCCTGCGGAAACAAGTTCAAGAATTCCTTTATCTCTGAGAAACCTTCCCACAAAAAGAAAGATAAATCTATCTTTTTCTGTCTCCTTACACTGAGAAGGTGAAAAATACTCTGTGTTTACTCCAGATCCGAGAATTTCAGCTACCTTATTTTCTGGAATAACTCCTTTTAACTCTTTTCTGTCCTCTGTATTTTGAAAAACTACAAAATTACTTCCTCTGAAAGAAAGCCAATACAAAAATTTTACCAATTTAGCCAAAGCTCCTCCCCTCACAAAGACATAACCAAGCCCTGTTACCACATTGATATAGGGGATTCCGAGAATTTTTCCGGCAAGCCCCCCATAAATATTGGGTTTAATAGTGTAATTTATCACAAGATCTGGCTTTATTTTTTTAAACAGCCGAATATATTCCCATAGGAGTTTTAAGTCATTAAAAGGGTTCTTACCCTTCCGAGAAAGATTTTTAACCTCAAAATATTTAAACCCTTCCTTCAAAAGCTCATCTGTATACTCATCTTTTGGAGCAATTGCTATCACTTCGTATCCGAGATTTTTAAGTCTTCTCATTAGTCCAAGGCGGAAGTTGTAAAGGGAGAAAGAGGTGTTGGATGAGAAAACAATTTTAAGCCTTTCAACTTTATCTCCCCCTACCATTAGACCATGTCCCATTTCATAGCCATCTTTCTTTCCAAAGTTCAAAAACAAACAAAAGCCAAAGCTTATTATGATTTATTCCTTTTTCCTCAAAATATCCCTTTAGCAACCTCTCAACCTCCAAAGGATTTAAAATCCCCTCTTTTTTTATTCTATCGGGATTTAAATATTCCAAATAAAGACTTTTAAGCTCTGTCTTAAACCACTCATAAACGGGAACCCCAAACCCCATCTTTGGTCTTTCAATAAACTCTTTGGGAACATATTTGTAAAGCACTTTCCTCAATAGGTATTTACTCTTGCCATTCCTGTATTTATACTCCACAGGAAGCCTTAAAGTGAATTCAATTATCTTGTGGTCAAGCAATGGCTCTCTTCCTTCAAGGGCAACAGCCATGGTAGCCCTATCAACCTTAACAAGTATATCATCGGGAAGATAGGTCTTAAGGTCGTAATACATCATGTAAGTTAAGTCATCAACAGGGACATTATCAAGGCAAAAGGTCTGAGTTTCAAGAAAAGAACTAAGACCAAGGTTTGAAAGGTCCTCTTCAAGAAAATATTTATTGGACACATCATATTGGCTCTTTATATCCCTGTGCTTTAAAACATTTCTGAGTTTTATGTATTTATCCCTGAAATTAGTCCACTTTGGAAGCATAAAGGAAAACCTTTTATAAACTCTTAAAGCAAGGTCTGGACTGATTAAGTTTAATGCAAAGGCAAAGGCAGAAAGAAAAGGGATTTTATTAAGTTTTTTTATTCTTCCGCCAACTATTCTATACTGGGTATATCCACAAAATTGCTCATCTCCTCCATCTGCAGAGAGAGAAACCTTGACCTGAGATTTGGCAAGCTTTGAGACAAGATAGGTGGGTATGGCAGAAGAATCTCCAAAAGGCTCATCGTAAATTTCAGGAAGGTTTGGAATTATCTCGTAGGCTTCCTTTGGAGTGCAGTATAGCTCTGTGTGGTCTGTGCTAAGATAGTTGGCTATTCTTCTGGCATACTCTGCCTCGTTGTAATCTTTCTCATAAAAGCCTATGGTGAAGGTCTTTAAAGGCTTCGTGCTTTCCTTTTGCAAAAGGGCGCAGACTGTAGAGCTATCTAATCCACCACTAAGGAAAAGACCAACAGGCACATCGGAAACAAGCCTTAGTTTAAAACTTTCCGTGAGAATACTCTCAAGCTCTTTCGCAAGCTCTTCCTCTGTGCCTTTTAGCTTTTCCTCTTTTAAATAATCCTCAACCTTCCAATAGGCAAACTTTAAGAGCTTGCCCTTATCATCAACTATCAGAAAGTGCCCAGGCTCAAGCTTGTAGGTGTCTTCAAATATGCTATATGGGGAAGTAATATAGCCATATTGAAGAAACAAAGAAAGGGCTAAGGGACTTAACTCTTTTTTAAACTTTGGGTGTTTATGAAAGGCTTTAAGCTCAGAAGCAAACATAAAAAGACCATTTTTATTGTAATAATAAAGAGGTTTTACCCCAATCCTGTCTCTACAAAGTATAAGTTTTTTCTCTTTTTTATCCCAGAGGGCAAAGGCAAACATACCCCTAAAACGATGCACCGCTTCAAAACTCCATCTATGAAAAGCTTTAAGTATTACTTCAGTGTCTGAGTTGGAGAAAAATTTATAGCCCTCTTTTTCAAGCTCCTGCCTTATTTCTCTAAAGTTATAAACTTCCCCATTGTAAGTAATCACAAAATTTTCAAATTCCATAGGCTGGTGTCCTGCGGGAGAGAGGTCAAGAATGGAGAGCCTTCTGTGGGTAAGGGCAAGCCCATAGGAAGGTTCAAGATATACCCCTGCATCATCGGGACCACCATAGGCAAGAGAGTCCCGCATGCTTATGGCAACTTCTTCTAAAGAGTATTCACCCTTATAATTAAAGTCCCAAAATCCTGCTATTCGGCACATTTTCAAAGCTTCCTAAATTACGAATTCGTTACACCCAGTATTTGCAGATCTTAAGCTTCAGAAAAAAACAACTTTTTTATAACCTCCAATATATAAACCCTTTACTTAAAGCTTCTTCCTTATCAAAAACTCCCTTTATATCAAATAAAATAGGTGGGTTACTACTTAAAGACAATAATGTTTCCAGATTAAAAAAGTCTAAAAATATTTTATGTCTAACAGCTAAAATTATAGCATCATAAGGAGCAAATACCTTATAATCCTCAATAAGCTCTATTCCGTATTCTGCCTTAACCTCTTCTTTTCTTGCAAGAGGGTCATATGCAAAAACTGAAATGCCATAATCAGTAAGCTCCTTTATCATATCTACAACTTTGCTATTCCTAACATCTGGAACATTCTCTTTAAAGGTTATTCCAAGAACAAGCACTTTGGCATCTTTAACCTGCTTCCCTGCTTTTATTAATTGTTTCACCACCTGATGGGAAATATATATCGTCATATACTCATTAATTGATCTTCCTGCAAGAATAAGCTCTGGAACATAGCCCAACTCCAAGGATTTGTAAGCAAGATAATAAGGATCAACAGGAATACAATGTCCTCCAACTAAGCCTGGTTCAAATCTAAGAAAATTCCACTTTGTGGAGGCTGTCTCTAAAACCTCCTTAGTGTCTAAGCCGAGCTTGTGAAAAATTAAAGCAAATTCATTCATCAAAGCGATGTTTAGGTCCCTTTGAATATTTTCAATAACCTTCGCCGCTTCAGCAGTCTTTATATCCCTTGCTCTAAAAACCTTTGTTATACTCCCATAAATCCTTTCAAGGAGTTCAGCTGTCTTTTCTGTATCTCCTGCAACAACTTTCACAATCTTATCAATAGTGTGCTCTTTATCTCCTGGATTAACTCTTTCAGGTGAATATCCCACAAAAAAATCCTTTTTCCATTTTAAACCGCTTGCCTGTTCTAAGATAGGAATACAGACTTCTTCCGTAGTTCCAGGATAAACTGTTGACTCATAAACTACAACACTCCCAGGTGTAAGATTTTCTCCAACAAGCTTAGAAGCTGATTTCAAAAAAGACAAATCAGGATTTTTAAGTTTATCTACAGGGGTTGGAACTGCAATAATAATTACTCTACATTCTTTTAATACCGAAGCATCTGAAGATAATTCTAATTTACATTTACTCAGAACCTCTTTAGTAATTTCCCCTGTTGAATCTATCCCTGATTTTAATTCTTCAATGCGCTTTGTATTTATATCAAACCCAACTACTTTGAAAGACTTGGAAAGATAAAAAGCAAGAGGAAGCCCTACATATCCGAGCCCAACTACACAAATTTTCTCTTTCCCTGCTTTTAAGTCGTCAAAATTAATCATTTAAGACCTCCATCCAATCTTCAAGAATTTTTTTTATATCAAACTCCTTAGCTCTTTCAACGGCTCTTTGGGCATAGCCTCTTCTTAATTCCTCATCTTTCAAAAACCTCTTTATCACCTCAACCCACATAAGATCCCTCTCCTCAAAAGGCTCTTTTGCTTCTTTATATTTTACCTCAAAAGGAGGCATAAGCACTCCATAGCTTGCAAACTCAGGCTCTTTGGTCTGCTTTTCAAAGTCTGTCTCTGGTGCAAGAATCTCCCTTGGACCAGACCTGCAATCAGAAGAAATTACAGGCACCCCGCAAGCCATAGCCTCAACAATAACATTACCAAAGCCCTCCCAAAGGCTTGGAAAGACAAAAAGCTCAGACCTTGCTATAAACTTGAATGGATTTTTCTGAAAACCAAGCAAGTAAAGGTCAAAATCCTCAGAAAGCCTGCCTTCGTCCCATACAAAGGTTTTTAGCCCAAGGTTTTGAGAGAGTTTGACAAGATAACCTTTTAGCTCTCCTTCTCCAAGTATTACAAGCTTTAAGTTTGGAAAATCCTCCTTCAAAGCCTTAAAGATTCTAATCAAATACCATTGACCTTTCGGCCTGGTCAGCCTCCCTGCGGTTATTAAAACAGGATTATTAAATATCGGCTCATATTCATTTAATAAGGCTTCCTTTTTCTCCTGTATTTCGTTGAAATAGACTGGATTATAGATTACTTTTATTTTCTCCCCTGGCAATCCATAAAACTTTTCAAGCTCTGCTTTTATAGATTTTGAAACTGTAATAATAAGGTTTGCCTTAGGATAGAGTAGTTTATTAAAAAAATTATAAGGGTGCCACCTTTGCCTTCCATACATTTGCGACGTATGGATAGAAATTATAGATTTATGCTTTGAGAGAAGGGAGGCAATTATATTAACATAATTTGCCCTTTCAAGCATGGAAAGAACAATATCTTGAGCCTTTAACTTTTTTGAAAGTCTTAAAGCATATATAGGTATAAAGAGTGTTTTGTAGATAGAGCTTGTTTTGGTAGTATGATTGGAGAGATGTTCAATTTTTTCTTCTGGAATTTCATACTTCACTTCCTTTTCCAGAAGGGAAATTTTTTTAAAGTTTAAGGCTTTAAACAGATTCACTGCAACCCGTTCTGCACCACCACCCGAAAGAGAATTGAGAAGAAGATATGTATTCATTTTAATGACCTTTCTTTATGAAACTTTTTACTTTTGGCAAAACATTGAACCATATATTAAAGTTTAAAAATTTCTCCACTAAACTCCATTCTCTTTTTCTTAGTTTCACTTCTTGTAAGGAAATGAAGTATAATCTATAGGTTTTTATAATCTTCTCTATGACATCAATCTCTTTACGGTTCATATTGTTAGGATGTAGACATATAGTCCAAAGTCCAAAAGGCATTTTTCTGAATTTCCATAATTGCTGAGGTATAAAATACATATTTTCTTCATAAAAAACATCAAAAGCAAAGCAATCAGAAACTATTCTTATATCTGTTTCCTCATATAAGACTTTTAAAGTATTTTTATCAAAGGTATGAGCTGGTGCAACCCAGACTGTAGGTTTTATACCGTTATCCAGAAAGATTTTATACCCCTCTTTTATTTTTTTAGCCTGAACTTCAATAGGTAATCCAGCAAATTCGGTTTTCTTCCACATAGGCACATAACTCCAGCCCATTCTTTCTACATAAATATGTTCAAAACCATGTAAAGCTATTGTCCAACCCTTGCCTGCCCATCTATTAACTATCTCCCAAAAACCGCTTTCACTTAAATCCTTCTGAAATATTAGGGTTTCATCTTTACATCTTGGTATAATCGCTACGATTGGTTTAATGTTATAATTATCAAAAAGCTCTTCCAATTTTAGCCAGCTTTGTAAATTCATAAACCGGCAGGCATCATCAAGCCTAAGCAAATATTTAGCCATTGTTCATTACCTCATATAAGATTAAAAACCTTGCTTGCTCACCACCATCATCAATTACCTTAACCGTTTTTAAGTTATTAAAGTATTCTTCTAAGTTGTGTATGTAGACCTTATCTTTTTCTTCAGGTGCTAATTTTGATATATACTCTGGTGTATAGTTGTCTATTAATATATATCTTACAGCCTTTTTTTCTATAATTTCTCTCAAGCTTGATATCCAATTACTTACTTCCAAACCATGCAAAAAATTTAACATAATTATTAAATCTATTTTGTAAATTGGTAATCGAATAACCTTCTCAAAACTACCTACTACAAATTTTGTATCTCTATGTAACAACCTTGCTATAATCAAAGCATTTTTATCAATATCCATTCCATACTTAACCTTAGCATGCACTTTTCCTATAATTTCTCCAAGACCACAACCTACATCAACTACAACTTCAGGCTTCAAGGAATTAGCAAGCTCTACAGCTTTTCTTTTATAAGTTCTGCAATAATAATTTCCTTTGATATGCCACCTATCAAATTTTAAAAATTTATTAAGAATAATTAAACCTCCCGTATACAAAACACACAGAATAATCCCTTTAAGTCCAAGAAGCTTATATTTTTTTCTCATTTTTTGTGTAATTTTCATTATCATATTATCTTTCTCCACTCTTCTACAATTCTTTCAATATCAAACTCTTTAGCTCTTTCAACAGCTCTTTGGGCATAGCCTCTTCTTAATTCCTCATCTTTCAAAAATCTCTTTATCACCTCAACCCACATAAGCTCTCTCTCCTCAAGAGGCTCGTTTGCTTCTTTATATTTTACCTCAAAAGGAGGCATAAGCACTCCATAGCTTGCAAACTCAGGCTCTTTGGTCTGCTGTTCAAAGTCTGTCTCTGGTGCAAGAATCTCCCTTGGACCAGACCTGCAATCAGAAGAAATTACAGGCACCCCGCACGCCATAGCCTCAACAAGGGCATTAGGAAAGCCCTCCCAAAGGCTTGGAAAGACAAAAAGCTCAGACCTTGCTATAAACTTGAATGGATTTTTCTGAAAGCCAAGCAAGTAAAGGTCAAAATCCTCTGAAAGCCTGCCTTCGTCCCATACAAAGGTTTTTAGCCCAAGGTTTTGAGAGAGTTTGACAAGATAACCTTTTAGCTCTCCTTCTCCAAGTATTACAAGCTTTAAGTTTGGAAAATCCTTCTTCAAAGCCTTAAAGATTCTAATCAAATACCATTGACCTTTTTGCTTGGTCAGCCTTCCTGCAGTTATTAAAACAGGATTATTAAATATCGGCTCATATTCATTTAATAAGGCTTCCTTTTTCTCCTGTATTTCGTTGAAATAGACTGGATTATAGATTACTTTTATTTTCTCCCCTGGCAATCCATAAAACTTTTCAAGCTCTGCTTTTATAGATTTTGAAACTGTAATAATAAGGTCTGCTTTAGGATAGAGTAGTTTATTAAAAAAATTATAAGGGTGCCAAGAAGGTCTTCCATACCTTTGCGACATACGGATAGAAATTATAGATTTATGCTTTGACAAAAAGGAGGCAACTATATTTACATAATTTGCCCTTTCAAGCATGGAAAGAACAATATCTTGAGCCTTTAACTTTTTTGAAAGTCTTAAAGCATATACAGGTATAAAAAGGGTTTTATGGATGGAGCTTGTTTTGGTAGTATGATTGGAGAGATATTCAATTTTTTCTTCTGGAATTTCATACTTCACTTCCTTTTCCAGAAGGAAAAATTTTTTAAAGTTTAAGGCTTTAAACAGATTCACTGTAACCCGTTCTGCACCACCACCCGAAAGAGAATTGAGAAGAAGATAAGAACTCATTTTTTAAACCAATTTTTAATTAAGGGAATACAGGTTTTATAAAGATACAGGTTTGCCTTAAGAAGAATTTTTCTTGGAACCATCTTAACAAATAAGTAATAAAGATAAGAAAATACTTTTAGTGTTTTATGGTTAACACTTTTTAATGACTCTTTGAAAAATTTGAGTTTATCAGTATCACAACCAAGTTTAGCAAAATACATTCCTCTTAAAATATATCTCACATATTGCTTTTGATTTATTTTCAATAAATCTTCTCCAAACTCAAGAATAGTGTAATAGTAATTTAATACCTGTCTCTCAGGATATCTCTCCATTTGGATAGTTACTCTTCCTGAAGAAACTGTATTGCATATCATTAAAGCTTTATCAATATAATATCCTTTTTTAATTTTCTTAAAAATTTTCCACCAGAGTAAAAGCTCAGCTCCCCATGTATCGTCTTTAAACCTCTCGTTATTCAAAAGATAAGTAGCCACAATTAAAAAGTAATCACCATCTAAGTATCCCCTTAAGAAATCTTCGTAAGTCCACTCCATATCTTTTCCATAAGACAAACCTTTAAATTTACCAGTTTTGGAATCAAGGCAATTAGCCATCACTATAGGATAATTTCTTTCCTCTGCATACATTATGAGTGTTTCTATAGCTTCTGGAAGAAGTTGGTCATCATCGTCAACAAAAGTAAAATATTCTCCTGTAACATGATCTAAGCCATTATTTTTATTTCCTGTAGGACCATGCATATATTTTTCATTCTTTACATATTTTATTTTATCCATAGGAAATTCTTTAACAATTTCGCATGCTTTGCCTTCTTTTGTATCATCTGTAACTATTATTTCAAGATTTTTATAAGTTTGTGCTAAAAGACTTTTCAGAGTGTCTTTTAGCGAAGATCTACCAATTGTTGGAACTATTATGGAAACTTTTTTCATGGTTTTTCAGTTATAAATTCAGAGGGTAATTGAGCTTGAAAGTATAAATTTGTACCAGTAATTACAGGCATAAGTAAAAAAGTAGTTATTAAAAAAGATATATTTCTGGTAATTTTTAGAATTTTAAAAAATATTTTTCTAAAATTTGATGTATTATAAAAATTTTTGTTTGAAAGTATTTTTTTCTTCACATTTCTTCTAAGATAAACTCCCTTCACGCCAAGTAAAGCATATTCTAATCTTGCTGAATTCTCAAACAGTCTTCTAAACAGATTAGATATTTGAAGTTCTATTATTAATTTGACCTCAAAACCGCAAAAATTAAGGCATCTTTTTAAAGTATATTCATCAAACCACAAAAAATGATGTGGGGGAAAATTGCCCATAGAGTAATTTAAAGATTTTTTCACAAAACTTAACAATCTTCTATTTGGCACGCTTCCTGCAATATAGCCACCGGGTTTTAAAAGCCTTTTTACATTTTCCAGAAACTCCCTTGGCTTGTCTTGATGTTCAAGCACCTCAAAAAAGGTTATTACATCAAATTTTAGCCCCTCTTTTTCGGCAAAATCCACAAATTCCTCTAAACTCATAGCATAGACATTTTTAAGTCCCCTTTTTTCTCTACAAACTTCAACACTTTTCCTATCAAAGTCTATCCCCCAGACTTCAAAGCCCATTTCTTGAGCTCTCTTCAAAAACCTTCCGTCTCCACAGCCTAAATCAAGAAGCCTCCCAGATTTTAAAGGAAAATATTTGAAGAAAGCCTTATGATTTTCTCCCAGAGTTTCTGCTATTCCTAAGTGAAAGACCGTATAACTTTCACTCCCTTCCTCCTCGTAAAACTCTTTTTCAATCTTTAAAGGCTCCCACCACTCAAGCTCACACCCTTCACAATGATAAAGCTTATACTCCTTTTTATTCCAATCTGATATATATCTTTGGAGGTAGCTTTGTGAGCCTACTTTGGTAGAACACACGGGGCATACTATTATTTCCGGCATCATCGTTATTATAATAACACCACCCCGGTGAAAAAACAATCCCATTATTTTACCTTATGGTGTTAATTTTGAATAGTCAGACTTATTTACTTTCTAAATTGTCACATTTCTGGTAGTCTCTTCCTCTTTACTATCTCTTTAAAGCATAGGAGACTTTGGACTTAAGCAAAATAAGGCAATCATCCAAGCCTTACGCTACTCATTGAAAGTATCTTAAATTTTCTTTTGCAAAAAGAGTTAAAATTAAAACCATTGTGAAAAAACTAAATATTCCCATCACTAAAGATACTCTTCAGCTATTTATTGCAACAGGAATTAATTCTAAATATTTAAAATACTCAAGAAATATATCATCTCTGCAGATCAATAAAAGAGGCTCCAACTGCTAAGGAAGGAAAAAGGGCTCTAACCTTTTAGATTTGTAAAATTATTCAGCTAAGACAATGACGCTAAGTGAGCCCTATAATGTTATTTTTTTCACAAAATATTTACATCTTATAATTTTTGGGTATTCTACTTGAACATCGTTTATATTAGGACATCCTTAAAGATGGGAAGGATAGTAGAAAATACATTATTAGAAAAACAATTGAAATTTCTTATTCTTTATATATATTGATTATTATTTATTGGATAAAATAAAATTGTATTAAAAAATATGTAAATTATGCCTAAGATTTTTTTTATATAAAATCACATTTTAGAGAAAGGCAATGGGATACTATAAAAGCTGTTAAAACTTATTTAAATGAAAATTATTCAGTAATAATACCATCTGATGAGAAAAAACAAAGTTCTGTTAATGTTTTTAAATTTCATACTTCATATAAGGGAAGAATAAAATCTTTAATTGTATCAAAATTGCCATTAATTAATTTTCGCTTACTACCTAAAAAAGAAAGTAATGAAGCAGATTTTATTTATACTTGGGGGTATATACCAATTTTGACTAAAAAAAATTTTATAATAGAGTTTGACAACCCTTATGTTGTGACCTTTTATAATAAGAAAGCATTTGGAATTTATAAAAGTCTGTTTAAAAAATTTTTTAATAAAGCTTATAAATTAACATTTATGTCGCAAACATCAATGGAACATTTTTTGTATGAAATAGGAGAGCAATACAGACATAAATGTTTTATTGTTTATCCATTTGTAGAAAGAAACTATCTAAAAAAGAAAAAAGATATAAATAAAAAGACAATTAATTTTACTTTTGCCGGATTTGATTTCCGATTAAATGGTGGTCCAGAATTATTAAAAGCTTTTAGCTCTATTAAAAATAAAAATTTAAAATTATTTATTTTTTCGCAAGTGCCAAAGGAGATTAGAAAAGAAGTAAATGACGATAGAATAATAATAAATACACCGATTAACCGCCAAGACCTTATTAATCATTTATTGACTACAACCGACATTTTAATTTTACCAACATTTTATGAATCTTTTCCGATCGTAATTTTAGAAGCATTGTCCTCGGGGTGCGGAATAATTATTACTAATGTCTATGCCACACATGAAATGGTTGAAAGTAATAAAAATGGAATTTTGCTAAGTCATCCCTTTTTAAAACCTGATAATTATAATGGCTTTGAATTTGTTAATAATACAGTATACAGAATTAATGAATTTACTAAAAATTTTTTAGAGAATAAATTTTATGATTCTTTTAGCTTAGAAATAGCTAAAGCCATAGAAATAGGTGCGGAGGAATACAAAAATTGGCAACAAGGAAGTATTGAATTATATGAAAATAAATTTAGTAAAGAAATTTGGTTAGAAAATTTTAAAAAGATATTTTCATAAAAAATGAAAAAAGACAACTTATATGAAAATTTTTCTAAACTTCAACCTTCGGTGGAAGCTTATTATTGTCTCGATAAATTTTTGATACCAAAATTAGAAGCTGGTTCAAAAATTTTAGAGATAGGGGTTGGTAATGGTGAAATATCTAATTGGTTGATAGAAAAATATGAGGTATATTGTCTATATATTTCAGAAGAATGTTTAGATAAATTAAATAACAAAATTAAAGCTAAATTTAAATTAGACCTAGAAAAAGAGAAAATACCGGTTGAAGATAATTTTTTTGATGCGGTAATATGTTTTGCGGTTTTAGAGCATTTAAAAAACTTTAACGAAGCACTTATTGAAATAAAAAGGGTTTTAAAAAATGAAGGACTGCTTTTTGCCTCCACTCCTAATATAAGTTGGTTACCATTTAGATTAAAATTTTTATTTGGTATGTGCCCTGAAGATTTTCATACAGCGGACCATGTGAATTTTTGGAACTTAAAAAGATTTAAAAAAATATTTATGGATAATGGTTTTAAAGTGGTTCCTCAATTTACCTCTCTTGGTTTATTAAATATATTTTTCCCTTTAATTAAAAAATATAGAACTCGTTATTTAGAAATATATGATAAATATATATTTATAGCTACTAACTTTAAAAGCGCTTTATTAGGTTATAATCAAATAATTATTGCTAAAAAATGAAAATTTTGGTAGTATTATAAATTTTGTGTATAGATTGGGGAGGTTTAAATTTGAGTCAGTAACCTGGGTTGAATTTAAAAAAATTTGGTAAAATCCCCTCCTAGCCTCTACCCAAAAACTAACTAGGAGGGCGAAAATGAAGGATCCGCTCTATGAGAACCTTAAAATTATTATACAACATCCTGAGAAAAAGAAAATACTTGAAAACCTCTTATTTAAGGAAATTAAAAATATGATTAAAAACCTTCTTGAAACTTTGATTTTGGAAGAAAGAAGAATTTTTTGTGAAGAAATGGATGATGTGGGGAATGGATATTTCTTACGGAGTTTAAAAACACCTTTTGGAGAGATAAAAAATCTTAGGGTGGCAAGAACAAGGAAGAAAAATTTTAAGACCGCTATTTTTGAGCCTTATTCAAGAGAATTCTTATATTTAGATGAGCTGATTTATTACATGTATGCTGGTGGGTGTTCTACGAGAGATGTTGCTAACACCTTAGAAAAAATTTACGGGGTTAAATATTCTCCCACTTCTATATCTCGTATTACATCAGTTGTGACTAAAAAGATAGAGGAATTTAAAAATGCTCCTATAACAAAGTGGTATCCTGTATTATATGTTGATGGGACTTATTTAAAAGTCAGGCGTGGAGGTGTGACAGAGAATGAAGTAGTTTATTTTGTTGCTGGATTAAGTGAGGATGGACATAAGGAGATTTTAGGATATTGGATACCTGGAGGAAGTGGAGAGAGTGCACTTAATTGGAAAGAGATATTTAAAGAACTTTATAAAAGAGGACTAAAAGAACCCCTTTTAGTGGTAGGAGATAACCTTCCTGGGCTTGAAGAAGCTGTAAAACTTATCTATCCTCTTGCAGATTTTCAGAGCTGTGTGTTGCATAAGATCCGAAATACTTTGAATAGAGTAAGGAAACGAGAGAGAGCTGCAGTTGCAGAAGATTTGAAGGAGATATATGAAAGGCACGATGAGAGAGAGTGGAAGCTTGGATTTGAGAGATTTAAGAGGAAATGGGAAAGAATTTATCCTGATATAATAAGGTCATGGGAGAGGGATTTGGACAAACTTATGGTTTATTTGAAGTATCCTTATCCTTTGAGGAGATTTATATATACCACGAATGCCCTTGAGAGATTTATTAAGGAAGTGAAGAGGAGAGTAAAGGTTATAGAAGTATTTCCGAGTGAGGGTTCAGTTGATAAGATTGTTTATTTAGTAGTTGAGGAGATGAATGAGAAGTATAGGAGTAGGAGACTAAAAAATTTTGAGAGGATAATAGAGGAGCTAAGGGGGGAAAGGAGGGCAAGATATGGGAGTGGAGAGATTAAAATTATTACAAATGAAAAAGAATTTTATACACAAAAAAGTTGACACTATGAAAATTTTAGGCATACAATTAGGTCATAATTCAACTGTAGCTATTTTACAAGACGGGAAGATTACTCATGCAGTCAGCCAAGAGAAATTTGATAATAAAAAAATTTCAAGTAATTTTCCCAAGGAGGCAATTGAATGGTTTTTCAATGAAAGCGGTATAACTCCTGAAGAAATAAACTATATTGCTATTTGTGGTAAGTTTATTTTTCCTAATCAGCTATACATTGATAACAATACTACATCAGTAAGTTCTTTTAATAAAAAAAATTATAAAGATTATGTCAAATATTTGATGGCTACTACTTTTCCTAATTTATACTGGAAATACTTATTCTTAAAAAATAATCTTATCAATAAGAAAACAAAACAAAGCCTATTAGAACAATTATCAAAAGTTTTAAATTTAAAAATTGAATCTATTGAAAATAGAATAATTTTTGTTAGACACCATACATGCCATGCCTATTCTGCATATTATAGTTGTTTAGACCGTAAAAAACCGGCTTTAATTTTAACCCTCGATGGTAGTGGTGATTATTCATGCTCCACTGTAAGTATATATAATGAAAAAAATAAGAAAATAGAAAGAATAGCATCTACCCCATGGCTATACTCTCCTGGTTATGTTTATTCAGAAATTACAAGATTTTTAGGAATGAAACCACTTGAACATGAATACAAAGTTATGGGTTTATCACCTTATTCTAAATATGAAATTTCACGAGAGATTTGCGATAAAATTTTTAAACCCTTGCTTTGGATAGATAAAGACGGTTTAACTTTTAAATCTTCTATACCAACAAATCGTTTAATGTATTACTTTAAAGATAAATTATTAGGAATGCGATTTGATAATATTGCTGGAGGATTACAATTATGGTTAGAAGAATTAGTTATTCAATGGATTAAAAATGCTATTAAAATTACAGGAATTAAAAATATATATTTAGGTGGTGGAGTTTTTATGAACGTAAAACTAAATAAAAAAATAATGGAGATGGAAGAGATTGAAGGTTGTTATTTTATGCCATCTTGTGGAGATGAAAGTAATCCCTTTGGCGCTTGTTTTTATGTTTATAAAACAAAAACAGATAACGACCCTGAACCATTAAAAGATTTATATTTAGGTCCTGAATATTCAGATGAAGAAATTAAACTCTATTTTGATAAAAACAAACTACACCAAAAATATAATATTGAATACTATGATGATATAGAAAAAAAAGTAGCAACATTATTGTCAGAATTCAAAATAGTAGCAAGATTTAAAGGAAGAGCTGAATGGGGAGCAAGAGCACTTGGTAATAGATCAATACTGGCAAATCCTAGTGATCTTAAAAGCTTTTATGAAGTCAATGATACTATTAAACAAAGAGATTTTTGGATGCCATTTGCCCCCTCAATTTTAGATGAAGACGAAAATAAATATATTATAAATCCTAAAAAAATAAAAGCACCTTATATGATTGTTGCCTTTGACTCAACAGAATTGGCACAACAACATCTAAAAGCTGCGATGCACCAAGCTGATAAAACATTAAGACCTCAAATAGTATATAGATCGCAAAATCCAGACTACTGGCGGCTTATAAAATATTTTAAAGAAATTACGGGAATTGGCGGGGTCTTAAATACGTCGTTAAATTTACATGGATATCCATTAGTGGCAACTTTAGATCAATTATTATTTACGCTTGAAAATAGTAAATTAAAATACGCAGCCGTTGGTAATTATTTAATATCCAAGAAATAAAATGTGCGGCATTTTTCTTTTATCTTCTAAAAAACCATTGAGTGATATTGAAATATCAAAGCTTAAATTAATAACCACAAAATTGAGACACCGTGGACCAGACGCAGAAGGCTTCTTTTTGTCTGAAGACAGACAAGTTTTTATATCTCATTATCGATTAGCTATTATTGACCTAGATGAAAGATCAAATCAGCCAATGATTAAAGAAAATCTGGTTATAACTTTTAATGGCGAAATTTATAATTTTAAAAAAATTAAACAGGAACTAACTAAAAGGGGTAGTAAATTTTTTACTGAATCTGATACGGAAGTAATCTTAGAAGCTTATAAACATTTCGGTAAAGATTGCCTTGATTTATTTACGGGGATGTTTGCTTTTTGTATTTATAATAAAAATTCAAAAGAAATATTTTGTGCTAGAGATAGAATAGGCGAAAAACCGCTTATTTACTACATTGATGACCAAAAATTGATAATTGCTTCAGAAATACCGGTTATTTTAAGAACTCTTAGAGAAATTTATAATAGTCAGCCAGATATTGATAATGATATTTTAAGTTTATATTATTTAGGAACATATCGACATATACCTGAGCCTTATTCTATTTGGAAAGGGATTAAAAAATTAGAGCCCGCTAAATATCTATTAATTAAAGACAATAAAATTCAAGAAAATAATTTTTATTATCAGCCGAAAATTAGCAAAGAATATTTAAATTATCCAGAATCTAAAATCTGTAAAATGGTTAAACAAAGTTTAATAGAAGCAGTCGAATTAACGACAGTATCAGATGTTCCTTTAGCAGTTTTATTATCTGGCGGTGTTGATTCTTCTATTATTAGTTTTATTTTAAAAAAAATTCTAAACAAAGATATAATAGCTTTTACTTATGGTCGAGATGAAAACGACGAAGAAATTCAAAGAGCAAGGTTGGTCGCCAACAAATTGAAAATTCCATTAAAAATATTTTATTTTAAAGAAGGTGATGTTTTGAAAAGTTTAAGAGATATAATATCAATTTATGGCGAACCTCTATGCCTATTTCAATTTGCTTATTCAGATATACTTTATAAAAACATCAGAAATGAAGGCATAAAGGTCGTTATAACAGGTAATGGCGGAGATGAAATTTTTATGGTTATACCTCGCATCCTAAAACTTTATTATTTTCGTATATGATGAAAATTCTTAATTTTCTAAATTTATTAGATAATAGAAAATTAAAAATTTTGAAATATAAATTTATGAGTTTTAAAAATAAATACCCATATGATAAGAAATTAGTCAATTCTATTTTTGACGAATTTGAACCTCTTTTATCAAATTTCAATAAAAGATTATTAATTGACTTTTCGAATTTTTGGGCTTTAATTAGCGAAAATGCTCATAGCATCACAATGGTCGCAGATATTGCAGGAATGAAAAACTCTGTAGAAGTAAGATCTCCGTTCTTAAATCATAACTTAGTTGAGTTAGCTTTCTCTATTCATCCTAAATTTAAAATTAAAAAACTTTTTGATAAGACGGGTAAATATAATAAATGGATTTTAAAAAAAGCTTTTGAAGATTCCGAAATTAATGATATTCTATTTCTTAAAAAAGTAGGCTTTGGATTTTATATCAAGTATGATAAAAACTTTGCTACAGAAAAAAATTTTCGTTTATGGAGCCTTAAAACATTTTCTGATATATTTGAAATTGATCTAAATAAGAAATTTGCTAATAATATCCTAAAATGATTTGTTTTTGTTATTAAACATAGTGTCAATAATTTTATGTATAAAAATTTTTACTTTTATAAAAATTTTATTTTCCTTCTTTCCATGTCTTGCATTCCTGTACTCCCTTATCTCTTCTATTATCATCTCAAAATTTTTTAGTCTCTTACTTATATACTTCTCTCTCCTTAACTACTAAATAAACAACTCTGTCAATCGAGACCTAACATGCAAAAACTTTCATAATCTTTACACTCCTCTTTAAATTCTTTATTAAATCGCTCAACTACTTTCTCTGTAAATATAAAACTCCCGCAAATATGATGACTTTCATGCTAAGTCTATGAATAATCAATCTATTTTTATGAGAATTCATTTTTGAAACCTCGCTTGAAAGTATAAAAAAGACCCTTGTCTTGAGGCACAAAAAACCAATAAGCCACCGCAGGCAAGAAAAAGAAAACATCCCTTGCCTTGCGAAGTAAAGATAAAAAGTAAAGTTTTTTATCTGGATTTACCTTTTTTAAATCTTCAACTCCTAAACTTGCAAGTTTTTCATCCTTTACTACGGACTTTTTAAGAGTCTTTTTAAGCCTAAGCCCTATACCACCTAATAATACACCCTCAAGATATGCAGGTATAGTCTTCAATTCATGTTTTACTCTTATAACCTTTATTGATGAAAATCCTGTAAGTTCCAAAGCCTGATAAAGTGCCTTTTTATTAAACCACAAAAAGTGATGAGGAGGAAAGTCTGAGTTTTCTCTTTCCCATAGTATTAACCTTTCTCTATTTGGCACGTCTCCTGCAATGAACCCACCGGGTTTTAAAAGCCTTTTTACATTTTCCAAAAACTCCTTTGGCTTGTCCTGATGCTCAAGCACCGCGAAAAAGGTTATTACATCAAATTTTAGCCCTTCCTTTTCGGCAAAATTTACAAATTCCTCTAAACTCATAGCATAGACATTTTTAAGTCCTCTTTTTTCTCTACAAACTTCAACACTTTTCCTATCAAAGTCTATCCCCCAGACTTCAAAGCCCATTTCTTGCGCTCTCTTCAAAAACCTTCCATCTCCACAGCCTACATCAAGTAGCCTCCCAGATTTTAAAGGAATGTGTTTGAAAAAAGCTTTATAATCTTCTCCCAAACTCTCCCCTATTCCTAAGTGAAATATTGTATAAGCCTCATCCCCTTCCTCCTCATAAAACTCTTTTTCAATCTTTAAAGGCTCCCACCACTCAAGGTCACACCCTTCACAATG